>SKGS01000033.1 GCA_007117355.1 Lishizhenia sp. | reverse complement strand
GGGCATATTTTAGCCACTAATGACGGTGGTGAAACTTGGTCAGAACAAGACTCTGGTGTATTATCCAATTTCAATTCAGTATTCTTTATTGACGCCAATACAGGTTGGACAGTTGGGACTTCGGGAAGAATTAGAAAAACCACCAATGGAGGCCTAGACTGGGAACATCAAAGCCCTTCTGTTAGTGGATTCCCAGCATTAAATGATGTTTGTTTTGTGGATGAAAACACAGGGTGGTTTGTTGGAAGTAATGGAACTATTCGAAAAACTGTAGATGGTGGTGATACATGGACTTCACAAAGCACAGGAATAATAACTGCTAACTACAGGTCAGTTCATTTTGTAAACCAAACAAAAGGATGGATAGTTGATAGTAATGGAAATATTTGGAGAACAACAGATGGAGGAGATAATTGGACTTCTCAATCATCAGGAACTTCAAACAACTTGTCGTCTGTCTTTTTTACAGATGAAAATACCGGGTGGGTTGCAGGGTCTTTCGGTACTATGCAAAAAACCACAAACGGAGGTGAAAATTGGAATACGTTAACCGTTGGAACCAATGAAATACTGCGTGATGTTCATTTCATGAATGAAAATTTAGTTTGGGTAGTTGGAGATAATGGAACCATTTTTAAATCGTCAAATGGCGGAATCAATTGGATTAAATTAAACCCTGGAACAGATAATCACCTCAATGGGGTATATTTTATAAACGAAAATGTTGGTTGGATTGTAGGTGCTAATGGTATGATTAGAAAAACTATCAATGGGGGAACAAGTTGGACAGCACAAACATCAGGGACAGGAAATTTCTCTACATTAAATACTGTTTTCTTTATTGATGAAAATACGGGTTGGGCCGCTGGACATCCAGACAAAATCGTTAAAACAACTGACGGAGGTACTACCTGGATTTCTCAAGACCCAGGAAACACAACCATTTCATACTCAAAGTTATTCTTCCTAGATGAAAATACAGGTTGGGTTACAGGAGGAACTCAATTGAGAAGAACAATAAATGGAGGAAATAGTTGGTCTTTGCAAAGTACAGGGCTTCCCCTTTCCACAAAATCTGTATTTTTTATTGATCCTTTCAATGGCTGGATAACTGGTGGGTCAGGTATGATAAGAAAAACAAATGGTAGCGGTTGGTTTAATCAAAACGTTGCAACTACATCACAATTAAATGACATCTTTTTTGTGGATGAAAATACTGGCTGGGTCGTTGGTAACAACGGGGTTATTTTCAGCACTATAAATTCAGGTAATGATTGGACTTTAGAACAAGTACCTTCAAATATTACCAACGCAATTAATTCGGTATGTTTTGCAAATAACAATAAAGGATGGGCTGCAGGAAACAGGGGTGCCATTTTGGTTTATGGAGGAAGCCTACCATCAGGAACGATAGAGGAGCTTAATTGTCAAGAAGTAGAATTAATTGGAACGCTATCAGATGGAGTAGAGGCGGATGGAGTTAGTATAAACATTACTTACAGTGGAGCAAATGGAGGTAACTATAATGCAACGAACTACTACTCAACAGGGGTAACTGGTTTAATTGCAACTTTGGATGATGGAGACTTGAGTGATGGAGATGGCACTTTAAACTTAGCAATAAGTGGAGTTCCTTCTGGTGTCGGGTTAGCAAATTTCATCTTAGACATTGGTGGAGAAAGCTGTTTAATCAGTCTTCCTGTAACTGATTGTTCAGGAACAATAAATGGTTCTTCCTTTATTGACGAATGTGGTGAATGTGTTGGAGGAGACACAGGAATTGAAGCGTGCTATATTGACTGTAATGGCGATATAGATGGGGATGCATTTACTGACGAATGTAACAACTGTGTTGGTGGAAACACAAACGAAGAAGCCTGTACAGCAGACTGTAATGGCGACTTTGGAGGGGACGCTTTTATTGATGAATGTGATAATTGCGTGGGCGGAAATACAGGAGCTGTAGCTTGCGTTGAAGATTGCAATGGCGATTTAGGTGGAGATGCATTTATTGATGAATGCGATGACTGTGTTGAAGGAAACACAGGTATAGCGGCATGTGTTGAAGATTGTAATGGCGATTTTGGTGGAGATGCTATTCCGTTAACACCTTGTATTGATAATTCCGGACAATCAGGGCTATTTAACGAAGATTGTATTTGTGAATCAGACGTCTCTGTAACAAATTATGACCAAGTTAAAGTAAATTGTTGGCCTAATCCATTCAATGAAATATTATTCATCTCGTCACCCACTCCTTTCACAGAGATAAAAATACAAACTATTTATGGTAGCACTGTACATGCTAAGTATGAAAACCACAGTGATTTTATTAAAATTCACTTGGATCATCTAGCATCTGGCGTATATATCATCTCAATGGTTTTAGAAGAAGGTAGGGTTTTAGAACAAAAAATTATTAAACAATAAAATTTAAAGGTTCTACCATGAGTTTAGTGGAATCAATTAAAATCATTGTCAAAAGTCAAAACAACGTATTGTTACTATTTCATAATAAATTCTGTCGAATTTTACTTTAAGTGGTTGCAAATCAAGACCATGTAATTGGTCGCCAAGCTAAGTCGAAAAATTGTCCTGAAAGGACTACATATGCAAACATTGGGTGAAACCCGATGTTTACGATAAGTAGCACCACCCCCTATTATTAGTCCCGAAATCCTGCCTAGGCGGGATTTCGGGACTAATTCTTTAATTCATTCCTAGCGAAGGTCCTTGTCCTTCGTTTAAGTATTACACCCTTACAGGGTGAAGGGGTTTAACTTTATAAGCTATAGTTAATCCATAGAAAAACAAACGTTTACATCCTTTCTTGACAACCGATTCCTGTAACAATTGCGCGTTGAGTTTGCCGACGAACCTACCCATTAAAATAACAGTAGAACCAATTTAAACAAATAACTTTCTTCGAAATTATTTGAAACAAACACCCTCAAAAACAATTGTATTCCCTCTATTAACAACCGTAAATACACTATCCGGTTACGTTTACACTTCTTGAAGGTGAGCTGCTACATATTAGCATTTATCCAATAGTTAATCCTTTACATTTGAACTAAAAAATACAACAACATGACTAGAAATCCTTTTAAATTAGCAGCATTGTTAATGCTATTATTGCCTGTATCCTGCATAAATGTAAAAAACACATTTGAAGAAAGTTATACGCAAAACCTAAAAGTCACTCCTACTCAAAATGCCGTTATTTCTCCTAATAACGAATCGCTTATTATCGTGGGACAGCCAGCTAGCATGTTAAATAAACAACATACAGCAATATCGAGAATAAATACTCGGAATGGCGTAACTCAGTGGGATGAACGGGTACACAGAATAGGCAATATTGTCAATAACCCCAGTAATGTTATTGTAATTGAAGAAGAAAACATCGCACTCGTTTTTGGATATACTACAGGCAATCTACTAATGCCAGCACGGTATCAAATTTCAGCGATTGATTTGGTGAATAAAAAACAAATATGGAACCGTGAAGAACGAGGAGGCTCTGGATACGCCGATAATGGATTTTATTTACCAAAAAATAAAAGTCTGATTATCACAACACCTGACGGAATGCAATCCTTTGACATTCGGACTGGAAAGATTATTTGGGACATCAATGATTTGAGTTTAAATGTGAATTTCCGCAATATTTCTTTCCGACTACTTCAAAGCAATAATGTGAATTTCATTTATTTGGAAGATATGGATCGTTTTTTCTTACAAGCAGAAGGAAAAATTTATTTGTTCAATCCTTACACTGGAAAGAAAGAGTGGGAACAAAACAATATTGGAAACATTGAACATGCTGATTTATTTGAAGAAGAAGGATTTGCGGTTTTTTACGGGCCGAGAGGACAGGAACAAGCTCAAAATGTAACAAACAGTCGCAACCGCGCATTGAATGTCGCTTCAAGGGCAATTGCTGCAACAAGCAGCGGATTGACATTAAACCCTATT
>SKGS01000095.1 GCA_007117355.1 Lishizhenia sp. | reverse complement strand
TTTTAGATTAAATTAGTGGAGCTGGAGGGGTTCGAACCCTCGTCCAAACAATGAAACGACTAGCTTTCTACATGTTTAGTTGATGATTAAATTTTCGACCTGAGCTGGACATCAACACCCTACTTTTGGCTTAACTTCTAGGTTTCTCATTTGCTTTCTGAAGTCGTCCGCAAACCAGCCTTAATTTGTTGATTTTCCGTGATCCAAGTCTTTTAAGGCAGAAGACCTGGCGGAAAACTCGTCCCTCTTACTGTTCTTCGGAGTGGATTAAGCAAATCTGCCTTGGGCAAGATTATGCAGCGAGAGCGTATGACGTATTGTCAATTATTGTTTGTGACCAGAGTTTAACGAGACTCACCACATGGCTCGACATGCTTGCACTAACCATCTACGATTGCTGTCAAATCCAAGTCAGCCCCAGTAAATCTAATGCGAGTGCAAAGATACGAAATTATTCTAAAAAATTCAAAATGACTTTGAATTCATTCTTTTTAATAAAAATTTTAGTATTCTTGGAAAAAATCGATAGAGTCTAAAACCCTCCTGTAAGACAGCTCATCGCTTTTTCCACCATTTGTTTGGAGCCTATGTAATAACCACATCTTTGGTGAAGCTCTGTTGGTTGAATATCCATTATTCTAGTATGTCCATCTGTGGCTAATCCTCCAGCTTGTTCTACTATAAAAGCCAAAGGGTTACACTCATACAGCAGTCTTAGTCTTCCTGTTGGGTGATTTTTAGTTGTGGGATAAATATAAATACCACCTTTTAGTAAATTTCTATGAAAATCTGCAACAAGCGAACCGATGTATCTTCCTGAGTAGGGTCTTCCTGTGATTGGGTCATCTTGTCTGCAATATTCAGCATAGTCTTTTAATCCAGGGTCACATCTATTTAAATTTCCTTCATTCAAAGCATAAAGTCTGCCTGTTTCAGGTGTTTTAATATCCGGATGAGACAAGCAAAACTCACCAATGCTTGGGTCGAGCGTGAATCCATTCACTCCTTTCCCGGTGGTATAAACCAACATAGTTGACGATCCAAAGATCACATATCCTGCCGCTACTTGTTTAGTCCCTTTTTGCAAAAAATCTTCTTTAGTGGCTACTGTACCAATTGGAGAAACTCGTCTGTAAATAGAGAAAATGGTTCCGATTGATACATTTACATCAATATTTGATGAGCCATCCAAAGGGTCAAATAAAACTACATATTTCCCGTTTTTTGATTTTTCACTATCAAAAGCAACAAAATCCTCATGCTCTTCAGAGGCAATACCACAAACTTCACCACCTGATTTAAATGCACGAATAAATGCTTCATCAGCCATTACGTCCAGTTTTTGCTGTTGCTCTCCCTGAACGTTTTCATTGCCTTGTGCACCGAGAATATCTACTAATCCAGCACGATTAACATCTCTATTTACAATTTTAGATGCAATTGTTATATCTTGTAGTATGGACGTTAATTCACCTGTTGCGTATGGAAAGTCCTGTTGTTTTAGTAAAATAAACTCGCTAAGTGTGGTAATCTTTGACATGGTATATATTTTTTGCAAATATGGTGATTTGTTTACAATTTCTTTGAATTTATTGGAGAAAGATGGGGGAGGGGGATGTTAAGATTTTAAGAGGTAAGATGTTAAGACGGTAGGATGTTGGATATTAGACAATAGACGTTAGACAAAGGAGACCGAGAGGCGGGACGATAGGCGATGCATTGAGCTTGTCGAAATGAGCGTTGTATCGAGGGCGACTGATGACTGTTAGCTCTCGATAAACTCCATGACCAACAATAGACGTTAGATTTTTTAATCCTTAGCGGTTTATACCACGCCTTGCTTGTCCGCTAAGGGTTTAAAGGTAAGCATATTAACAAACTTATGGACGAATATTTGGCTTAAAGTTATTTGGTTGCTATTATTCTAGTTCCGAGCAAAAAATCGATTTAGTGGTGTATCTCCCCTTGGAGGTAGCAGGAGGGAGGAGCGAAACGAAGTAAAACGAGGATGTTTCACAATTGATAGATGAAGGATTATAGAAAGCCTTTTGCAATCCTCAGGTTAGTTCCTCCCCCTCCTCCACAACACTCAACAGTCAATTGAGTCACGCCTACAGGTACTGTAAATGTACCTGTACCTGAACCTGTGTTGCTTTGGTCATAGGTCACCGTCGTCTGCCCTCAAGCAGTGCCAACAAACATTCCCAGAACTTCAAACAATGCTGTTAGGTACCTTTTCACTTTTTTAAAAATCACATCTAAAAACCTGTCGAAATTGTTAGTAACTCGAAAAATTGAAAATAAAGGAATTTAAGGCTAAATTTGGTGCTGATTAGTTACATACACGTTAATGAGGTTTAACAACTATATACCATTCATTTTTTTATTTTTTCTATTGCTAAGTATTAGTTGTACTGTTTTCACTTTATTACAAAAATGATCCTGATGCATTCAGAAAAGATTTTTGGAAGATAGGTACTTGGCTTTTTTTAGTTGGGGTTCTTTCAGTTGTATCTTTGATTTTTCTCGTCTCGATTTGGTAAAGCCTTCTTTTTAGGAATTACCAAGAATTTATCCTAAATTCAGGAGTTCAGGTTAATCCCGAAGTTTAAACCCAAATGAAAACCATATTTTAGGTCAGGAGAATTCGAGAGATGGTTTACATCTACTTCATTTATTACCAATCAACTTTTTTCCAATGGAATGAGGGATCCAAATCTTATAGACAAAGCCGGAAACTTTGTGTGTAAGTAAATCCAGTTCCAATATTAAGGTGTAACATGTTGTTTGACTTTTTTTATTAAATAAGTCTGTTTGTAAATATTCATCAAAAGTAGTGCTTTCTCTTCTCCCGACGATTTCCTGTCGGGACAGGCTCTCCGAAGGGGGCATTCTACCGAATGACTTTTTTGTAATGGAATTACTTTGGTGGCTATAATTTAATAACAAAAAAAGCTACCCCGAGGTAGCTTTTTTATGATTCACACTTCATTTAAGTGGTTGGTTTTCTAATTTATAGTCACTTTACCGATGTTAAACGCTCCGAATTGATCATGAATACGGATCAGGTAAACTCCTTTTTCAAATGCAGTACTCAAATACACCGAATTAGTACCTGCTTTGATGTCCATTTGACCTTGGTGAACTAATTTACCTGTAGCGTCTGAAATACTAAAACCAGTTTGTCCTAAATTCTCTTTGCTTTCAATTTGTACCGTGAAATCACCATTGCTAGGATTCGGGTAAACACTCACTGCGTTGTTTTCAACCTCGCAATTTACAGCCAATGGTCCAAAAATCTCGTATTCGCCATCAAAGTCCACTTGCACTAATCGATAGTAACGAAGTCCTGTTCTTTCTTCCTCATAATTATAGGTAATGAAATCATTACTTGTACCGGCAGCGGGTATTACAGCGATAGAAGTCCACGTTTGTCCGTCGCGAGAACGTTCCACTTGGAATTCTTGACTGTTTACCTCAGAAGCTGTTACCCATTCTAATTGAGTGATTTGACCGTTACATTTTGCGGTAAACGAAACCATGTCAACTGGTAGTGCATTTGGTGCTTCTCCAACAATAACAAAGTCACTGAAGGTGGTTAAGCCACTCCACGTTACGGTGTTTGTTCCTGTATTGATACTTGCTGTACCTTGCTCAATTCCTGTTGTAAAGTCACTTCCGGTTGGTTTGTACCATTCACCACCGCTGTATTTTGCAGGTAAAAGTGAGGATGCGTCCCCAGGTGAATTGAACTCTCCGTCTGAGTAAACCAATTCTATATCATAAGTAAAATCAGTAATTCCTACCGGCTCAACCCTCCAAGTTCTATTCACACGGAAAACATTATCAGGATTTAGTGTGGCGGGAGCACTTGCAACTGAGTTAACAACCAAATAGGCGTTATCCAAGGTCGCACTTTCAAAGTTCAGGTTAACAGGCGCATAAGTACCACTCGAACCAACAGGAAGATGCACTGGAGAAGCAGTACTAGCGACTCTTTGATGTAATACCC
>SKGS01000242.1 GCA_007117355.1 Lishizhenia sp. | reverse complement strand
TACTTTTTTTATTCGCCTTAAAAGTTTTTCAAAGGTGCTTATGAGCTCACTTCGTTCGGTTCATTGCCAAAAATCCTTCGGCTATGCTCAGGACAGGCTTCAACAAAAAAGTCTAGCGCTGAATATTTTTTATTGATTCCATTCCTGAAATTCGATAATGTCGGTGATTTCCTCCGGCAAGCTTCTTTCCTGCGCTTACGCTTGTTTATCAAAAGCAGTGCTTTTTCTTCTCCATTATTAGCGAATTTCAGTTCACTTCATCTTCAAAAAAATATAAAGGCGCATCCCCTAACCGAAAAACTTCTCAACTATTTTTTTATTACTCCAAAACTATTACAATTCCTTATTGGGTTGAATAAGAATCTTATTATACACACTTTACAATGATTTTAAATTACACTATTCAAAACATCCAAAATCGATTTGTAAGTATTCGAGAAAACATGTTTTCGTATCTCATTTTCATCCATCCAAATTGCAGCAGTGATATCTTCTTCGGTTTGAGGGGTTAGTTTTTCATTTCCATCATAATTAAAAAAGTACCAATGCGTTTTCTTTAAAAAATGACCACCATAAAGATTGTATGTATGATAGGTATCACAAATTTTCCGTTCTAAAGACAATTGCTTAATTCCACATTCTTCCTCAATTTCTCGAGTTGCACCTAGTTCTGGAGATTCCGATTTTTCTAACTTTCCTTTGGGTAAATCAAACTTACCTAAGCGTTCAATGATTAAATATTTTTGTAGTTCGTTGTAAAAAACAATTCCTCCTGCTGCTTCAACGAAATTAAAGTTACTTAAAAACGTTTCATCTTTCGGAGAATTTCCATTAGCGGGTAATTTCACCTCGCTGCAAGAAGCTACTTCGGAGCAAAACTCCCCGTAATCTTCTAGCTTTAATATTGGAGCGTATTTATCGAACAAAAACGATGAAATATTGGTTCCTTTTTCAAAACAAACTGGATGATTTTCAATAAAAACTTTATACATTTGCAACTATGATTACAGATATTGACAACGCTGCAAAGATAGCAGAGTTTTTACTCCAAATCAAAGCAGTTAAATTGCAGCCTAAAAATCCTTTTACATGGTCATCTGGTTGGAAGTCGCCTATTTATTGTGATAATAGAAAGACACTGTCCTACCCTAACGTTAGAACATTTGTACGCCAAAGTTACACGCAAGCTATTTTAGACCGATTTGGCAAACCCGATCTTATTGCGGGAGTTGCAACCGGCGGTATTGCTCAAGGTGTGCTCGTTGCGCAAGAGCTAGGAATTCCTTTTATTTATGTTCGTTCTTCTGCGAAAGGTCATGGAATGATGAACAAAATTGAAGGTGATTTTCAAGAAGATCACAACGTAGTTGTAGTAGAGGATTTAATCTCTACGGGAGGCAGCAGTTTAGATGCTGTAAATGCGCTTCGCGAGGCAGGATTAAACGTTAAAGGCGTTGCGGCAATTTTTAGCTATGGATTCCAAAAAGCGGTTGATGCATTTGAGCAAGCAAAGTGTCCGCATATCGTATTATCTAATTACGATATTCTTGTCGAAAAAGCATTGGCTCAAGGTGCAATTTCAAAAACAGATTTTAAATCATTGAAAGAATGGCGTGTTGCTCCAGATAAGTGGATGCAAGCGGCTGAATAATTACAATTAAACGAATAAATATGAAGATTGAAAGCAAAAAAACAGAGGTTACAGCAAGTATAGAAGATGTTTATAAATTTTTGATTGTTCCTTCTAATATAGAAGCTTTATTGCCAAAAGACAACATAAAAGATTTTACTGCAGACGACAAAAGTTGTTCGTTTAAGGTTCAAGGTGGATTTACTATCACATTGATACAAGAATCCATGGAAGAAAACAAAAGTATTAAATTCAAATCTGGCGAAAAATCTCCTTTCCCTTTCAATTTATCAGTGGAATTAACTTCAATTGGTGATAACACCGAAGGTCATTTGTTATTCGATGGAGAGGTTAATACCTTCATGCAAATGATGGTAAAAAAACCTTTGACAAATCTTTTTGATTATATGTCACACAAATTGAAATCGCAGTTTGAATAAGCGTTTTGAAAGGTGTCCGTAAAGACACCTTTTTTATTTTAATATCTTCGTTTGTCTCTACAAAATTACAATCGCATAGTTAATATTCATTGATTTTTACCATTTAATTTTTATCCCCTTATTTGTATTAATCTATTACGCCTGGCGTTCAAACAAAAAGCTACTTTACACAACGATTAGTACATTATTGCTGATACTTCTGGTATCTATCATTCACTATCAATTTAACTTCAATTTCCCCGAGCATAACAATAGCGCTAACGAGTTCCGAGAGTACCTTTTTTCACTGTGCTGTTTGAATTATGCGTTTGTGATTTATACGACTAAAAATAGATCTTAATCCCTTTTTAGCCAATACTAACAAAGGTCATTTTTTATGTAAAATTTAGCGCATACTTTTACCAAAAGTTTATAATAAGATGCGTAGTACTTTGTTTTTGTTCGTAGCCGTTTTCAGTTTAACTTTATCAAGTATTAGTTAGGTAAACCCGCGTGAAATTTTACGAAAAGCGGAAGAGCATACACGTGGGGATAAGTCGTATGCGGAGGTTACGATGGAAGTGGTGCGCCCTCGTTTTACGCGAACCATTTCTATGCGTACTTGGGCTATGGGCGAGGAGTAGTCCTTGATTTTAATTACTGCTCCCGCAAGGGATAGAGAAATTGCTTACCTCAAACGAAAAAACGAAATATGGAACTGGATGCCATCTATTGATAGATTGATAAAACTACTTCCTTCAATGATGGGGCAATCGTGGATGGGGTCCGACTTTACGAATGATGATTTGGTACGTGAGTCTTCGGTTATTGATGATTATACGCATAAGTTATTGGGACAAGAAGTTGTGGAGGGAAGAACGTGCCATAAAATAGAAATGACGCCTAAACCTGATAAGCCTATCGTTTGGGGAAAAGTTATCGTTTGGATTGCTGAAGATCCTTACATTCAATTAAAAACAGAATATTTTTTTAAATCCTAGTAGCGAAAACCTTATTATATTTGCGATTGAAAGCAATAAGATCATGAAAAAACACACCTTAACCGCTGTTTTTTATTTTTTTCTGGCTACATTCTTAGTGACTTGGGTATTTTGGAGTTTACCGTTGTTGTTTCAATACGGTTTTATAGCGGAGTTGCCAAACTGGTGGGGATTTGGAGGATTTGCTCCTTCTGTTTTGGGGGTTTTATTTGTGGGTTTTATTAAAGGTAAATCAGGACTTAAGGAATTGTTTAACCGATTAATAGCATTTAAAGCGAATTTAAAAACTTATTTTTTGGTTGTGTTGCTACCCTTATTTCTTGTTACAATTACATTGATTTCAAGTTGGTTGCTATTTGATGTTTCTTTTCATTGGGATAAACTTCCTGAGATTTATATAGTTCCTATTTTATTTATACAAATTTTGTTTCTAGGAGGCCCTCTTAATGAAGAACTTGGATGGAGAGGTTTTGCATTACCTGCTTTATTAGAAAGGTATAGTTTTTCAAAAGCGAGTACAATTATTGGTGTGTTATGGGCGTTGTGGCACCTACCCTTATTTTTTGCTGAAATACCCGGGTATACAGCGATGCCTTTTTATGCTTATCTTATAAATACCGTAGCGCTGTCTTTTATTTTTTCTTATGTATATGTTAGTGGTAAACAGCAATTATGGTTATGCGTATTATTTCACGCCATACTAAATACTACCAATTGGTTACTTATTCCTCTTATCTCCGAAGAAATGAATACACTTGTCACGACTATTTATGCTGTTTTTACGGCCTTAACTGCCTTTTGGATAATAAAAATTGAACCATTACATCCAAGAAACTAACATTTCTCATTTTTTATCTCCAACCCAGTGTATACCTTCAATAAAAATTTACCAATGATACGGAGTAGTTTCTTTTTAGCCTTTGGTTTTTTAGTGATGGCTTTTTCGGGGGGTGATGATGTTAATC
>SKGS01000212.1 GCA_007117355.1 Lishizhenia sp. | reverse complement strand
GGTCTGAAAGAAGGATTTCAATTAATACATAATAAGTTCAAAAATATTTTACAATCAAAAGGCTTGAAACCAATGAATTGCAAAGGAGAAGCTTTTGATATGGATTTGCATGAAGCTATAACTAATATTCCTGCTCCAACCGAAGAAGAGAAAGGAAAAGTTATGGATGAAGTAGAGAGAGGATATTATTTGAATGAAAAAGTTATTCGTTATGCCAAGGTAGTTGTTGGTCAATAATAAATACGAATTAATTATCTAAAAATGAGTTCAAAAAGAGATTATTACGAAGTACTTGGTGTTAACAAATCTGCATCTGCATCGGAAATAAAAAAGGCTTACAGAAAACTAGCTTTACAATACCATCCTGATAAAAACCCAGATAACCCAGAAGCTGAGGCGAAATTTAAAGAAGCGGCAGAAGCTTATGAAGTACTGAGTAATGAAGATAAAAAAACTAGATACGATAGATATGGACATGCCGGTTTAGGTGGAGCTGCTGGAGGTGGCTTCGGTGGAGGTATGAACATGGATGATATTTTCTCGCAGTTTGGTGATATCTTTGGTGGTGCATTTGGCGGCGGAGGAGGTCGTCAACGTGGAGGAAGAAGAACGTCAAGAGGTACAAACCTTAGGGTTAAGATAAAAATGACACTCGAAGAAGTAGCGGAGGGAGTTAAGAAAAAAATTAAAGTAAATAAGCTTGTTAATGCTGATGGCGTAACGTTTAAAACGTGTAATACTTGTAATGGGACAGGTCAAGTAACCCGTGTTACACAGACTTTTCTCGGTGCTATGCAAACAAGTTCCACTTGCCCAACTTGTAATGGAACAGGTAAAATTATTGACAAACGACCTTCTGATGCAGACAGTCAAGGATTAAAACGCAAAGAAGAAGTAATTGAAATTGACATTCCTGCTGGGGTTGAAGAAGGAATGCAGTTAAGCGTTCAAGGTAAAGGAAACGCTGGCCCATTTGATGGTATCCCAGGAGATTTATTAGTTGTTATTGAAGAAGTTCCGCATGAACACTTACGACGAGATGGTCAAAACCTACATTATGAAACATTCATCAGTTTTGTAGATGCTGTTTTAGGTGGAAATATCGAAGTACCAACGATTTCAGGAAAAGCAAAAATTAAAATTGAACCAGGAACTCAAAGTGGAAAAATGTTGAGACTTCGCGGGAAAGGTTTGCCAAGTGTCAGTGCATACGGAACAGGCGATTTATTTGTTCACATCAATGTTTGGACACCCAAAAGTGTTTCAAAAGACGAAGAAAAAATACTTGAAAAACTAAGAAACAGTGAGAACTTTATACCTAATCCAGATGGAAAAGAAAAGGGCTTTTTCCAAAGGGTAAAGGATATGTTTAGTAGTTAGGAGATCTTATTAAATAATTATTTTAAGGTTAGAATAAGCAGGAAGGATAACAATACTTTCCTGCTTTTTTATTGAAATAATTGATAACTTCAGTTGTTTTTTATAAGAAATTACTGTCTCTAGAAACACTTACTAACCATTAGTGTTCACTACTTTAGAGAAAAAGCGTTTGATTTGTTTTCGGAATAAGAAGCCTAAAATGATATAAGGAACCGCCATAATATAAAGAATGGCAGTGTTGATATTACTTCCCTTGGCTCCTAAAATTTCGTCATCCTGTGCAGCGTTTTGCTCAGAAAGTAATTTACACTGCGAGCACTGAGCAAAAACCTCAGCATCTATTCCGTAAACAAATAGAATCACTAAAATTATAACCAACAATGCCTTCCTCATTACTTCAATTTTCACTGCAAATTTACACAATTAACACATAAACTAAGAAGGATAATGGTAGAATAAAGAATTTTGTCGTATGGAAGAAATAAAAAGGAACTTATTTCACTAAAAAGGCTGCTATTAGTTCTCTATCTTTTTTACCAAACCCAATCCTGCTTCTGTTAATTGATATTTTTGCGTTTTACTTTTTTTGAAATCCTTTTGAGTATATTCTATTAATTGTAAGTCTATTAAAGGTTTTATGTACTCTTTCTTGTTCCTGGATTGATATGTCAGCCCTAAGCCTTCTTCAATTAATTGACGTCCCATTAATGGTTTTTCCTTACATAATGCCAGGATGCGAAAGTGTTTTTCTGTCAGCTCCTCTATTGTCCATTTCTTTTCTTTTCGTGTTTTTTTAGTAAACATCGAAATAGAGGGTTCTTTGAATGTCATTGCTTCTTCCGTCACTTCATAGCTGAACTGAGTTTTTAACCAATCTATGTAGTGTTCAATTTTACTCGCTAAGAAATAGGGCATACTTAGAAGGTAAAAAGATTTGCCGTTTGCTGTTTGGATGGTGTCTATTTGTAACTTTCCTGCGTAAAGCCGAATCGCATAGTTTAGTGGGCTTTGATCCATAAAAACTTGTAATGAACGTAGTGTACCTGTTGCTCCTGATTTTACTTCTATCGGAACTAGTGCACCTTGATGTGGGTAGAGGTAATCGATTTCGGCATCTGATTGGTTTTTTTCGCGCACCCAAAAATGTAGTTTATTTAACGATAAACTTTGAAACGAGAGTAATTCTTGACCAACCAAATGCTCAATGAGCGTACCTTTGTAAATGGTGTTTAAATCTTTTGTTCCAATGATGTCTTTTTGTAATCCAAGGAAATAGTTGATTAACCCACTGTCTAAAAATTGAAGGCGTGGCGTTTTTTTATAATTAGGTTCCAATGGAATAATAGCACTTGTTACGGGGTGAATTACTTGAAGGAGATGTGTTTTTTCCAGAGCAGCCAATACCTCTCGGATATCATTGGATGAATAGTTCGCATTACCAAAACGTTGATAGCTGGTTCGTTTTCCTGCATAACTCATAGCTTGTTTGATACAAAAACGTATGAGGTGGAGTTGTTTTGTGCTTTTGGCATATTTTTCTGCATCATCCAAATAGGAGTTGATAAGTGCATCATAAATGGGAGACAAGGCGGTAATATCTTTACTATGTTGATAGTGATATACCGCCTCTGGCATTCCACCTAATAAAGCGTAAGTATGAAATGCGTTTAATAGAGCGTTTTCTGCATTTTTAGACACGGGAATTTTGTTTAACTCATCGATATACATTTCATCCCCCATTGCTAATAAAAATTCGTCAAAAGACAAAGGTCTAAGCACACGGTATTCTATTCGTCCTACGGGGAAGGTAAGGTTCTTTCCAACTAGCGATTCTAGCATACTACCAGCTGCAATAACAGCCAATTCGGGTAGGTCTTCTTTAAAATAACGCAATAAGTTTACGGCCTCTGGTACTTCTTGTATTTCATCAATGAAGAGTAAGGTACGGTGTTTGTCGCTAAGTAGCTTTTTTTTATTTATAAATATTTTCTGTATAATATCTTCTAATTTATCTTTTGTTTTGAAAAACATAGCGTCTTCTTCCTTCTCCAGATTAAGAAATATGAATTGCTTAAATTGTTTTCCAAATTCTTTAATTAGTGTGGTTTTTCCTACCTGACGTGCACCACGTATTACTAAGGGTTTTCTGAAAGCCGATTCTTTCCACTTTTCTAATTCTTTTATGAGACTTCTATAAAACATGGATTAATGAATTGTATTATTACAAATATAACATTATTTATTGAATAAGGGTTAAATATTTAAACGCAACCACTAAAATAAGGGTTAATTTTTGATATTTTAGAACCAAAATAAGGGGTGTTTAACATTATTAGCATACTAAAGTAAGGGTTTTTTCATATTTTTTATCATAGTTTCATTCTTATAAATTTCAGTTTGTTACTCAAACCGAATTCTCAAAATCATCATTTTTTAACGTTTAAAATATGATTTATCCCGCTTTATTAACTTCGTTGAGCGCGCAGGCGGTGTGCTGAACTTGTTGAAGTGCTCGGTTCATGAATTTAATTTTGAAGCTATTTTAGGCACAAGCCCCGCAGGAATATAAGCATATTTCAAGGGGGTTGTAACGACAAATAGGTCAAAATTAAATCAAAATCTGATAAAAAGAAGTGT
>SKGS01000247.1 GCA_007117355.1 Lishizhenia sp. | reverse complement strand
TTCGTTTTATGCAAACCAGTCTCACCGACCCCACCACCCGAGATGCTATGCCGATGCTCAACACCTATCAATACGACCAACTCAATCGTTTGCTAGAGGCTAGGAGCTACGAAACAGGCTTCAGCAATAATAGTTGGAACCCAACTGCGTATAATTCAGAATTTTTTAATAACTTTACCTACGACGCAAACGGCAACATCTTGACACAACAACGACATAGCAGAAACGGCGACCTTTGGGAAGACCTAAAGTACCAGTATCGATATGCCGACCAGACCACCGAAGTTGGTTTGTTGCGCAATCGGTTGTACCACGTCAATGATGCAGTTGGACAAGTTGACCCCAATGGCAGTGACTTAGACGACCAAGGCGTGTTTGAAGGTGACCCTAATTTGATTGAAACAGACAATAATTACGCTTTTGACGAACAAGGGCAATTGATACAAGACAAAACGGAAGAAATCGAACGCATTATATGGACTGTTTCCGGTAAGGTGAAAGCCATTATTCGTGAGGAAAATTCACAAAAGAAAAACCTTAGTTTCGACTATGATGCCATGGGGAACAGAATAGCCAAGCATGTTTATGATGCAGATTGGATGTTAGAAAAATCAACATATTATATACTGGATGCGCAAGGAAACCAACTTTCTATGTACGAACATGAAGTAGATTCCAACCAAGTTCTTTACACCCTCACCGAGCGCAATATTTATGGTTCTTCACGCCTCGGTAGAAACAGCCACAAAGTTGACCTTTACACGTCATTGGATGAAAACCCGGTGAATGCGGTTTTGGGTGAGAAGTATTATGAGTTGTCCAACCACTTGGGGAACGTGTTGGCAGTTATTTCCGATATTAAATACCCTGTTGAAGACAACGGTTATGTCGTTTATTTTGAGGCAGCGTTGGTTTCTGTGAGTGATTATAGTCCGTTTGGGGTAATGCTCGATGGACGTAGTTTTAGCAATGAAGTTTACCGTTATGGGTATCAAGGTTCTGAAAAGACAGACGAGATAAAAGGCTCTGAAAATCATTATACTGCGAAATATTGGGAGTATGATCCAAGAATAGGGAGGCGTTGGAATCCTGACCCTGTTGTAAAACCACACGAGAGTCCTTACGCAGCTTTTGCTAATAACCCAATTTGGTTTGTTGACCCTTATGGAGCTGATACATCTACAGTTCACAATGTTTTGAATGAATTAAATGATTTAAACAAGTTAGGGGAGAAAATAGATAAAGTCAGGTCAGCAATTTACGACCAAATGGATGCTATTGAAGAAGCTGAACAAAGACTAGCTTCAATAAAGCTTCAAAATCTACCTGGTACTAAATCTAAAATCCTTTTGTAAAAGGACTAAGTGCATTAAATGAATTTGGAATATCTGCTCTGGAAACTAAAATAAAATCTGGAAAAACGGAAGTCAATAAAAACATGGAGATTTATAATGATTTAGTCAGTAAATACAATGGAATGGTTGATGATTACAAACAAGATTTAGAGGGAACAAATGCTTTAGTTGATGTGAAAGTTGATGACCCAGAGATTCCTAGACAAGTCGATATAACAATTTATCCTAAAGTTCGTTTTGATATTGGTAATAATAAAGCTAAGGTTCATGTACAAATAGATGGGAAAAAGTATAACTTTGGACCAAAAGCAAACCATCATCAAGATATTGAAATCAAAGTTATAAAACGTACTCCTTTTAGTAATGAAATGAAGTATAATATTCACGAATTACCTGATTATATTAACCCATATTAAAAAAATAAAGTAGATTAATATGAAAAAGAAACTTGTTTTTTACTGTTTGACTATCATTTTATTGGCATGTAAAGAAAACCCAACAACAGAATTGGATAAAGAGGTTGTTGGGTCAAAAAGCCAAGAAGCTATTAAACAGCTTGATGAAAAAATGAACAAATCTGAAAGTATAATAAGAGAATCGTTAAATGATATTGAAGAACAGTTAGAAAATAAAAAAGGAGGTTTCAAAAAATTCAAAAAGGATAGTAATATGCAAGAGGCTAATATTACTATTGAAGAATATAAAGAATGATTTCTTCACCTTTTAAAATCAACTTTTTTATTTCATTATTCCAAAAAGTTATCAACAACGTATAAAATAGGGTCAATCTCTTTGCTCATAAGGATTACAGCTAGTTTATATAAGTTATTCAACTCCCCCATTCCACAGCTATTTTAAGGGGGGTGAGTGGTTTATTTCTCTTTTTCCTACGCTACTCCCGAGACAACCAAAGCTCACTAACCAAAGAGAAGTAAAAGCGAATAGAACACTTCGTTACAACGAAGTTTAATGAAAATCAAAGGGTTATGCATTGATGTGATTAATCATAATGAAATCTGCATTTTGCAATTAATATTTCATCGTCCTTCACTTGATAAATTAAGCGATGTTCATCATCAATTCTCCTTGACCAAAATCCAGAATATTTGTATTTCAGTGGTTCTGGTTTTCCTATTCCGTCAAATGGATTCCTAGAAATGTCTTTAATCAAATTATTTATCCGTTTAAGTTTTTTCTTGTCTGTTTTTTGCCAGTATAAATAATCTTCCCAAGATTCATCAACAAAAATAAACTTCATTACTCTTCAATTAGAGTTTTACTCGATGAGTTTCCCGATTTTAATTTCTCTATTGCAGAATCTAATCGTTTTTCATTTTCTTTTGAAGACATTTCATGTTGTGTAGCATGAAGCGAGTTATATTCTGCTAAGGACATAATAACAATTCCATTATCCTTGCCACGATTAATAATTAAGGTTTCAAAGTTTTGGGTGACTCTGTCAAAATAGCGTTTTATGTCTTTTCTAAAATCAGATAATGTCGTTGTTAACATAATGAAGGGTATTATATGTACTTAATAATGTACAAATATATGTACAATAAATTGTGTTTCCAAATTTATTTTAGGGGCGGTTTATGCACGCTAACTACTGAACATGGCTACTCCCGTAACGCAGTGAAGCTCACTGACCAACGGGAATTAAAAACAAAAAACCACTTCCCTTGCCTATCCCGAGAATCGGGAATTGTTCTTTTCCGGGTTCAGCAGTAACACTTAATGACTCATTTCAGTGATCGCTGCTCTTTCCAATTTAAACTTTCAAAAAGTGGAAGAACTCATTATCAAAAACGAGCCCTTCACACTTAAAATCTATCATCGCTATAAATTGTCGCCGTTGACTACACCTTACCAAAGCAAAATCAGGGAGGATTTCAGTAGATTGGCACCAGTAAATCCATTTAGCCAATTAATAAGGAAGTAAACCAACTATTCCCAACCATTGTTGAAATATTATTTACTAATGATCAACCTTTTGGTCGCAGCATATCCATTCGAGTTCACTTTTACAAAATAGACGCCATTGATTAAATCGTTCACATCAATATCTATTTGCGGAACTGCAACGTTTTGGATTTCGATACTTTTTACCTCTTTGCCTGATAAATCGTAAATTATTACTTGATTGATGGATGCTTGCATATTATCTTGTACGATACTGATCTTTCCTTGAGCCGGATTTGGAAATAACGTTATGTTGTTTGAAAACGCATTATCAGTCAATCCTAATGTTTCTAATAAATCTATATCATAATACATTTCATATACTTCTGTAAAATCTTCATTCATTAATATCGTTAAAACCGGTAAATCATAATTCTCCGCATAGAATTTATACGAAGCATTAAGCGTATCAACTTGTCCTTGTGTAACCCCGAAAGCATCAAGTAAGGGCTGTGGAGCTGGTTGTCCTCCTAAAAACACGTTGTTTTCTGCTACTTCCACATGCTTAACCAAAAGGACATCGATAGGAGCTGACTGACCTGACGGCAAGGGCAAAGTTAACTGACCATACCCTACTATTTCGATGGTCTTTACTACAGATTGTACATTCTGTCCTGGAGTGGCATTTAATCCAAATGCATTTACGGTTAACTCAAACTCGGTTGTAAAATCGTAACTAGATGAAACCGCTGCATTATTACCAAAACTTGCGGGAAACAACA
>SKGS01000249.1 GCA_007117355.1 Lishizhenia sp. | reverse complement strand
CATCCATTTAATTCTCCAGTAACTATAAATGTGGTTGTTCCAACTTCAGGAATAAAGGAGACATTATTTTGAATATTGTTGTTCCAATTATAGTTGTTTGCACCAGAAGCAACTAAAGTAACAGATTCACCTTCGCAAACCAAAATATCCGAACCTACATCAATATTTGGTAAAGGATTGACAATTATCTCAACAGAGTCTATAGATATGCAACCATTCAATTCTGCTGTTAAAATGTAATTATTATTGCCAACAGGTGGTGTAAAGGATTGTCCGTTTATAACCCCATTACTCCAGCTTAAATTGGCATTAGATGGATTGGATGCAAAAAGGGTAAATTCTTCTCCATCACAAATAGTTTGGCTCTGTCCTGCATTTATAATTGGCTCATCGGGGTTTATTAATAGAACACTTTCATCAGAATTACTTGAACAATCACCCGCACTTACCACAAAGTCACTATAATTTCCAGAAGACAATCCTTCAATTTTAATTAAACCATCGGAATCACTTTGAATAGTTGTTGCAGAAAGGTTGTTGTATGACACCTGATAGGCTTGGTTTGGCGCCAACGTTCCGATAACAATTGTTCCGTCGTTAATATTACAAGCGGTTGGGTCTGAAAAAGAAATTATTTCAAAATTTTCGGAAGAAAGTACATTTATGGTAAAATTTTCTGATGATTCACAACCCTCTAATTCAACTGTAACAGTGTATGTAGTTGTCCCTGCACTTGGAACAAACGGCGTGTTATCAATTACCCCATTAGACCAAGATATATTTGCTCCATTTGAATTGGAGACTGTTAATGTTAATGAATCGCCTTCGCAAATGTCAGGTGGTATTGAAACATCTATTTCAGGAAAAGGATGTACTACAACCATTACGGAATCATAGCTTGGACAAATTCCAAGTTGATTCACAAAAGAAGTTTCTACAACATAAGTTATTGTATCTGAGATATTACTATTGTTTTCAAGGGTTAAAGTGGGGTTTGAAATTTCAGAATTATTCAAACCATTTGCAGGACTCCAACTGTAACTATAATCACTATTATTTGGACTCCCTATTTCTACACTTTGACCTGAACATATAGTTTGATTTGGACCTGCATCGGAAACGGCTTGATTGGTATAAATTTTTACATTTTTAATAGAATGTCTATCTGTTTCACCGCCTGTACTCGACGTAAAACCCATGTAGCCAGTAAAGTTTGCTGGAGCAAATGCACTGAGGTATAAGGTGTTGTTTATGTAGAAATCAACATTACCATTGTCATAGGTGATTTTAGCACTTCTGTAATCGTTACTTCTGATAAAATTGTATTGACCATTAAAATTGGATGAAGAAATAATCCCATTGACACACTCATCATATCCAAACCCAGAATAAATTTGTAGCTCGGGTTTTGGTCCATTACAATTATCCCATGTATCAATAACTACTTTAAGACCATTTGACCCTCCGGGAATTCCAATTCCTGCGCCCGAAACAAAACCAGTTGGTGGAATATCTAAAAAGCAAAATGCCAATCCATCAGCTATAGAACCATCAAATATGCGAAAATCAAACTCAACAATCCATTGATTGCATTGATTCAGATTTATAGGTTGGTCCCAGAAAACACCTCCACTTTCGAAATTATTAGGATTAGTAAGAATTAACTCATCGTTGAAATTATTAGCCGTTCCGTTTGTATTGCCTACAAAAGCATTTCCTGTTAAATTCCAACCGGTTGTATTTAAATTTGGGCTTCCAGTTAATTCAGCAAACAAAAAAGTTTGAGCGTTTAAAAACCCTAATTGTAGAACACAAAAAATAGTTATGTAGTAGTATTTATTCAATTTTAATTATTCCTTAGATGAAATTAATTCATTCGCCAAACTACTAGCACCTATCCTGAAATACTTACTAGTCAACTGTTCTTTTCCTAGTTTTTTTTCTACAAGTTCAACATAGGTTATTGCGTCTTGCTTAGTTCTAACACCTCCACTAATTTTTATTCCAATTCGTTGATTAGTGTTTATTAAATGTTCCTTTATTGTCTCGCAGATAGCCGCAACGGCGTCGGTGGTTGCCCCAACTGGAACTTTGCCAGTCGAAGTTTTTATGAAGTCAGCTCCTCCGAGAATAGCTAATTGAGAAGCTTTTTTTATCAATTCAACGTTTTTCAATTCTCCAGTTTCTAAAATAACTTTGAGTACTTGATTGTTAGTCATCATACCTTTGATTGCCTTTATCTCATCAACAACCTCTTCGTATAATCCATCAAGAAAAAGTCCTATATTTAAAACAATATCAATCTCGTTAGATTCATTTTTCAAAGCCAGTTCAGTTTCTAATTTTTTGACTTCTAAAAAACTTTGGGAAGCAGGAAAGCAGCCAGAAACTGCTGCAATTGGTAGTTTATGCTTTTGCATTTCTTCTTTAGCAATTGAAATAAAATTTGGATATACACAAATTGCAGCAGGTATAAAACCTTTATCAATGCCTAAATGAATCGACTTACAAAATTCTTTTATTGAAGAGGTTCTATCCGTTGTGTTAAGACTAGTTATGTCTAAAAAAGAATATAATTGCTTATTGTTCATTGCTATAACCCTAATAATAATTGTCAAAATAACACTAAGTTCAAATGTATGAAAATTTGATAAAACAAAAAAATCTACCCCGAAGAGTAGATTTTAAAATCTAGTGTATCTAAAAAATTATTGAAGAATAAAATTAATCGGAATTCTACAGCGAGCACGCACTGCTTCACCTTTTGATTCTGCAGGAACCCATCTTGGCATTTGACGCACAACCCTTTTTGCCTCAGAGTCAATTTCTCGAGACACTCCTCGGAGCACCTTGATTTGAGTTATACTACCATCTTTTTCTACTACAAACTCAATAAATACTTTCCCCTGATCTCCCATTTCCATGGCAATTTCTGGGTATTTAATATTATCTGCGAGAAACTGCTTCATTGCTGCAGCCCCACCAGGAAAAGTTGCTTCTTGATCTGGATAATCAACAATTGGAGCTTCTGGTTCTGGCTCAGGGTCTGGTTCTATTTCAATTGGTGGTGTTTCAACCACTATTTGTTCGTCCTCATCCTTACTTTCTTCTTCCACAATATCTTCAGTTGGTGGTGGTGGTATATCAGGCGGAGGAAGCTCCTGAACCACTGGCTCATCCTCTGGTTGGTCAACCGCAATTATGTCTTGTGGTATATCTCCTTTGTCTCTTGCGTCTCTATCAGCACCTTGAACAAGGATGGGTGTTTCATAAGAGAAAGATAATAGAATTATACTACCAACGATGAAGAACCCGAGAAAAATTAACGGGAGCTTTATTCGTTCATTGTCTAATTCAGGATTTTTTTTGTGTTCCATGAATATTTCTATTTTTATAATTCGCTAAATTAAAACTACTTGTAATAATTTTTATATACTAGTCTAAAAATAATTATGCCAAAAATACAACCAATTCCATTAGCAATCAAGTCTAAGAGCTCAAAATAACGATTTTTTGTAAATAATTCCTGAGCTACTTCGGTGAATAAACCAATTGAAAAAGATAGTAGTGATCCTATTAAAAATGCTTTATCACGTATTTTTGTAGAATTGTTTTGTCTTTTAAAACCTGCAATCCATAAGAAAGACATTATTGAATAAAAGCCAAAATGCACAACTTTATCAAAACCGTCAAAAAACAACTGGTGTTTTGGTAGTGACGAACTAGGCATTAAGCTTAAAAATACAACAATAACTGTCCAAGTAAAAGCAGGAATATAAAAGCGATACAAAATCTAACCTACTAACTCTTTGTAATCAGTGTCTGACAATAACTCGTTTAATTCGTCCAAGTTGGAGGCTTTTACTTTAATTAACCACCCTTCGCCGTATGGGTCACTATTAACAAGCTCAGGACTAGACTCTAATTCTTCATTAAATTCAATAATTTCACCAGATACTGGCATAAATAAATCTGAAACAGTTTTAACTGCTTCAACAGATCCAAAAACCTCTTCTTTATCTAGCGTTTCGCCTTGAGTTTCTACCTCAATAAAAACGATATCTCCAAGTTCGCTTTGAGCGAAATCGGTAAT
>SKGS01000086.1 GCA_007117355.1 Lishizhenia sp. | reverse complement strand
TGAATGGTTTTTTGGTGTCGTCTAAAATATACAACCCTTGATTATCAATATACACCATCCCAGAGGCTTCTTCAAGCGTGTTCGGAAGAGAAGCAACGTTACTTATTTCTTGGGTAAATAAGGTTACGTGAAATAAGGGTAAATAACACAGGATCAAACAAAAACGATTCATAAAGAAAGGGTTAGTATTTTTTTTGTGATTTCAAAAAGTTCCCTTTTTCGGTGTAAATAAGTTTTATTTTTTCCTTGCTGCTTTTTTTACCGCGCTTTACATTCAAGATGTAAATTGTTCCACAATCTGGTGTGAGTCGAACTTGAGTCTTTTTTAACTTCCAATCGAACCATTCTGATTCATAATAATGTTTCCAAATCTTTTCTGGAAGCTCTTCTTTTGCCATTTTTGACTTGGCATAAATCCAGTCTCCATTAGGTTTAAAGTAAGATTTATATTTTTTCCCTTCTGTGATGAAATATGCTTTATAGGCATTTTTTTTTCGAACATATTTCCATTCGTAGGGAAAGTGTTCAGGATGAGTTTTTTGAAATGATGCACTAACTTCTTTGGGCAGCTCAGACTTTTCAAGCTTTTGACTCATTGCAAAAGGAGCAATACATAAAAAGAGTAAAAGTGATAAAGTGTAATTTTGCAAAGCTTATTGTTTTTTAGTATTTGATTCAAACATATCCAATTCTAATGCCAAAGACTTAAGATCCTGCTTCATTAAGTTAATTTGCGATTCCACTTGATCGTGCATGTTCGCACGGTTTTCTAATTGCTGTGAAGAATAATACCCTCCCGACTTAAAGTACAAATCAATCAGTGCTTCTTTTTTCTTTTGACTGGATTCAGTAATTTGTCCGAATTTCATCCATTTTTCTAAAATTTGATTGCGTCTGGATATGGAGGTTTCATCATTCGGGTTAAAATAATTCAAATAGTACCAGATGGGAGGAGGATAAATAGAAGAAACGGATTGTCCTTCCCATAAATCTCTG
This sequence comes from Lishizhenia sp., assembly GCA_007117355.1. Taxonomy (GTDB): domain Bacteria; phylum Bacteroidota; class Bacteroidia; order Flavobacteriales_D; family Crocinitomicaceae; genus CSBr16-161. The sequence continues at coordinate 3,112 of SKGS01000086.1, read as the reverse complement.
AGTGCATTTCTCTCATGAGAGATGTACACTTTTCTTCGGTTGGTTAATAATAATGTACCCAAAATCACCTCTGTGAGACCAGTTCCTATTCCAACGTATTCCACGCGATTATCATCAGGATCATTTAATACGATAAATGCGGCAGCAATCGTACCTATCGCACCAGAAATGATCGCACCAACGGTTAACTTTTTTTCAGTTGCTCCTTCCTTTCTGGACAAGTAAGAAGCGATTTGATCTGCTCGTTCTTCTTCGCAATCCATTTCGGACGCTATGGCGGAAACCTCAATACTTGCGAGACTTATCGATTGATTAATTTGTTGCCTTAGTTGAAGTAATTGAATTTGTTCGTTTAAACCGATATCTTCTTGTTTAGTAGTTTTTTCATACAGTGTAATGTAGTTTTCAATAGGCCCCAAAAATCCAAATGCATGCGCAATATTTATACTATTAAAAGCAAGATGCTTTTTAAGTAACGAGTCTATTTGAAGTGTATGCAAAGGAGCTGGCAACTCTTCTACATTGTACGTATAAACTTGCTCTCTATAGCAATTACTTTTTTCAACGTATTGATCTAAGCTTACGTGTTCCCAAGTACTGCAAGCACTTAAAAAAACCACAAGAATAATAAGGTATTTCATATTACTTCTTTCCTCAAATATAGTCATCAAACGAGTTTCTCTCGATTATTTAAGCTACTTTTTAAGGGTTTTAAGTTTATTTTTATTTGTACACCAGGAAGAATCTAATCATCATCTCAATATCCTAAAACAAAACAGTTAATTTAGTTTCAAAAAAGGGTCATCCCAATTTGGGGAAGTACAAACTACAATTTTCTATTCAGTTGTCTGCCATCTAAAAAACTCCCACATATTTCCAAATAAGATAGTTTGTTCATAATGGTTTATTTATTTTTGCAAAAAATTTTGAAGAACACAAAAAAATTAAATTATGGCAGGAAATAGAACATTTACAATGATTAAACCAGATGCAGTAGAAAGCGGAAACATAGGTAACATTATCCAAATGATTACAGATGCTGGTTTTGAGATAAAAGCGATGAAGTATACTCAATTGACCGAAGAGCAGGCAAAAGAGTTTTATGCGGTTCATGCTGAAAGGCCATTTTATGGTGAGTTGGTAGAATATATGATTTCTGGCCCTATTGTGGCGGCTATTTTAGAAAAAGAAAATGCAGTAGAAGATTTTCGTAAACTAATTGGTGCTACTGACCCAAGTGAGGCAGAAGAAGGGACTATTCGTAAGAAATATGCTGAGTCAAAAGCAAAGAACGCAGTACACGGTTCTGATTCGGATGAAAACGCTAAAGTTGAAGGTGAATTCCATTTTGCAGCGGCGGAAGTTGTTGCGTAATCAATTGCACAAAAAATAATAAAGCGCCTCTATTTTAGGGGCGTTTTTGTTTTTGAACCTTTTGTGCGTTATAATAGCTGTTTTTCTTATTTTCGTTGACCAAATGAATATTGTTCTAGAATACCTGAAATATATTTTTGTCGCTAAAGGCAGACACGGTACACACTCTCCGTTTGTCTACGACTTGGTGGACAAGTGTTTTCGTACGGATGTTCCTGCTGATATTCAACATAAATTTTTAGAACATCGACAAGGATTAATGCAGGAGGATTCCGTTATCCAAGTCAATGACCTCGGGGCTGGATCTAAAAGAATGGACAACCAACGGATAGTCAAAACAATTGCAAAAACATCAGGAAGCAGTCCAAAATATGCAAAAATATTGTTTCAAATCGCTCATTATTACCAACCCAAAAACACCTTAGAACTGGGCACCTCTGTTGGTCTAGGTACTATTCGACTAGCTGAGGGAAGTAAAAAAGGCAACGTGTTTACCGTTGAAGGCTGCGAAGCAACACAAATGGTTGCGAAATTACACTTAGAAAAGTTTGGGATTGATAATGTATATTACTTCAATCAATCCTTCGAAGCCTTTTTAACAGAAAATGAAGCAATATTTGATGTAGTGTTTATCGATGGTGACCACAAAGGGAAAAAACTGGCTCGACAACTAGAACTATTAGAAAAATGCACCCATGACGAAACTATTTTTATATTGGATGATATCCGGTGGACATCAGATATGTTAATGACATGGAAAGAAATTTGTAAGCAAACCAACTATCACTTAACCATAGATTTGTTTCGAATGGGTATAATTGTAAAAAGAGAACATCAACAAAAAGAGCATTTTGTTGTTCGATATTAAAAGCGCATAAAATGAAGATTTATACAAAAAAAGGAGACCTTGGAGAAACATCGCTTATTGGTGGTAAACGCGTACCAAAAAATGATATAAAAATCGAAGCTTATGGAACAGTGGATGAACTAAACTCTTGGATAGGGTTAATTCGTGATCAAACTACTGATACCTCACAAACAACACTACTTATAGAAATTCAAGATCGCTTGTTTACAATCGGGTCTTTGTTAGCTAAAGCAGATGAAGCTGTGAAAATGAAGTTACCTGAAATTCATCATTCGGATAGCGAATCATTAGAAGCTAAAATCGACGAAATGAATGAAGAACTTCCAGAAATGAAATCTTTTGTTTTACCTGGTGGGCATCCGTTGGTTTCCCAAACACATATTGCGCGTTGTGTGTGCAGAAGAGCCGAACGATTGGTTGTTGCGCTACATCAAGTTACTCCTAATTATGAAAAAGAAATGCAATACTTGAACCGATTGAGTGATTTTTTGTTTGTATTGTCAAGGAAGTTAACAAAGGAATTGAAAGCAAAAGAAGAACCTTGGAAGCCAAGGATATAAGCTTTTTATATATGCAACCGTTAACAAGTATAAATTTATTTGGATTTAAAAAAAATAAAATTACTTTTGCGCTAAAATAGAGTTAGAAATAAATTAAAATTAATTATATGTATTGGACGTTGGAGTTAGCATCGTATTTGGAAGACGCACCATGGCCTGCAGCAAAGGATGAATTAATCGATTTTGCTATTCGTACTGGGGCGCCTTTGGAAGTTGTTGAAAATCTACAAGCAATTGAGGATGAGGGAGAGGTGTACGAAAGTATAGAAGACATTTGGCCCGATTATCCAACGAAAGAAGATTTTTTCTT
>SKGS01000103.1 GCA_007117355.1 Lishizhenia sp. | reverse complement strand
TTAAAAACATTTGCTGTAATAGCAATAATCGGTGTTTTTAGTTGTAGCTCATTTCTTATGATTTTGGTCGTTTCAACACCGTCCAGTTCCGGCATTTGAATATCCATCAATATTAAATCAATTTTTTCAGCCTCTGTTTTTAGTACTTCTAAAGCTTCCACACCTGATTTTGCCTCTAGTAAAGTTATTTTGGAGTTTTTAAGGGTTTGTCTCACAATCATGCGGTTCATGTTGTTGTCCTCGACAAGTAAGATTGTTTGTCCTTTAAACTCATGAAGGATTCCTTCAGAAGGGTTAGCCATGATTTCGAGTTCTTCAGCAAAGGGGAACTCAAGACTAAAGAGAAATACAGTTCCTTTATTTTTCTTGCTTTCCACTTTTATTTCTCCACCCATGAGGTCAATCAAATCTCTTGAGATAGCTAATCCTAATCCCGTACCTTGATACCTTCTATTTGATTTGTCATTTTCCTGCGTAAATTTATCAAACATCATTTCAATAAATTCTTCAGAAATACCAACTCCTGTATCGCTAATTCTAAACTCAATCAAGTGTCGGTCTTTGTATTCCTTAATTACTTTTGCTTGAATGGTAATATACCCTTCATTAGTAAACTTAATCGCATTACTTACCAGGTTTAAAATAACTTGTTTTAAACGTGTTTCATCGCCTAGATATACAGGTCGTAAGTTTTCATCTACATATTTTAAAATCTCTAGGTTCGATTCTGCAACTTGGCTTGAAAACATGTTTTCAATTTGGTCGATAAGCTTGGGTAAGCGCAAAAGCCCACTTTCAATCTCCAATTTTCCTGACTCAATCTTAGACATATCAAGAATGTTGTTCAGAATTTCTAGCAAGTGTTTAGAGGCATTTTCTGATTCTGTCACATAAAAGCGTTGTTCAACAGATAAGTTTTCTTTTGATAACTGTCGAATCATACCAATCACAACGTTTAAAGGAGTTCTAATTTCGTGGCTCATGTTAGCCAAAAAAGCCTCTTTTGCCTTCGCGGCGGTTTCTGCCTTATCCTTTGCTTTGGCAAGTTCTTTTGTCAATCGTTTAGTTTCTGTTAAATCCAAAACAACAGAAATAACCCCAATTAGCTCGCGATTGTCATTGAAATTTGGTGTAATACTAACGTACCAAATACGTTTGTTTTTATTTTTATCTAGTACTTCCAACTCAAAATTTTGACCTTCAAATGAATTAAATTGTTGAGACTTAAACGCATTTATCTTCTCTAAATCAGAGGCGTCTAAAAATATTGGCACAGGGTCTTTTCCTAATAGTTCTTTACTTTTATAACCAGACATTTCAGAAAACCCTTTGTTAACAAAAGTCACATCTCCTTTCACATTTATCTCCAAAATACCTAATTGCATATTAGATATAATGTTTCGGTATCGCTCTTCTTTTTCTAGTAAACTTATGAACTGTGTTCTTTTTTGACGTGCGTTAATTAAAACTTGCGCAAAAAGAAATAATATGTTTTGTTCTTGTTGAGTAAATTTGTGATAGCTTTCAACAAAATCGAAGCCAATAAACCCTTTAAGTTTTCCATTAATTATTAGCGGTATGGTTATGAAACTTTTTATTTCTTGACTGTCAAAAAACTCTTTAGCTTTTGGATTTTCTAATTTAGCTACGTCTTCCACTACATAGACGCTTCCCTTGAAGTGAGCATCTAATTGTTCTGAACAGTAAGAAAAAGGCACCGCTTTCAAATTTTCTATTTGTGAAGAAATTCCTTTTCTACACCACTCAAACGTATTGATTGCTATTTCTTTTCGGATATCATAATCAAACACATAGGCCCTATCAGATTTTACAAATTGCCCTATTTTTCGCAAGGAATCATCCACATAAAAATCAAAGTCTAAAGGATTAATGTTGATATACTTGGAAGCAATAGAGATTAAAAGGTTCTGCAAATTCATCTCATCTTTGAGTTTGAATTCAAGCTTCCGTTCTCTTGTTTTATCTACCACAAAACCATCTACTCTTATAATCCCATTCTCCTCTTTGATGAATTTCGTTCTACTTTCTAACCACTTTAACTCACCATTTTTTGTAATTGCTCGAAAAGTATAATTCGTAGGTTGAAGTTTTAGCAATTGTTCCTGAATGGCAGAAATTACCCACCTGTCTTCTGGATAAATGACCTGTTTCCAAAGTAGAATATCCTTTTTCCATTCATTGATTGTATAGCCCAGTAAATTTTCAGCAGATGGCGAAACAAATAAAAGGTTGTTTCTAGAAATATCAACAGACCACATTACATCATCCATTTCATACAAAATGCTTTCTAATCGGTCTTTCGTAACTTTTAATTCTAAATTTTCTAATTTTCTTTCGTGAATATCCTGTACTGTACCAAAAATGCCTGTTACTTGTTCTTTTTTAATTATTGGCATACCTTGGAGACGAATCCATCTATCGTTTCCTTTGGGAGTTGTAATTAAAAACTCTTCCTTAAATGATTCTCTATTCGTTAACAAAAAATCAATGCATTGATATAATTGATTTTTGTAGAAATCATTTTTGTAAAACGAGACAATAGAATCAATAGAAAATTGAAAATCTTCTTCTACTTCAAAAATAGCGTTCATGTTTTTTGTCCATGAGATTTTCTCTCCGAATTCATCGAACTCATAACCACCAATTTTTGCCAATTCATTAGTGGATTCCAATATGCGTTTTGTAGTTTCTAATTCTCTTAAAATCCCTTTACGCTTTGTAATGTCTCTTGAATTTGCTAATAGATATTCTTCTCCTTCAACCTCAATGATTTTAGAAATAACTTCAACATTATGTACTTCATTTGAGCTTAAGTTGGTGTTAACCCCTTCCGCCAAAACAATTCCACTCTCTCGAATTTCATCTACGTGTTTTTCCCAACTTCCAGGATCTTTAAAAATCTCTTCAAAATCAGACACTTTATACATTCCCAATTCATCCTCTCTTAACCCAAGTCGTTCATTAGCAACTTTGTTAACAAAAACAATTTCGCCACTAGCTTTAGCAATTTGAAGACCTTCGCTTGAATTATCAACAAAAGTTTTAAGAAGAGTTAAGTCTTTTGTTGTTTTTTTAAGTTCAAGTAGTTTAACCACCTGCACAGATAGTTTTTGAAGCTGATCTATTTGTTGCTGTGTTAATTCTTTGGGTTGCGAATCAATAACACACAATGTTCCAAGAGCAAACCCATTGGATGTAACTAATGGGACACCAGCGTAAAACGAAATATTTGGGCTTTCAGTTACCAAAGGATTGTCAGAAAAACGTTCATCTTCTTTTGCATTTGGTACTATTAAAATCTGGTCAGCATCGTTTATTGCATGAGCACAGAAAGAATAGGCTCTTTCAGTTTCGCGAACAACTAGTCCGTGATGAGACAAAAACCATTGTCTATTTTCATCAACTAGAGAAATTAAAGAAATGGGAACCTGACAAATAACAGCAGCCATTTCAGTTAAAAAATCATATTCCTCCTGCTCTAAACAATCCAAAATATGAAAACTTCTTAACTCTTTCAGTCGCTTATCTTCATTTTTTGGAATTTCAGGTTTCTTCATTACAGCTGTTGTTTGTTTTTAAAATCTTTAACAAAAACGTTAAAATAACATGTGCCTTCAAATTTAGTGACATAAAACTAATAAAAATCAGTTAGAAGAATTATTTTATAGTAGTAAAACAACCTAACTTTGCAAAAAAAAGAATATGATTTGGGAAAAGAAGGGTTCGGAAGAAATAAAGCGAATTGTATTTTCTGCCTTAGAAAATAACATTAACTACTCAGAAAAAAACATAATTGGTGTACCTGCATCTTACCTCGATGAAAAGGTTTTTTCGCAGGATGCTACTTTTTTAAAAGACGCACCATTTCTTTCGTCTTTAATTAAAAACCCAAACCATATTGGTTGTCACACCTTGGGCGAATCCGAATCGTTTTTTGCTGGCACACAAGAAATTGAAAGAGATTTAATAAAGATTTGTGCGCATGACATTTTAAAAGGAAATATTAATCAAGAGTTTGATGGATATGTCGCTTCTGGAGGCACAGAGGCTAATATGCAAGCAATTTGGATTTATCGTAATTTTTTGAAAGAAAAACACGGCTTAAAAC
>SKGS01000080.1 GCA_007117355.1 Lishizhenia sp. | reverse complement strand
TATTGGAACCGCTTTTTAATTGACGTAGTTGAACTCCTTTCACATTCAGATTTGCAAAGTGCAGATATTCGGTTCATCAATCTGATTTTGACTTAATCTTGTCTTATTTACATTCACACCCTTTGAAATAGAGAAATATTGCCGTAGGCTTATGCCTAAAATAGCCTAAAAATTATCTACACGAATAATACTGGTTAATTTTCAACTCGAAAAAATACTTAGTTTTGTGTTTATGAATTTGAAATAAGCATAAAGAGATTTTCCATAAAAACACTAATGCGATGTATTGAGTGTGTCGAAATAAATAAATCTCTTTTGCGATTCCATATGACCATAAAAAAAATAAAATACATATGAAAAATGACTTGGTTCTGCGTGCTGCACGTGGAGAGAACATAGAGCGTTACCCAGTATGGTTGATGCGTCAAGCGGGAAGGATTCTTCCTGAATACAGAGCTGTTCGCGCTTCTTTGAGTGGTTTTAAGGAATTAGTTGAAACTCCAGAAAGAGCAGCGGAAGTAACCATACAACCTGTAGATTTATTAGGTGTTGATGCAGCAATTATATTTTCTGATATTCTAGTTGTTCCAGAAGCTATGGGGCTTACCTACGAAATGGTTGAAAAACGTGGCCCATTTTTCCCGAATACCATTAAATCAGAAAGTGATTTTGAAAAATACGCACAAGTTGACTTTGATATAGAAGATAGACTTGGATATGTTTTAGAAGCCATAAAAATAACCAACAAAGAACTTGATGGTCGTGTTCCTTTAATCGGATTTGCTGGTGCTCCATGGACAATTTTTTGTTACATGATTGAAGGTCAAGGTTCCAAAACATTCTCTAAAGCAAGAAAGTTTTTATATACTCAACCAGAAATGGCACACGATTTGCTTAATCGTATTGCAGAGGTTACAGTTAGGTATTTAAAAGCACAAATAAAAGCTGGTGCTCATATGGTTCAAATATTCGACTCATGGGCTGGGATTTTAGGAAATGCGCAATACCGAACTTTTGGCCTTAAGTACATTGAAAAAATTGCGGAACAAATAACGGAAGTGCCGGTAACTATTTTTGCAAAAGGAGCTTACGCAGCTGTAAACGATATGGTTGATTCTCCTTGCAATACAATAGGTCTAGATTGGAATATGGATGTCGTTAATATTCGAAAACTGGTTGGTGAAACGAAAACGTTACAAGGTAATTTAGACCCTTGTGCATTATACGCTTCTCATTCAGAGATAGAAAGATTGACAAATAATTTACTAGATTCCTTTGAAAGTAAAAGACATATTGTAAATTTGGGACATGGTGTTTATCCAGATATTGATCCGGAAAAAGTAAAGACATTTATTAAAACGGTAAAAAACTATGAAATCTAAAACAAACAAAATGAAAATTTTATTAGGACTTGTGCCAGCATGTATGTTAGCTTTCGGCACGTTTGGTCAAGATACAGATAATCTTGTAGAAAACGGAAGTTTTGAAAGTGCTTCTAGCAAGTTAAGAAGACTGGGAATGATAGAAATGGCAGATGGTTGGACTTCTCCAACTGGAAATTCTGCTGATTTATTTGCTGCGAATGCGAAAATGCCAGATGTTGCAACTCCCGAAAATGTTTATGGTAAGGAAGTGCCAAAAGACGGTAATAACTACGCTGGAATTGTTGTATATTCGTACAATGATAAAATGAATAGAACATATATTACAACACGACTTACGCAACCGATGAAAAAGGGAATGCGCTACCAAGTTATGTTTCATGCTTCTTTAGCTGAGTTATCTAAATATTCTAGTAATAAGTTGGGGGCTCACTTTTCAAAAAAACCATTTAATGTAAAAGATAAAATCCCTGCACTAATTGATGAAACACATGTAACGCACCCTGATGAAACGATTTTCAATGGTATGTATGGTTGGGATGTTGTTTGTGGAGAGTACGTTTCTACAGGTAATGAGAAATACATTACAATTGGAAATTTCACTCCAAATAACGATGTTGGTCAAGAAAGAATGAAAAAACCTAAAGAAGTTAAAGGAACACAAATAATTGCTGCATATTATTACATTGATGATGTTTCTGTTCGATTATTAGGGCCAGACGAGCAGTGTGATTGTCCTTACGGTGACAATCAAAAACAGGTAAGTATGGTTGTTTTTCAAAGAACTCCTGCTATTAATGATAAAATGACACCAGCCGAGGTTCTTGAACAATACAATGTTTATTATGCAACTGGTAGATATGATATCACCGTTTCAGGTGAAGATGCAATTAATAAAGTTGCGGAATTGATGTCTCAAAATCCATCAATGAAATTAAGAGTTACTGGTCATTTGGACAACGACGAATATGATGAAGCTGAGTTTCGAGGGACTTCGAAAAAAAGAGCGGAATACGTTCGTACTAAGTTAGTAGAGAAAGGGGTTGCTGAAAATAGAATTATTGTAGATGATGTGCAAAATAGAAAAAGGTCTAAGCACATTACAGAAAATGATGATGAGCAAGTTTCTAATGCGAAAAATAGACGTGTATCGTTTTCGATTGTACAGTAATGTCAATTAAAGAAATAGCTTAACTGAATATATTTTGGTTAATAGTTTTTGAGAAAAACTAAAAAGTCGCTTCTTTATAAGCGGCTTTTTTTATGAAGTTCGGATGTTTTTTCACGAATACTGTTTATTTGTTATAGTTTCAAGCTAAACTAACCCCATCACAACTCTTTAATTACTATCAGAAGGGATAGCGAACTCGTAATGCGTAGAATTGATGGAAATGAATATACTGAAAAGGTTAAACAGACCTACGTTAATAACGAGTTACAAATAGAAATGTAAACCAAAATGCACCCCTATTCCATACGGATTTCGAATGTATGGCCCTTGTTTTTCATAGTTGCTAGTGAACTGATAAAAACCATTCGCTAAAATATAAAAACCGTAGTTTTCATTTAATTCCATTCGTGCTCCAATATTAGCAACAGCATCAATTAAAAATTTGTTGTAGCCCTCCTTTTCAGTAATAACCTCTTCGCGTTCCAAACTGTTAGTTGGTTTGTATCGAAGGTCTGTTCGAACGGATAAAAAAGATTTCGGCATAACACCAAATGTTCCCAAAAAAGAAAAGTATCTACCCCCTGATTGAAATCCAATTTGCAACGGAAAAGCTACATTTCTGTAGCTATTAGTATATTCATATAAACTATCAGCAGATTCAAATAAAAAGTATTCTTTATTAATTGACCATCCAAGACCTAAGTCCAAAACAATATTTTTGTCCAAAAGCGTCCTTAAACCAGAATAAAAAGAGGTAGCGGAAGTTCCTTCTTCATTAGCTCTGATACCAAGTTCTTTTCCAAAAAAACCTTCATTTGGCTCCAACATTCGAAATGTGTAACTCGGTGCAAGGCCTATATAAAACTCCGAACCAGCATAATTAGAAACTGTGTTCGAACCAGGAGTTACTTCGTCTGCTTTGTCTTCATCTACAATAATTTGACCATATATACCAAAAGAAATGGAAAACACGAAAACGATAATATTTAATTGCTGTTTAAAAACTGTTAAATAATAAAACATACTATAAATGTAAGTATTTTTTGTATAAATTAGATTCGTTAAAAGACAAACTTAATTTTTTTGTAATGACAGAAAGCAGTAAAAAGAAAAAATCATTTTCTCTAAAAAAAGTAGCAAAATGGTTCGGAATTACATTTTTTATTCTCTTAATTCTTTTGATTTTAATCCCTATTTTTTTCAAAGATCAAATTAAAGACTTAGTAATAAATCAAGCAAACACATATTTAAAAGCGGATATTGCTTTACAAGATTTTGATCTAACTTTTATTTCAACCTTTCCTAATATGACCCTCCAACTCGATGGTTTTTCTATCACAGGAAGAGATACATTTGATCAGGTTAAGCTGGTTGACATTAACCGTTTGGAATTGCAATTAGGATTTTGGAGTGTAATAAGTGGAAGCGACGTTGAAATTCGCTCTATTGCATTAAATGAACCTAAGTTTGATGTTCGAATACTTAAAGATGGTACTGTCAATTATGATATTGTAAAATCAGAAGAAGAATTAAAAGAAGAATACCCTGATGAAGATATAGAAGAAACTCCCTTTAACCTTCGACTTTCGCATTA
>SKGS01000236.1 GCA_007117355.1 Lishizhenia sp. | reverse complement strand
AGTATTATGTTCTATCAAAGGAGAGAAAATATTCCAAACCCAGAAGATATCACAACTTCATTATCCTCTCAGTTAAATTCACTACAATCTGAACTTTTTCAGTTAGATGAAGAAATCAGAGTATTAAACCAAGTGCATGAAAAGGTTTCTAAAGATCCTTCTAGGTTAGAAGTTTACAGGTTAATCCCAGTTTTAATTAGTAGCTCCTTAGGGTCAAACCTGACAAGTATGGTCGAAGAATTGCATGAGCGCTTGGAAAGAAAAGAAGACTTATTATTTAACGTTGCACAAGATAATTCTGTAATTGATGCTATTAATAGAAAAATTCAACTCAACGTTGATAATATTAACCGAACACTTGAAATGTTGTTAAATAGTACTTCAACAAAAAGACAGTTGATTAAAGGTCAAATTACTAAAGTGGAATCAGAGTATTTTAATCTCCCAGAAAAAAAGATGGAACTTGCAAGACTACAAAATATGCAAAGTTTAAATGAAAAATATTACAACCTTTTTACTGAAAAACTTGTGCTATACTCTATTTCCAATGCTGGATACACATCACAAAGCAACATCCTTATGAGGCCTGTTTTACCCAAGGAGGCGATAAGTCCTCAGCGAACTCTCATTTATGCGGTGTCCATACTCTTGTCTCTACTTTTTTCATTTGGATTACTTTTATTTAGATATGTAACCTATAATGAGATAAATACCATCAATGACATAGAAAAATCCTTACCATCAAGCGTAGGTATTTTAGGTGCAATTCCATTACTTAAATCTAAAATGCAGTTTTCACAGCTGGTTGTCGCTGGCAGTCCTAAGTCTATGCTTGCTGAGTCTTTTAGAGGAATCAGAACAAATCTTTCTTTTGTAAGAAAGGATATGAAACTAATTGCTATTTCTTCTTCTATCTCTGGGGAGGGTAAGACTTTTGTTGCTCTTAACTTAGCTGGAATTATAGCCATGTCTGGTAAACGAACTATTCTGATAGATTTAGATATGAGAAAACCAAAGGTTCACCTCGGTTTATTCGCTGATAACGAACATGGGATGAGTAATCTTCTAAGTGGACAAACAACGATTGACAAATGCATCAAACAAACTCAAATAGATGGTTTAGATTTTATTACTGCTGGACCAATTCCTCCAAACCCTTCGGAACTAATTTTAAGTGACAATTTTAAAGAGACTATTGATACACTTAAAAAAACTTACGATGTTGTAATAATTGACAACCCGCCAATTGGATTGGTTTCTGATGGGGTTAATGTGCTATCCATGGCTGATGTTCCCATTTACGTATTCAAAGCAAACTATTCTAAACGCTTTTTCGTTCACAGATTGAAACAACTTGCTTCTCTTGAAGAAGTCACCAACTTAAATATTGTTTTAAATGGAGTGAAAAACAATCGTAACGGTTACGGATATGGATATGGTTATGGTTATGGGTACGGTTACGGATATGGCTATGGTTATGGATACGGCGGATATTACGAAGAAAAGAAAGAAAAAAAGAAAAGTTGGTTTAATTGGAGTAAAAAGTAAAGAAAACCGTGTTTTTACTGTGCAGTTATCAAATAAAAACACTCAGTTATGGTTACTTTACAGCATAAGAACTTTATTCCTGATTATATTTGTCACTTTGAACTTAATAAATAAGTCATAAGCTATGCCATCTACTGATATATTGGAACTAATCTACTTTCTAATTGGGGGGATAATCATTTCTTTGGTTGTAAATAAACTTTTGTTAAGCTTTTCGCAATCATTAGGAATTCGAAATAAAAACGACGTTGTCATTCGATGGAGCAACGAATCAAAACCTTCGCTAGGCGGAATAAGCATGTATGTTGCTTTTGTATTCAGTATCTTAGCTTTTGCTGTATTTTATTCTGACTTAGACTTATTTGAAGATGGCATGTTTTTGGGACTACTCGCAGCTGGATCTCTCGCTTTTGTTGTTGGTCTAGCCGACGACGCATATAACACAAAACCTTTGCTAAAGCTACTAGGCCAAATATCATGTGGATTGCTTTTAGTTTATTCTGGAAGTACAATAAATTTATTCCACAATGTTTGGATTGACTCTATTTTAACTGTTATTTGGGTTATCACCATCATGAACAGTTTAAACATGCTTGACAATATGGACGGTATTACTGGCACTGTTACACTCTTCATTTTAACAGTTTGCATGATTTCTTATTTTATTTTAAAAGGGTTTGTAATTGATTTTTGGATCATCGTATTAGTTGCCCAAATTGGTGCAATAATTGGTTTTTTGAGGTATAATATTAATCCTTCAAAGATGTTTATGGGTGATGCTGGTAGCCAATTTATAGGTCTTTTTGTAGCTTTTTACTCTATTCAAGGCTTGTGGAATACAGCTTCTGCACTTGAAATTCCAGCTTGGAGTGGAATGTTAGTCGTTCTTACGGCTTTTACTCCTGCTGCATCAGATACGCTTTCAGTTGTTATTAACCGACTTAAACGCGGCCAATCTCCTATGGTAGGTGGCAAAGACCATACAACTCACCATCTGGTTTACAGAGGTCTCAATGATTTTCAGGTTTGGAAAGTTTTTCTTATGATTAGCGTTCTTTCATCTATTGTAGCAACTGCATTTATCTTTGCGATGTATCAGGACTATCACTTTGTTTCTTTGGCAGGGTTGTTATTTTTCTTGGTCGTTTTCTGGTCACTTTACAGAAATACGCTCAAATACAAAGAACCAAAACCTAAAGGATAAATCTTTTCTTTAAACATTTAACTTTCAGTCCAAAAGACTCATTTAAACATGGTTAACAACATTGGGTTTTCTCATTAAATTTGAAGCCTAAACACGAAAGGATTATAATAATAGTCAGAAACAGTTTCTAAAGACTATTTTATTAATTTTGCAACCCTCAAATATATAACTATATGGCTAAAATTAGGAAACAAGATGCTTTAGATTATCACGCTCAGGGCAAACCGGGTAAAATAGAAGTTGTTCCTACAAAACCATATAGCTCACAAAGAGACTTATCTTTGGCATATTCTCCTGGAGTTGCAGAACCATGTTTAAGAATTGCTGAGAATCTAGATGACGCTTACAAATACACGAGTAAAGCTAATTTGGTTGCGGTAATATCTAACGGCACAGCTGTTCTTGGTCTAGGAAACATCGGATCACTTGCCTCAAAACCAGTAATGGAAGGAAAAGGTCTTCTTTTTAAAATCTTTGCTGATATTGATGTATTTGACATAGAAGTAGATGCCACTGACCCTGATAAATTTATTGAAGTAGTAAAAGCCATTGCCCCTACTTTTGGCGGAATAAACCTAGAAGATATAAAAGCACCAGAAGCTTTTGAAATTGAAGAACGTCTAAAGAAGGAATTAGATATTCCCGTAATGCACGATGACCAGCACGGCACGGCAATAATTTCTTCTGCTGGCCTTTTAAACGCATTAGAGTTAGCAGGAAAAAAAATAGAGAATGTTAAAATTGTAGTTTCCGGCGCAGGTGCTTCAGCAATGTCTTGTGTGAAGCTTTATTGTTCCCTCGGAGCTAAAATAGAAAACATCTTTATGTTTGATAGTAAAGGACTCTTGGCAAAAGATCGTGAAAAACTAGAAGGAAATAAAGCCTTTTTTGCGACGCATGAAAAATCAATTCCACTAGAAGAGGCTATGAAAAATGCGGATGTATTTTTAGGACTTTCAAAAGGAGGCGTCGTTTCAAAAGAAATGGTTAAGTCGATGGTTAAAGACCCTATCGTGTTTGCTTTGGCAAATCCTGATCCTGAGATTGCTTATAAAGATGCGATTTCTACTCGTGACGATGTAATAATGGCTACTGGAAGATCAGACCATCCTAATCAAGTAAATAATGTACTTGGATTTCCATTCATTTTTAGAGGAGCGCTTGATGTTCGTGCTACTACCATTAATGAAGAAATGAAATTAGCTGCTGTTCATGCTATTGCATCTTTAGCAAAAGAACCAGTGCCTGAAGAGGTAAGCGAAGCTTATGGAGAGAAAAGCATCACTTTTGGTAGAGAACAATTCATTCCAAAGCCACTCGACCCAAGATTAATTTATTATGTTGCACCCGCTGTAGCAAAAGCAGCAATAGACTCCGGAGTAGCCAAACTACCAATTTCTGATTGGCAAGAGTATGAAAATACACTGAAGAAAAGACTAGGGTTAGATAATAAACTCGTTCGTAACATTACTGAAAAAGCACAAAATAATCCTAAAAGAGTTGTTTATGCCGAAGCAGATAATTATAAAATCTTAAAAGCTGCTCAAACAGCCTATGAAGAAGGAGTTGCTTTTCCAATATTATTAGGAAGGAAAGAACGAGTTTTAGCTTTGATTGAAGAATACAGCATGGATTTCCCTGAGGCTGAAATCATTGACCCAAAGTCCGACGAAGAATTAGACCGTCGAAATAGATACGCCGAAGCATTTTTTGAAGTAAGAAAAAGAAAGGGCTTTACTGCATACGAAGCACTAAAAATAATGCGTGAAAGAAATTATTTTGGTGCAATGATGGTGCAGCTCGGTGATGCCGACGCAATGATATCTGGAGCTACAAGAAATTATAGAGATGTTCTAAAACCTGCTCTTCAAGTAATTGGAAAACAAAAAGAAGTTGACCGAGTAGCTGGAATGTATATTCTTATGACGAAAAGAGGACCTATGTTTCTTGCTGATACAACTGTAAATTTTGATCCATCTGCTGAAGAAATTGCAGACATGACGTATCACATTGCTAAAACCATACGCAAGTTCAAAGTAACCCCTCGCATCGCTCTCCTTTCTTATTCTAATTTTGGTTCATCACCTGGAAAGGATGCTAATAAAATGGCTAAGGCCATAAAACTTATTCACGAAAAATATCCTAACCTCACTGTGGATGGTGAGGTGCAAGCTAATTTCGCATTGAACAATGAACTTTTGCTAGATAAATTTGATTTCTCTAACCTGACTAACAAAGAGGTTAATACACTTATTTTTCCGAATCTATCCTCTGGAAATATTGCCTATAAACTATTACAAGAAATGACAGACACAGAGGCAATAGGTCCAGTTTTAATTGGTTTGAAAAAATCTGTACATGTCCTGCAACTAGGATCTAGCGTTAGAGAAATAGTAAATATGGTTAAAGTAGCAGTTGTTGACGCTCAAAATAAATAATTTATGATTACTCATCTTAACGGAAGACTAGTAGAAAAAACACCAACAGCACTAATTATTGAATGCAATGGTATTGGCTATGAAGTAAAAGTTTCGCTCAATACTTTTTCCACGATTGGAGACAGTGAGGCAGTAAAAATCTATACGCAGTTCATAGTGCGAGAAGATGCTCAAATTCTATATGGTTTTTCGAACCGTGAAGAACGCGAAATGTTTAATTTACTATTAAGTGTTTCTGGGATAGGGCCAAACACCGCTATTTTGATGTTATCTAGTTTAACACCAACAGATATTGCTCAAGCCATTGCTTCCGATGATGTAAACACAATTAAAAGTGTCAAAGGAATTGGACTAAAAACAGCACAAAGAGTTATAGTTGACCTAAAAGATAAAATGTTAAAATTCGAAGTTTCTAACGATAATGTTAGTACTTCAAACAATACAATTCGCTTTGATGCGTTAACTGCATTAATTTCGCTTGGTTTCGATAGAAAACTTGCAGATAAAGCGTTGTCTAAAGTATTCAAAGAGCAGGATACAGTAGAACAAGTGATTAAAGATGCGTTAAGGGTATTGTGATAAGGGGTTTTAAAGTTGAATTGTAAACTACGACATAAGGTTTTCCATGTTTTGCTATTGGTGATTAGTTTTACTAACCACCTTTTTGTGCATGGGCAAACTCATCCTGATAGTATCAATTTACCTTTCCCTATAAATAACTCCTACGATCCTACATCAAATCCAAAGCAGAGTTTTGACTTAGGTGACCCTACTCAAACAAACAAAGAAATTGTTTATGATCCAAGAACAGGTAAATATGTTTTTAGAGAAAAATTAGGTGACAACCTCGACCTTCGACGTCCATCCATGATGACTTTGGAAGAGTACATTGAATATGATCGTCAACAAAAAATGCGCGATTATTGGAAAGAAAAGATTGATACGCAAACAGAAGAAGGTCAAGGATTAATTCCTCCTATAAAAATTGATAGTCCTGGTTTTGCAAATATTTTTGGTAGTGATGAAATAACTATAAGACCAGAAGGAATGGTTGAAATTTCACTTGGAAGTAATACGGCTCGTTATGAAAACCCGATGCTTCCTGAAAATCAACGAAGAATTACGCGATTTGACTTTCAGCAGCAAATACAATTAAACCTCGTTGGACAAATCGGGGATAAAATGAAATTGGGGACTTCTTACAACACCCAAGCAGCATTCGATTTTGATAACTTTACGAAATTAGAATGGACAGGGGAAGAAGATCAAATTCTTCAAAAAATAGAAGCTGGTAACGTTGCAATGCCATTAAACACTTCATTAATTGAAGGTTCGCAAACACTTTTCGGGGTTAAAACAAGAATGCGTTTTGGACGTCTTACTGTGGACGCTATCGCCTCTACTTCAAGAGGGCAAAAACAAGAAATTAATATTTCTGGTGGAGCACAAGTCATGGATTTCGAGCTTAAAGCAGATGACTATGAAGCAAATAGACACTACTTTCTTAATTACTACCATCGTGAAAATTATGATGAAGCAATGGAAACTGTTCCATACATCAACTCATTAGTAGATATTACCCGTATTGAAGTTTGGTTGACCAACATGACCAACATGGTAGAAGATACTCGAAACATTATCGCATTCACAGACTTAGGTGAACCAAATGAAGAAAATTGGTCAGGAAACCCTGGAAATGCCTCGGCTTCTGAATTTCCTGATAACCGCTCAAACGGGCTTTACGATTTCATTACAAATAATGCCCAAGTAAGAGGATTCAATAATTCTGTTGTTGCATTAAACGCTATGCAGTCTTCACCTGGTCCATTTCGTCAAGCTTTAGAATATGAAAAAGTTGAAAATGCTAGAAGGTTAACAGAACAAGAATTTACTTACAACGCTCAACTTGGTTTTATTTCGGTTAATATGCCACTAAATAACGATGAGGTTTTGGCTGTTGCTTATGAATATACCTATGCTGGAAGAACCTATCAAGTCGGAGAATTTTCTACGGATGGAATTGTTGGTCAGGACGCACTTTTCTTAAAATTATTGAAACCAACTATCACTAACCCCCGAAACAAACTATGGGACTTAATGATGAAAAACGTTTATTCTATTGGTGCTTATCAAGTTGATCAAGAAGGGTTTCGTTTAGACATCTTGTACAACAACCCAGACAACAGCCTGTTAGTCAACTTTTTGCCTTATCCAGGAATGGATGATAAACAAGTTCTTGATGTTGTTGGAATGGACAGACTTAACCAAAATAACAGACCTCAAAAAGACGGAGTTTTTGATTACAAGCCAATAATCTATGAAGGCAACAAAGCCGTAAATGGTGGTACCATAAATACAAGGAATGGTAGAATTTACTTCAGTACGATAGAGCCATTTGGTGCAACGATTGAGAAAGAAATGCTAGAAGCTGGATTAAATCCTCTTATCGTAAGAAACGTAGCATATCATGAATTATATGACTCTACAAAAATTGCCGCGCAACAAATACCTCAAAAAAACCGATTCTATTTTAATGGTCAATACAAATCTTCCATTAGTTCTGATATACCATTGAATGCACTGAATGTCCCTGAAGGTTCTGTTGTAGTTACCGCTGGAGGTATTAGACTGCAAGAAGGCACTGACTTTACAGTCGATTATAACTTAGGTAGGGTGAAAATTCTAAATTCAGCTATTTTAGAATCAAATGCCGATATAAAAATTTCTATCGAAAGTAATTCTGTTTTTGGATTTCAAAATAAATCGCTTTTTGGTACGCACTTAAACTACATGATTAATCCAGATTTTAATATTGGTGCTACATGGATGCGCAAAACAGAAAGGCCTATAACACAAAAAGTAGATATTGGAGATGAACCATTTCGAAATAATATTATTGGTATAGATTTGTCTTATAGAACAGATTTGCCTTTTCTTACAAAACTGATCAATTTAGTTCCTACAATATCGACAAAACAAATGTCAACACTGACCTTAAATGCCGAGGCAGCCCACCTTATTCCTGGTGCGCCTAGAGCCATTTCAAGAAGTGGTATCTCTTATGTGGATGATTTTGAAGGAAGCCAGTCTATGATTGACTTAAGAAATTTTGTTCAATGGAAATTAGCTTCTATCCCAAAAGGACAAGATGACTTATTCCCTGAGGCAGAAGCGACAAACGATTTGTCAGCAGGGTTTAAACGTGGTCATCTTTCTTGGTACACAATCGACCCATTATTTTATATGAATAATGCATTGACGCCACCAAACATTGCTGAGAATCCAGAGTTAGCTGAAAACGTGAATGTGGCAATTGTGAACCAAACCGACTTATTTCCAAATTTAAATCCAGCACTTGGAACAATTACAAATATTCCTGTTTTAAACATGACTTATTACCCGAAAGAAAGAGGGATGTATAACTATGATACCACTAACACCGTAAATACCGATGGGGAGTTTATTGACCCTGAAAATCGTTGGGGCGGTATCATGAGAGCTTTAACTACAACAGACTTCGAACAAACTAATGTCGAATACATTCAGTTTTGGATGTTAGACCCATTTAACGATGATCAAGAGGCTCAAGATCCTACAACAAACCATTCAGGTGGAGACTTGTACTTTAACTTAGGAAATTTATCAGAAGATATTCTGCCAGACTCCAGAAAAAGTTTTGAAAACGGTTTGCCAATTGACCCATCAGAAACGGAGAATATTGACATTACTAATTGGGCAAGAGTTTCTACGCAACAAGTTGTCGTTAATGCTTTTGATAATGACCCTGATACAAGGGTGATTCAAGATGTTGGTTTGGATGGCTACAATGATGCACAAGAAAGAACAGCATACCCAAATTATGTTTCTTGGATTAACAATAATCCAACGCTCTCCGAAGAAGCTAAAGCAAGGCTTCTTTCTGACATTTCGAGTGATAATTACAATTACTATCGCGATGATGTATATGACCAAGAAGGATTTGATATCATCAGACGATACAAATATTGGAATGGACATGAAGGAAACTCCCCTACTCCTGAAATGGATGCTCAAAAAAATGCAGCAGGTTATCCAACACAAGCTACCAACATGCCAGACATGGAGGATATCAATCAGGATAATAACTTAAGTGAATCAGAAAGCTATTTCCAATATAAGGTATCTCTAAGACCTAACGATATGCAAGTAGGTCAAAATTATATTATCAATACGCGTCAATATGAAAAAGGGGATAAAGTTTACCGATGGTATCAATTTAGAATTCCGATAAGAGCTCCGGATAGAGTTGTTAATGGCATCACGGATTTCCGATCTATTCGTTTTATGCGAATGTTCATGAAAGAATTTAACGAGGAAACAACGCTTCGATTCGCTAAACTAGAATTAATCAGAGGTGAATGGCGTAGATTCCTTGAAAGTTTAGAATCTCCAATTGACGGAGTGCAAGTTGACCCTGACCTTACTGATTTTGACATTGGAGCGGTAAACGTAGAAGAGCATGACCAAAGAGAACCTATTAATTATGTTATTCCACCAGGTATTCTGCGTGAAGTAGATCCTTCGCAAGCATTTCAGCGTCAACTTAATGAACAGGCAATGACCCTAGTCGTCTGTAACTTAAAAGACGGAGATGCCCGAGCCGCCACGAGGAACGTCGGAATGGATATGTTAATGTATGAAAATTTAGAAATGTTTATCCACGCCGAGGAACGCTTCCCCACCGACCCTCTGTTTGATAATGATTTAACAGTTTTCGTAAGGCTTGGAACCGACTTCAGGGAAAACTATTATGAATATGAAGTTCCGCTGAAAGTCACGCAGTGGGGAGCCACGAATGAACTAGACATTTGGCCCGAAGAAAACAATTTACGTATTGTTTTCGATGAATTAAGGGATGTTAAAAAGGAGAGGAATAACTTGGCGGAAAGTCCTAATTCTAATGTGCAGTTTAACTTGGAATATATAAAAGACGTCCCCCACCAACCCGGTAATTCAGATAATAATAATGTAAATCATCCGCTGCGGAGAATAAAAGTAAAAGGTAATCCAAACTTAGCAGATGTTAAAACCATTATGATTGGTGTTAGAAACCCTGCACAAAATGACGACCATCCTTGGAAACCAGATGATGGACTGGCAAAATGTGCGGAAATATGGGTGAACGAATTGCGACTTACAGACTTTCAAAACCAAGGTGGATCGGCAGCCTTAGCTCGAGCTCAAGTCCAAGTAGCTGATTTTGCAAACATTCAATTATCTGGTGCCTATAGTGGAGTAAACTGGGGAAGCATAGATAGTAGAGTTGCTGAAAGACAAAGGGATACAAGATATAACTTCGATATGTCTGCAAATGCTCAACTCGGGCAGTTATTAGGGGCAAATGCAAATATTGATATCCCCTTCCTATATACTTATTCTGTTGGTATTATTACGCCGCAATTTGATCCATACAATCCAGATATTGAACTGGCAGATTATGAACCTGCAGAGCGAAGGCAACGGGCTAGAGATGGTCAAAACTTTATGTCGCGTAGGTCATTCAATTTCAATAACGTAAGAAAACAGAGAGCCCCAGGTAAAAAAGCCAACCCGTTTGATATTTCAAATTTAAATTTTAATTATGGTTACAGTGAAGATTTAATGCGAGACTTCCGAACAAATTACGACAGAACGAAAATCTGGAAAGGTGGAGTTAATTACCAATACAACGGTTCTCCAAAACTAATTGAGCCTTTCAAAGATGTGAAATTCATGAAAAAATCTAAGTGGTGGGATTTACCGCGTGAAGCGAATTTATATCTTGGACCAAAAAGTGTTACTATTCAAAATAATTTACTGCGTTCATACAACGAACGACAAATTCGAAATAATATTCCAAACACTGACTTCGAGTTTAGACCAATATATCTTAAAAACTTCACATGGAATAGAAGGTATAACATGAAATATGACCTTACTAAGGCAATTAAATTTGATGTCACAGCAAACAATCACTCTATTTTTGATGAAGCAGAAGGTCAAGTAGATAGAAGGGAAAATCCTGATTTGTTTCGAGAGTTTCAAGATTCTATTCGATCACAACTCCGAACCTTGGGTAAAGTAATGCGATATGACCATAACTTCACGTTATCATATCAGATTCCATTTACCAAAATACCAGCTTTAGACTGGTTAAACACAAATATCCGTTACTCTGGAGCTTATGAGTGGTCGAGACCTAATCTTGGTTTAGAGGCATTTGGAAACACCATGCAAAATAGTAGGAATGTAAACATCACTTCTCAGTTTAATATGGTGAATCTTTACAAAAAATCAGAACTGCTACAGAAAATCATTAACGATGGACGAGGTGGACCAAGAGCTACCGCAAGAAGAACAGTTGGCGGAGGTTCAAGAAGACCTACCGCAAGAGGAGCCGCCGGAGCTGGTGATCAATTAGATACTTGGGCTGCCAAACGCCTCAAAAAATTCAAAGAGAAAAAGAAAGTTTTAGATAAAGTAGAAGTCGATTCTCTACCGCCTGATGAAAAAGAGCAGCACGAAGCCAAAGTCGAAAAAATTGACAAAAAGATAGAAAAGAAAGAAGACAAAGTCGAAAAACAACTCGAAAAGAAAAAAGCTAAAGAAGAAAGAGAAAAAGAACTTACTGAAAAATATGGTAAACCCTTTCATCCTGTAACAGGTTTTTTTGGCAGGTTATTAATGTCGCTTCGCACCGTAAACGGAACATATACCCTCAATGATGGTATGGTGCTGCCAGGGTTCAATCAAGAGGCTCAAGTCGGTGGTTTAAATGGAAGAACTTTGGGTGATGCCAATATGAGAGGTTTCGTTACAGGACAACAACAAAGGGATATATTTGGTCGTCAGACTGGATTTGAGTTTGCGCCTCATGTTGCAAACCAAGGCTGGCTCGTTGATACTAGCTCATTAAACGCCCAACATTCCATTATGCACTCACAAAATATTAGTGTAAGAGCAAGTCTCGAACCAATAAAAGACCTAAAAGTAGATCTTACTATGACTAGAAATTTGATGGATAATTCTTCTGAGTTTTATCGATTTAATGATAGTCTCCAATCTTTTGAAAGCCAAAGTAGATTCAGAACAACAACAGTTACTTACACAACTATTTCGGTTCGTTCTGCATTTGAAACACTAGACAGAACCTATCGATCCCCTACTTTCGACAACATGCGTGAAACTAGAGAAGAGGTAAGCTCCTTCTTAGGAGAACGAAATGCTAATAGTGAACAAGATACCGCTGGCTTTTACTCAGGTTATGGTGGGTCGCAACAAGATGTTTTAATTGGTGCGTTCTTATCAACTTTTAAAGGTCAGTCTGTAAATGAGCGAACTATAAGTCCTTTGAGAAGCGTACCTCTTCCAAACTGGCAAGTTTCATACAATGGTTTGGCAAAAATGGAAAAAATGAAACCGTATGTTCAAGCTTTCACAGTTCGACATGGTTATACATCAACAGTTACAGTTGCAGGAATGCAAACAAACTTGAATGCCGAAACGGACGATAACGGATTTGTAAAGGCAAGAGACTTGAATAACAACTTTATCCCAACCCAACAAGTGCAAAGTATAACAATATCAGAACGTTTTTCTCCTCTTATCGGACTTGATGCTACATGGAAAATCAAAGGAAATGGATTAATAACAAAAATTGAATATAGCCAAGACAGAAGCGCATCGCTTTCATTGGCAAATAATCAGGTAACAGAAATGCTTGGAACTGAAATTGTAATAGGAACTGGTTACAAATTCTCTAATTTTAAACTACCATTGAGCTTCCAAGGTCAACCTTTAAAAGCCTCTGACCTTAATGTTCGTATTGATTTATCTATTAGAGATAATTTAACTGTAATACGTAAAGTAATTGAAAATACAAACCAAGCAACAGCTGGACAAAGAGTATTTTCTATTCGTTCAAGTGCTGATTATTTACTTGATCAAAACTTTACCATTTCTCTTTATTTCGACCAAATGCTCACTGATCCTAAGGTGGCAACTTCCTACCCTACAGGAAATACAGCGGTTGGCGTGAGACTTAGATTTAACTTAGGAGGGCTGTAAAGTTTAGTTTTAAAGAACTCAATAATCTTAGAGATATGTACTAGTCTTACTCGCATTCAATCGTTTTATCAAAACAGAAAAATTCATGAAAATATGCTCAACATAAAAAAAGCAAAGCATTAAATTGTAATTTTCATATAAGTTATATAGGTTTCTACATTTTACCAATTACTACCTGATTTTTTTAAACTACCTTTGCGGTTGCTTAAATGCACAATAACAGTTTTAAAATGAAAAACATTCGCAACTTTTGTATAATTGCTCATATTGACCACGGTAAAAGCACCTTAGCGGACAGGCTGCTTCAAACCACAGGCACCATTTCTGATAGAGAAATGAAAGACCAAGCTTTGGACGATATGGACATAGAAAGAGAACGCGGAATTACAATTAAAAGCCATGCAATTCAAATGGATTATGAACAAAATGGCGAAAAGTATATCCTCAATCTTATTGACACTCCCGGACACGTGGATTTTTCGTATGAAGTTTCCCGCTCTATTGCTGCATGTGAAGGCGCTTTGCTCATTGTAGATGCATCTCAGGGTATTGAAGCACAGACAATATCTAACCTTTATTTGGCTTTAGAGCATGATTTAGAAATTATTCCCATTCTTAATAAAATGGATTTGCCAGGTGCTGAACCAGAGGCTGTAACCGACCAAATTGTTGAACTAATCGGTTGTGACCCAGAAGACGTAATACCTGCTTCTGGAAAAACAGGTCTCGGAGTGGATAAAATATTAGAAGCTGTAATTTCTAGAATACCTGCTCCAACAGGAGATGTTCAAGCTCCATTACAAGCAATGATTTTTGATTCTGTTTTTAACCCGTTTAGAGGAGTAATAGCGTATTACCGTGTGCTGAATGGAAGCATTAAAAAAGGACAAAAAATAAAATTTGTAAATACTGGAAAGGCTTACGATGCAGATGAAATTGGCATTCTTAAAATGGATTTAGTTCCCAAAAAAGAAGTCTCAGCTGGTGATGTAGGATACATAATTTCAGGAATTAAACAGGCTAAAGAAGTAAAAGTTGGTGACACTATTACGTTAGTTGAAAACCCCTGTAAAGAGGCTGTTAAAGGATTTGAGGATGTTAAACCTATGGTCTTTGCAGGAATTTACCCTGTGGATACAGACGACTTTGAGGAATTACGTTACTCCATGGAGAAACTTCAATTGAATGACTCCTCATTGGTGTTTGAACCTGAATCTTCCGCAGCACTTGGATTTGGTTTTCGATGTGGATTCTTAGGAATGTTACACATGGAAATCATTCAAGAACGTTTAGAACGTGAATTTAACATGACCGTTATTACGACTGTTCCTAACGTATCCTATTTCACTTATTTGCGAAAGAATCCAGAGGAAAAAATCATCGTAAATAACCCGTCAGAACTTCCTGACCCAGCAGCGGTAGAGTTTATTGAAGAACCATACATCAAAGCACAAGTAATTACAAAATCAGAATACATTGGTCAAGTAATGAACTTATGCATCGAAAAAAGAGGAGAACTGAAAAATCAAGTTTACTTAACGCAGGACAGAGTAGAAATTACTTTCGAAATGCCTCTTGCAGAAATTGTATTCGATTTTTACGACCGTTTAAAATCTGTTTCGCGTGGATATGCCTCTTTTGATTATTTCCCAATAGGATATAAAAAATCAGATTTAGTAAAAATGGATGTTCTTCTAAATCATGAACAAGTAGATGCATTGTCGGCACTTGTTCATAGAAGTAACGCCTTTGATTTAGGAAAGAAAATTTGTTTAAAACTAAAAGAGTTAATTCCTCGTCAACAATTTGAAATTCCTATTCAAGCTGCTATTGGTGCAAAAGTAATTGCACGTGAAACGATAAAAGCACTTCGAAAAGATGTAACAGCTAAATGTTATGGAGGAGATATTACTCGAAAAAGAAAATTGTTAGAAAAACAAAAACAAGGTAAAAAACGAATGAGACAAGTTGGGAAAGTTGAAGTACCTCAGGAGGCTTTCCTTGCAGTACTAAAACTGAATGACTAAAATATCTCTTAAATTTTTAATCATAAAGAAATAATTAATGAGCTTTAAAAATAAGTGGAAAGACTACCAATCATTTACTAAGTTCCGGCTTTCAGCATCGGTGATTCTTTCTGCTTTATCTGGCTATCTTTTTGCTGTTTATGATAGCAATTACATCGATAATTCGCCAAGCACAGGAAGTTTGGGACTAGATATTCTCTATCTTATGATAGGTGGTTTGTTGGTTACTGCGGCGAGCAATGGAACCAACCAGATTATCGAACGCAAAATTGATAGCTTAATGAATCGCACTAAAAAACGACCGATTCCCACAGGAAGCATGAGCGTTTTTGAGGGAATTACAGTGGTGGTATTAAGCTTGGTAATTGGTACTTGGATGCTTTACCAATTGAATGCGTTTTCAGCAATGCTCGGGCTGCTTTCTTATGTGTCTTATGCTTTTATTTATACTCCCTTAAAAAGAATTACTCCTTGGGCTGTTATCGTTGGAGCTTTTCCCGGTGCACTACCACCTATGATTGGGGCTATTGCTTGGACAGATGAATTCGGAGCTTTACCTGGCGCATTATTCTTTGTTCAGTTTGTATGGCAATTACCTCACTTTTGGGCCATTGCCTGGGTCGCACACGAAGATTATCAAAGAGGTGGTTTTTATTTACTTCCTTCTTCCACTGGAAAATCTAAGTTATCTGCATTTAGAATAGCTCTTTCCTCTCTTATGCTTATACCATTTAGCTTATTTCCATGGGTATTAGAAATGGTTGGGATATTTAGCGTGATAAGTGTCTCTATACTTGGATTGTTGTTCTTCTTGCTTTCCTACCAGCTTTACCTGTCTCTTGAAGATAAAGATGCAAAAAAACTAATGTTTGGGTCCTTCATCTACTTACCTCTTGTTCAATTTGCATATGTGGTTGACAAATGTTTTTTTATGTAGAACTCTAATACAAAATCGTTGTTATATTATACGAGTATTCATCAATAAATAAAGTATGAAAGATAAATTTGAACAAGGTTACTCGCCTGAAGTACAAGAAAAAGTAAAAAAGAATCTAGTCTGGATTATTGTATTCAGTATTACCATGCTCTTTGCAGGATTCACATCCGCATATATTGTTTCAATGGGAGATAACTTTTGGGTTAAAGTAAATCTACCATCCTATTTTTACTGGAGTACAGTTGTAATTGTGTTGAGTAGTTTAACCTTAATATTGGCTGTTCGAGCCGTCAAAAAGAAAGAAGTAAAAAATGTAAAACTTCATCTTGGTATTACATTGTTTCTAGGAATTCTTTTTGCGATTTTTCAGTTTCAAGGTTACAAACAATTAATTGACAACGGTGCAATGTTCAATACTTGGATTATTGTCAGTGATGGACGCTATGGCGATTATTTCGAAATTAAAAAAGATGGAAAATTCTTAGAGGTTGAAAACAATCAATATTATTGGTCTGGAAATGCAATCGAAGGACAAGACCTCAAACAGCTTCAAGAATTTATGGAGCAATTTTTAACAAAAGAAAAGGATGAGTTGTCAGGGATAAACTATGGTTCTAACTATTCTTTATATTATCAGGGAGAACCGCTAGCACTGGCAAAAAACCAACTTATCCGGCCAAATGGCGAAGCATTAAAGCTACTTGATTATGACCGTTTACGCTATTTATCACGCAATGTTGTAGATAATCGAGCAGACTTTTTTATGCGTGGTGAAATGGGCAAGGACTTTCAACTATATTATAAAGGAAAACCATTAGATTACAAGAATAGAAAGTTGATGTATAATGACCAAGAATTAAGTAGTAACCTTCAAAATAAACTGTTAAGAGGAAATAAAGATACGAGTACGGCATATTTATACATCATAACATTTCTTCATTTGCTTCACGTTGTAGCTGGAATTTTTCTATTAATAAATTTATTAAAAGGTTCATTTTCAGGAAGTATAATGCAAAACAATGGCCTAACCTTGAGAGCAGGTGGAATTTTTTGGCACTTTTTAGGTGGTTTGTGGATATATTTATTACTATTTTTGGCATTTATTCATTAAACTTGCAAAAAAAACTAGAAAATGGCAGGACACGCTTCTAAAGAAATCGATAGCAAAACCTTGTGGGGTGGAAAGATTTCCCCATTCAGTGCTAGTTACGGAAAACTAATGATGTGGTTTTTCCTAGTATCAGATGCTCTAACTTTTGGTGGATTATTAGTAGCCTATGGTTATACCAGATATACTTATTCTGGGATGTGGCCAATTGGTGAAGAAACATTCGAAGCCTTGCCTTTCTTAGGAAACGGCTATCCGCTTGCGTATGTAGCTTTGATGACTTTTATTCTTATCATTAGTTCTGTAACAATGGTACTAGCTGTAGAGGCTGGTCATAGAATGGACAAAAAAGGCGTTATAAAGTGGATGTTAGCAACAATCATTGGTGGTTTTTTCTTCCTAGGTTCGCAAGCTTGGGAGTGGGGTCACTTCATTCATGGTACTGAATTCGGAAAAGTATATTTGAGTGATGGTTCAACCGCAATAGTAAAAGGTGATTTCGGTGCAATTGAAAGCTTAGAAGTTGTTAAAGCCGGAGCTCATTCTCCTGCTGTTGGTGAACTTATTACTAATGAAAATATTAGCAAAGAAGAGCATGACTTAATGCACGCTTTTCAACATGCGGCTGTAGCAGGAAACTTATCTGGTACTTTGTCCTCTGGCCTGATGATAACACTGCATGACGGTACGGTTGCTAAGGTGAATAAACAAGCTGACACAGATTTACAATTGCTTATTAAAGATTCTGGTAAAAAATATGCTACATCACTTCCTAGTGACGAAAGCACTAGAGTTTCTGGTGAAGAGGCATTAGAATTATATTACGAAGCATTAACAGCTGGTAAAGTTGTTTACGGTGCAAATATGGAGCACAATGAATATGGTCCAAAGCAGTATGGTCAATTCTTCTTCTTTATCACTGGATTCCACGGTTTCCACGTTTTTTCTGGTGTTATTATTAACATTCTTATTTTTATTGGAGTATTAAAAGGAGTATATCACAAAAGAGGTCACTATGAAATGGTTGAAAAAACTGGATTATACTGGCACTTTGTAGATTTAGTTTGGGTATTTGTATTTACCTTCTTTTATTTAATCTAATTGTAACTCGAAATAATTTGTACTATGGAAAGAGATGATATTATAGAATATTCTTTAGACGCTCATCACTCAGAAGAGCAAGGAAAAAAGATTCGTAAAAAAATCTGGATGGTAACATTGATTTTATCAATTGCTACTATCGTTGAAGTTATGTTAGGAGCCATGGTTAAACAAGGCTCAGGCGCTTGGCTAACAGTCAAAGTAATATTTATTGTTTTAACTTTACTTAAGGCAGGGTATATCGTTATTACGTTTATGCACTTAGGAGATGAGCGTAAAATGTTAAAATGGGTAATTTTACTTCCTTACACTATATTCATTATTTATTTGATGTTTATAGCATTTAAAGAAGGTGCAGCAGTATCAGGGTTGATGTAGAACATTAAATTTAAGGCAAATTGGCTGAAAAAAAAAATAAAGCCGGTCTAATAAAACCACTATTGATGATAGTTTTGGTTTTTGGACCGGCTCTTTTATTAGTGCTTATCTCACTAAATAAGTGCGAACATAAATTTACCGAATTACCAGTTTATGGCGATATCGGCGAGTACGAATTCACAACATCGGATGGTAGAATAATCTCTAACCAAACACAAAAAGGTAAAGTAACGTTATTTACTACCATTCAAACTACATGTCCTCAAAACTGTGCCGTGGACATACCTAAGATAAACATTTTGCTATATCAACACTATCGAAAGAACAGAAAAAAACTCGGACATATAGAATTTGTCTCCATCGTAACTGATGAAAATGGAAATCCTTCCAACAAAACAGACGAAATGGTGTTTATGCTTAATGATATTATTCAAGGTTTCGATGAAACAATTTGGAATATTGTAGCTGGAGACCCAAAACAAATTTATGACATAGAAAGCAACAATGTAAATCTGTTTACCCAAACTAACGATTCGGCATTTGCTCAAAAGCCTTTCTTAGAAACCATGTTTATTGTGGATAAAGAAAACCAATTGCGGCTTGCACGAAGAGGAAATATTGAAGGGATGATAAGAGATTTTAAAGAGCATGTTGCATTATTGCAAAAACAATATGATAAAGCAGCATATCAAGAAAAAAAGGAAAATGAACTGCGCAACAAATAAAATAGTTATCGCAATAATTTGTTTGTCATGGATTTTTAGTGCTTGTAAAAACAATGAAACTAACAATTCACTTCCTTACATCGGAAAACATGATATTGTTCTATTCAGTGGTGAAGGCTATACAGAGGGAGATACTATTTACCACAAAACACCAGCATTTTCCTATTTAACACAAAACAATGACACCCTTCACTCTTCGGATATTGAAGGCAAGGTTTGGATTGTAAAGTTTTTCTTTACAACATGCCCTACTATTTGTCCTCCTATGACGAATGCCATGAAGTTAGTTACTGAAAAATTACAAAACTTTGATGATGATTTAGTTTATCTTTCATTTAGCATTGACCCTAAAAAAGACACCGTAGAACAACTTAGAAATTACATTAACGAACATAATATACAAAACGAAAATTGGTACTTTCTTACTGGTGATGAAGATGAAACACATGACTTAGGCGTTAATGGCTTTTACATTCATGCACAAAGTGACGATTTAGCTCCAGGTGGTTTCGCGCACAGCCCTAATTTTATATTAGTTGACCAAAATCTACACATCAGAGGGCTTTACAATGGATTAATTGAGGAAGAACGAAATCAGTTAATTTCAGACACAAAAAGACTCCTTCAATAAGCACAGATAAAACATTCAAAATGAGAACAGAGCAACAAATTAAGCAATTTAAGTTATGGATAAAAATTTTATCTATTGCTATTCCTGTGGCGGTAGCTGCCTTGTTTGGAATTAAAATTGAAGGCGTTGATTTATCATTTCTACCACCAATTTATGCTACTATTAATGGTTTAACGGCACTATTATTAATACTAGCGTTAATTTCCATCAAATCAAGAAAAATAAATTTACACAAAATTTTTGTGCATATGGCGCTGGTATTTTCAGTGCTATTTCTTTTGTCTTATGTAGCATACCATATCACATCTGAAAGCACACCATACAAAGGAACACTACCTTATTTGTATTATTTTATTTTAATTTCCCATATTGTATTAAGTATAGTAGTTATTCCTTTGGTACTTTTCACCTACCTATACGCTTGGCAAGGGGATTATGCAAAACACAAAAAAATGACAAGATTTTCCTTTCCAATTTGGCTTTACGTTGCAACAACTGGAGTAATCGTTTATTTAATGATTTCACCTTATTATGAATCCCTGTAAGTAAATCTTATGTTGGTCATAGTAACAAATCTCTAACATCTAACGATAGCCGTCGAGTTTATCGAGATGCTAACAGTTATCAGTCGCCCTCGATACAACACTCATTTCGACAAGCTCAACGCATCGCCTGCCGTCGCGTCACTCGGTCTCCTTAAATTAACACTTTGCCAACATCAATCGTTTAAAGTCTTTTGTCTAAGATTTAACGTCTAAACCGTCTAACATCTTACGTCTTACTTCTTAAAATCTTAATGTCTTAACATCTTTCCAAAAAAAAACACTTCAAACAATAAAAACTACCAAACATTAAAGATTTGTTAAGTTAGAAGTATTAAAATCTTGCTGATTAGTATTTTTTTGTACTTTAGCAGCCTAAAGTGAAATTTCAACTGGAGAGGTGTCCGAGTGGCTGAAGGAGCACGCCTGGAAAGTGTGTATACCCCTAAAGGGTATCGAGGGTTCGAATCCCTCTCTCTCCGCCAGTTGCATTTTTAAATAGAATGATTAACTTTGGAACAATTAAATTAATTTGAAACAATTAAATTTTAACCATTAGAACATGAAAAAAATTGTAAGTTCTCTAGTAGTTGCCGGAATGTTATCCTTCGGTTTTAATGTCTATGCTCAGGAAGTAACATCAGGCGAGCAAGAAGTTATTGTAGTTGATGAAGATGATGACGCTCTTGATAATGATGCTGTCGAAGATGATTTAGCAGATATCTCTTTAGAGGAGCAGGAAGATGTAGTAGCAGTTGCTGATTCTGGCGAAGACGAATCAGAAAAAGCAGAAGTTAGTTTTACTTCTAAATTAAAGCAAAAATTCATTGAAGGTGACCCTTTCTGGATGGGTATCGTACTTATTGCTTTAATCATCGGTCTTGCTCTTTGTATTGAAAGAATAGTTTATCTTAACTTGTCTTCTATCAACACAAAGAAATTTTTAGCTGATGTTGAAAGCGCATTGTCTTCTGGAGGCGTTGATAAAGCTAAAGAACTTTGTAGAAATACGAGAGGACCAATCGCTTCTATATTCTATCAAGGACTAGACCGTTCTGGTGAAGGAATCGAAGCTGTTGAGAAGTCTGTAGTGAACTACGGAGGAGTTCAAATGGGGCTTTTAGAAAAAGGTGTATCTTGGATTTCATTATTTATTGCATTAGCACCAATGCTTGGGTTCATGGGAACAGTAATTGGTATGATTCAGGCATTCGAGAAAATTGTTGAAGATGGACAAGTATCTCCAATTACTGTTGCAGGTGGTATTCAGGTAGCACTTTTAACAACTGTATTTGGTTTGATTTCAGCGATTATTCTCCAAATTTTCTACAACTATATCGTAGCAAAAGTTGACGGTATTGTTAATGAAATGGAGAACTCATCTATCACATTAGTGGATATGATGTTGAAGCACAAAGTTACTTCTAAGTAAATCGAAATATTCATCTTTTAATCCATAAAAAATGGAAAACGAAAAGAAATTAAATATTATAGGTATTGTCATTAAGATTCTCATTATTGCACCTGCACTTATTACAGGTTTAATGGTGATGGGGTCTGGTGTCAATGCAGAAAGTGAAGACTTGGCGAAAGCTGAGTTCATGGACAGCTTTGCATTTAGTGCAGTGTTCAATATCAGTTTTATAACAATTATTGCGGCAGTAATATTAGTTCTTGGCTTTTTTGGAGCATTACTTGCCTCAAGACCAATGGCAGCTATTAAATCAGTACTTGGAATAATTGTAGCTGGATTGTTTTTCTTCATCATGTATGCGATTGGAACTTCTGATACAAGTGACTCGCTTCAATTGGGTGGAGGAATATCAGTAGAGCAAAGCGTTGTTAATTTTACCCATGCTGGCGTTATTACGGCATTAATAGGAATTGTTATAGGTGCAGTGCTCGCTCTTGGAATGGGTTACGTACTTAAACTAGTAAGAAAGAATTAATATGGCAAAGCGAGAAGCACCGGAAATTAATGCAGGTTCGATGGCAGATATTGCATTCTTGCTATTGATCTTTTTCCTTGTTACAACAACTATGGATAAAGATGTAGCCTACCTGCGATTGATTCCGAAAAAAATAGAAGTTCTCAATCCTGATCCTGTAGAAAAGAAGAATATCTATAAGATAACGATTAACTCTCGTCAAGTTATTCAAGCTAGAGACTCCATTATTCGTCCTGAAGATATTGAGGACTTAAATGGTAGAATCAAGCATTTCTACATGATTAACAGAGACAAAAAAACCAATCGTAATATAGACTATCCGTATTACGCATTTGGTACAAAGGCTATGTATCAACAAAAACTCTCTGAAGCTTACACGCGTTTAGATAACTATGAAAAACAAGACATCTCTAAAGACCCAAGAATTGAAAAGTACATAGAACAAACCAATAATGAAATTGATGAATGGAATAAAAAAATTCGCATTATTGATATGTACACTAAATACAGTGGTAAATTAGAGTTGCCTGAAATTGCACTGCAAGCTCACGTGAGACTTGAGTCTTTCATTGACACAGATTATAGTGCTTATGTCGCTGTTCAATCGGAAATTGAAAAAGCGGTAACTGAACTTCGAGATAAAGAATCGAAAGAGTTGTTTGGAATTTCTTTTTCTGCAATGCGGACTTACTTCCAACAGAACGAGTTAGAGAACACACCGAAAGTGAGAGAATACGAAGAAAAAATGGATTTGATTAAATTATTATATCCATTACGTATTATTGAAGTTAAACCAAAACGATAAGCAATTATGTCAAAGTTTGGAAAAAAAGATGGTAAAAAGGCACCTGGAATTAATACTTCCTCGCTTCCAGATATTGTATTTATGCTTTTGTTCTTCTTCATGGTTGCAACCACAACCAAGGAGATAGACCCTTTGGTAAAAATACAACCAGCATCAGGTATTGGACTTACAGATTTAACTCCTTTTAAGCAAAGAAGTGAGGTGGATTTTGTTTATTTAGGTCCACCAATCAAGTTAAGCGATGCGCAATACTTTGAAAAAGGGGTTGCCGTTCAATACGATGGTATTCTTCACAAAGATGGAATTAAATACATCGGAAAATGGAAACAAGAAAAGTTCGCAAGTAAACCAGCTGAACTTACTGCTCCAAAAGAAAAAATAATAACATGTTTTAAAGCTGATGAAAATGTTCCAATGGGAATCATTTTTGAAGCACGTGAAATACTTGAAAAAATAAACTTTAACTCTATTGGTTATGCCGCTTCCGAAAAAGGAAATGTAAAATCTTACAATATTAGAGTTCAATAATTAATTGTTCAAAGAACTAAAGACCCATTGGAAAATCCAGTGGGTTTTTTGTTTTAATAAATTCTTTTTACAAAAAACTTTTTGAACAAGCTGTAATATAAAGCGTTGTTAACTCAGTTTGTTTTACTTTTACATCGCTAAATTACAGCAGCGAACAAATACTTTTTGATGGATATGGATAATTTTATTGAAATTTTTGGTGCTCGAGAACATAACTTGAAAAATATCAACCTCAAAATTCCAAGAAATCAATTAGTTGTTTTCACTGGATTAAGTGGTAGTGGAAAGTCATCGCTTGCTTTTGATACAATTTTTGCTGAAGGTCAACGTCGATACATTGAAACGTTTAGTGCTTATGCGCGGCAATTTCTTTCGGGAATGGAAAGACCTGATGTTGATAAAATCGAAGGATTGAGTCCCGTTATATCCATAGAGCAAAAAACTGTATCCAAAAATCCAAGATCGACAGTAGGAACAATTACAGAAGTATATGATTTTATGCGACTTCTTTTTGCAAGAGTTGGAACTGCCTATTCGTATGTTTCTGGAGAAGCAATGGTTAAATATTCAGACGACCAAATTGTTCAACTTATCTCAAAAGATTTCGAAAATCGAAAGGTGATTTTACTGGCTCCAATCATTAAAGGAAGAAAAGGACATTATAGAGAACTTTTCGAACAGCTCACCAAAAAAGGCTTCACAAAAGTTAGAGTGGATGGTGAAGTTCGAGATATAACACCGGGAATGCGTTTGGATCGTTATAAAATTCATGATATTGAATTAGTAATCGATAGAATAATAGTACAAAAAAAAGACGCTACTCGACTAAAAAACGGTGTTCAAAATTCTATGAAACACGGGAATAAATCCATGATGATTCTGGATGTGGATAATAACAAAGTTCGCCATTTCAGTCGTTTACTTATGTGTCCAACTTCTGGAATAAGTTATCCTGAACCTGAACCAAATTTATTTTCCTTTAACTCTCCTTATGGTGCATGCAGCACATGTAATGGCTTGGGAGAAATTTCCATAATTGATAGAAACAAATTAATCCCAGATGATAAGCTTTCCATAAAAAAAGGAGGACTTGCACCATTAGGGAAATATAAAAACAATTGGATTTTTAATAAACTTGAAAGCTTTTTAGACGACGAAGGGTATAAACTTTCTACTCCTTTAAAAGATATTCCCGATAATTTAATCAATGACATCCTTTATGGACGAGAAGAAACTCGTAATTCCAAAGGAAAAAATGTACCTGCATTTGAAGGAATAATTGACTTTATACAACGACATTTTGAAAACACCAACTCCGCCGCAATACAACGATGGGCACAGAGTTTTATGAATAAAAAACAATGCCCTGATTGCGAAGGTTCACGCCTGAAAAAAGAGGCACTTTATTTTAAGATTGGAGGCAAAAACATTGGTGAACTTGCTCAAATGGACATAAGCGAATTGAGCGATTTTTTTCTATCTGTTGAAAACCATTTGAGTACCAATCAAAAAGTCATTGCTAAAGAAATTCTTAAAGAAATTAACGACCGTATTTCTTTCATCTTATCCGTTGGTTTAGATTATCTTACGCTCAATCGTTCGGCTAAAACATTATCGGGTGGCGAAGCACAACGCATTCGATTAGCAACGCAAATTGGGTCTGAGCTGATGAACGTTCTTTATGTACTAGACGAGCCAAGTATTGGTTTACACCAACGAGATAATACACGTTTAATCAATTCTTTAAAAAAATTAAGAAATTCTGGAAACTCTGTAATTGTTGTGGAGCATGACCGTGAAATGATTGAAGCAGCGGACTTTATTGTAGATATTGGACCTGGAGCAGGACTTCACGGTGGAGAAATCATTAATGCTTGTGCTATAAACGAGTTAAAGTCATCAAACTCTCTTTCCGCTCAATACCTCAATGACGAGAAAAAAATTGAAATCCCCGCAAAACGTCGAAAAGGGAATGGAAACTTTTTAGAATTGATTGGAGCAAATGGACATAACTTAAAAAATGTCAACTTAAAAATTCCTCTAGGAACATTTACCTGTATTACGGGAGTTTCGGGTAGCGGTAAATCTTCTTTAATAAACCAAACCATCTACCCTATTTTAAATGCACATTTTTACAACGGTGTGCGAGAACCATTGCCTTATAAATCCATAAAAGGTATGGAACACTTAGATAAAGTCATTGAAATTGACCAAAGTCCAATTGGAAGAACACCTCGCTCCAATCCTGCTACTTATACCAAAGTATTTGACGAAATTCGTTCTTTGTTCGCAAATATTCCAGAGGCAAAAATTAGAGGGTACAACCCCGGAAGATTCTCCTTTAATGTAAAAGGCGGTAGATGTGAAACCTGTAAAGGTGGCGGATTAAAAGTAATTGAAATGAATTTCCTTCCAGATGTTTATGTTACTTGTGAAACGTGCTCTGGAAAAAGATATAATCGTGAAACGTTAGAAATTCGCTATAAAGGAAAGTCTATTTACGATGTTTTAGAAATGACTATTGAAGACGCGGCACAATTTTTTCAGTCTATTCCTAAAATTCACAGAATTTTAACTACTTTAGTTTCCGTTGGATTGGGCTATATCAAAATTGGTCAACCATCCACAACTGTTTCTGGTGGAGAGGCTCAGCGAATAAAATTAGCGACAGAACTTTCTAAAAAAAGTACTGGTAAAACTATCTATATTCTAGATGAACCTTCAACAGGTCTTCATTTTGAAGATATACGCATGTTATTAGAAGTTTTAAATCGTTTGGTGGAGGAGGGAAATACAGTATTAGTAATCGAACACAATTTAGACATTGTTAAAGTTGCGGATTATGTTATTGACATAGGTCCTGAAGGGGGGCAAGCTGGTG
Source organism: Lishizhenia sp. (assembly GCA_007117355.1). Classification (GTDB taxonomy): domain Bacteria; phylum Bacteroidota; class Bacteroidia; order Flavobacteriales_D; family Crocinitomicaceae; genus CSBr16-161. The sequence continues at coordinate 12,889 of SKGS01000236.1, read as the reverse complement.
GTAAAATCGTTGCCCAAGGCACACCAGAAAAAATAGTAAAAAAGAAAGATTCACATACAGGTAAATATTTGAAAACAGAATTAAATCGATAAATATGAGAGTTAGAAAAGATTGGTACGAAATAAAAACCAATGACAGTTGGGCAATTTTTAAAATAATGTCTGAATTCGTAAATGGCTACGAAACAATGGCTAAAATAGGCCCTTGTATTTCCATTTTTGGCTCAGCAAGAACAAAACCCGACAATCCATACTATGAAATATCTGTCCAAATTGCTGCAAAACTGGCAAAACGTGGCTACGGTGTTATAACTGGTGGTGGTCCGGGAATCATGGAAGCCGGGAACAAAGGTGCTCAACTCGGCGGTGGCAAATCCGTTGGTCTTAATATCGACCTGCCATTTGAACAAAGTGGTAACCAATATATCGACCCTGATGCCAACTTAAAGTTTGATTACTTCTTTGTAAGAAAGGTAATTTTTGTCAAATACTCTCAGGGCTTCGTTGTCGTACCGGGTGGTTTTGGAACAATGGATGAAATGTTTGAAGCACTAACCTTGATTCAAACCAAGAAAATTAACAAAAGACCAATCGTATTAGTTGGTTCAAGCTATTGGAAAGGTTTAATCGACTGGGTAAAAAACACCATGTTGGCAGAAGGAAATATTTCTGAAGAAGATTTAAACTTCTTCAAAATTGTGGATACATCAGATGAGGCAATCGCTTTTATTGATGACTTCTTCAAAACACACGCTCTTACGCCAAACTTCTAATTTTATAACAGCTTAGGGGTGAAAAACAAGCTTTAGAAACCTCTAATTAACGTTGAATTGTTGATTAAAGGCACTCAAATGAGTGTCTTTTTTTGTTTCGATTTTACTTAATGTTGTATCTTCGCACAGATTATTACAAAATTGGTAGAGGAATAAGAAAATCAAAACAATAGCCAATTTAGTATTAGTGCACAATTAGTTATGAACAGTAAAAAATACAGAATTAGAAAATCTTCCCTAGAAGTATCTGCGTATAATTTAAACTCGTTCAAAAACCAAAATTTTAAATTTCTTCATCACATGCAAAAAATATCACTTTTGCTACTCGCACTTCTATGCGTTTCTGCATTCAATTTAAATTTTGCTCAAACAATTTGGTCTGAAAGTTTTGGGTCTGGATGTGACCCCGAAATAGAAGCCGACGGTTATACTTCTGCAAACGGAACTTGGACGGTTTCCGCTATTGGAAATAATGGAAACTCACCGAACACTTGGTATATTGGTGCTGAGGCTTCAGCACAACAACCTGGTGATTGTAGTAATAGTTGCTCCAATGCACCAGCGCTTGATGGAAAAACATTGCATATAGGAACCCACCCTACTTTGTCGAACTACGAAGGTGCAACTTACAACACTTCTCCGGATGCTATTACTAGCACAATAATCGCTAGTCCTCCAATTGATTTAAGTTCCAACTGTAATTTAGAGCTTTCTTTTGAATATGTTCATGGAGGAAATGACTTAACGAGTAAGGCAACTGTTGCAGTTTTTGATGGTCAAGACTTCTATTCACTTCCTGAAATAACACAAAGTGAATTTTGTGAATTATTTGGTGCCGAATGGAGAACTTATAATGCCGTATTACCTCAAGATGTCTATTTTCAATCTGATATACAAATCATCTTTTTATGGGAAAATGAAACCGATGGTTCTCCTGAAAATATTTCTTTTGCGGTGAACAATATTTCGTTGAAAGAATTGCCTATTGAAGCACCAGAAATTAGTTGCCCAACAAATCAAACACTTTATGTTGATGAAGATTGTAACTATTCCATAATTGATTTTGCAGAGGAAGCTATCGTTTCTGATGATTGTTATTCAATAAACAACTTGACCATTACACAAACACCTAACGTTGGAACAAACATTGTGTTAGGAGAAAACACTGTGACTTTAATGGTAGAAAACCCTTCTTCTTTATCAAATTCTTGTGAATTTGAAATCACTGTATTGGATACTATTTCTCCTGTAATTCAAGAATGCCCGCCATCACAAGAACTTTTCTATGATGCAGATTGTGTTACAGAAATGGAAGACTTTTCCTCCTTAGTAATTGCATCGGATAATTGCACCTCTTTAAACGATATGGTGATTTCGCAAACACCAAGTCCAGGTACAACAGTTGGTGGTTCTATACAAGTCATAATGAATGTAGCAGATGCCTCAGGAAACAGTGTATCTTGTAATTTTGATTTAGAAGTTATTGACACTATAAAACCAGAATTGGATTGTCCAGCCGATGTTACTGTTTATTATGATGAAAGCTGTGATGCGCTTGTTCCTGACCTATCTCAAGAAGTAATTTTCTCTGATAATTGCAGCACCGCAAACAATCTAATTTACGAGCAAGTCCCCGCTGTTGATGCCTCTGTTTTCGGTGTAACTGAAATCCAAGTTTCTGTTACAGATGAAGCTAATAACACAAAAACCTGTTCAGTTGTACTAGAAAAATTTGACACCATCGCACCAGTTATTGTTTGTCCAATTCAACAAAATTTCAATCTTGGTTTGGACTGTGATGTGGAACTTACCGATTTAACCGTTAACGCCTTGGTGGGAGAAAATTGCTCCACATGGTCTATTGATCAATCTCCTGCAATTGGAAGCATTTTAACACCTGGGATAACCGAAGTAACGCTTACCGTTTCGGATAGTTATGGCAACCAAAGTTCTTGTATTGTTTTGGCAAATGTGTTTGAAAATATTAACCCTACAATTCAATGTCCCGAAGATATTTTTACGTGCGAACCTTTAGTAACTTATCCTAACCCAATTGGAGATGACAACTGTGGAGATTTTACGATTGACCAAGTAGATAACTCTGGGCTAAGTTCAGGAGATATTTTTCCAGAAGGGACTACCACTCAAATGTTTGAAGTAATTGACCCATCTGGAAACAAAAACACTTGTTCCTTCCAAATAACTGTAGATTTAAATGCTCAAAATGCTGTAATTTTAACCCCTGATACAGAAATATGTGATACTTCAAGTATTTTTCTTCAAGCGCAAGAACCTTTTACAGGGACTGGAGAATGGTCAATTAGTGAGGGTAATGCTTCATTGAACAACGAGTTTGCAAATGAAACAGGAGTAAATAATCTTTCCGATGGATTGAATCAATTTATTTGGACGGTTACATCACCATCATGTGGGGTTAGCTCAGATACCGTGAATGTAATTTTATATCGTTTACCCTTACCAGCAAGCACAGTTGGCGACCAGTTTTTGTGTAATGACACCATTGTAAACATAGCAGCAAGTGCTCCTAGTGCAGGACAAGGACTGTGGTACAGTTTAGATGAAGAAATCTCCATTGTCAACCCTAATTCTGCTGCAACACAAGCATATAATTTCAACCCTGGATGGAATACCATCTTTTGGGAAATTTCTAATGGGACTTGCCCTGTTTCAACTGATACCTTGCGTGTTTATTACGGCGCAAAAAGTACTGTTTTAACGGAAGATACAACCTTATGTTTAGAGGATAACTCTATTTTTGTGGATGCTGGTTTTAGCATTCCTGGTGCTTTTAGCAGTTGGGCAATTAGCGAAGGCTCTGGAAACATTGAGCAACCTTTGGCTAGCGCTACCACCATTTCTAATTTAGCTGGAGGAACAAATGTTATTGTATTCTCTCAATCGCATGGCTTTTGTCCAACAACTAGAGACACCGTTATTGTTGAAGTGGAAGTGTGTAATGCTTACAGTCCAGTGATTCCAACTGTTTTTACACCAAATAACGACGGGAAAAACGATTTGTTCGTTGTGGATCAACTACATAATTTATATCCGTTTTGTGAGGTCAAAATAGTAAATCGTTGGGGAAATTTAGTCTATGAATCCGTCGGGTATGAAAGACCTTGGGATGGCACTAGAAACAACAACGGTGAGCCAATGCCACTTGGTACATATTTTTACCGAATTCGATTAAATGATGGGTCTGGTGAAGAACTTTCAGGATCAATTAGTATAGTAAGGTAATCAAATAAAAAGTCAGAAATTATGAAATCACTATATACATTTTTAATTATTTGGTTGGTTGTTTTGAGTTTTGCACCGCTTCATGCTCAACAAGAGTCTCATTTTTCACAATACTATCAAAACCCTTACATCATTAACCCAGCTTTAGGAGGACTAACAAGGACAATACAGATGGATGTTGGTTATCGAAATCAATGGGTTGGCGTTGAAGGTACACCTCAGACTTTTTATATAACCGGTCATTCGGAGATCAATATAGGCGATAAAAAGAGAGATGTTCTGGAGGATTTTAATCCAAATGGAGAATCTGTTTTCGCAATGCCAACCAACTCCATCGGAAGAAATAAACACGTTGTAGGGGGAAGAATATTATCCGATTGGATTGGCCCTTTTAATAAAAGTTCTATAATGGCAAGCTATGCCTACCACATACGTTTTAGTAGAGCACACATGATGAGTGCAGGATTGAGCGCTGGATGGACAAATTTTGGCATCAATAGCTCGAAAGTCATTCTAGTTGACCAAGATGATGCGGAATACGATAACTTTTTTGGAAGAAATGCCAACCAAAATATTTTTGATATTAATTTGGGAATTGCTTATTATGCAGAAAATTTTCAATTCGGTTTTTCAAGCGCCCAACTTTTGCAGAACAATGTGCAGCTCGACCAAATCATGACTCAAAATAATCACTTCCGCCACTTTTATTGGTATGGTATGTATCAACATGAAGCGACTGATGAATTTATTTTAGAGCCTCACTTTCTGTTACAAACGGCAAGAAACATTCCAATGTCCTTGAATATCGGAACGCGTATTTTGTTTGAAAGAAAATATTGGGCAAATGTTGCGTATCGTTTAGGTGATGCCATTAATGTTGGAATCGGTTTAAATTTCGGTTCTAAATTGAGATTTGGATATTCTTACGACTTTGGTACTGGTCCCTTCCAAGTGATTACCAACAATGCACACGAGCTACATTTAGGAATTCTAATTGGAAAAAATAAGTCCATTGAAACTAATTAGCTGCTTCTTTTTAATAACTAGAAATATAAAATGATGCGTCCAGCTTACTTTATACTTAAAATAGTTTTAAAATATTCTCTTTGGGCATACTACCCCATCCTACGGATTATTAATAGACCGAAAGGTTATTTTAAACGTACGATATATGTGAGTAATCACGCCGCTTCATTTATGGACCCTCTTGTTGTTGGTGGTAATCAATCTCCTATTATATTTTTTATGACACGATCCGATGTCTTCACTCCTATTATGAAACCTATTTTGTGGGCAGCTCATATGTTGCCAATTTACAGGTCTCATGATGGAGAAGACACTAAAAAAAAGAACGAAGAAGTATTTCAAGTCTGTAATCGTATTTTAAAGTATGGTAGAAGCTTAATCATTTACGGTGAAGGTTTTACGGATGATGTTTTTATAAGACGATTAAAACCATTAAAAAAAGGTGCGGTTAGAATAGGCTTTGGCGCATTAGAATCCATGAATTGGGAAATGAAAATCTATATTCAAACGGTTGGAATTAACTACGAAGACCCTAATTTTGTAGGAAGTGGTGTAGTCATTTCAAATGGTCATCCAATTTGTTTGAACGACTATAAGAAGCAATATCTTGAAAATCCGCAAAAAGTAATCAGCGAATTAACAAATGCTATAGAGCTTGACTTGCGCTCTCAAATCACAGATATTAGAGATGAAAAATGGGCGCCTATTCACGAAAAAATAATGCGTATTTCGAAAAAGGGAATGCACCCCATAGACTCAAACAAAAATATTTCTATCCTAAAAAGACGCGAGTATTCAAAACGATTAGCTGCTGAATTCAACCTAAAAGACCTCAATTCAGATACTACGATGCTACAATTGCGCAATGAATTAAATCACTATTTTAATTTACTGGACGAAAAAGGTGTGAAAGAACATATTTTAACCGAGCATCTCAAAGGCAAAAATCCTTCTATATTTTCTAAGATACAAAACGTATTGCTTCTTCCAATGGTTGGTTTAGGTGTTATTCACAACTATTTACCTTATCGTTTTGTGCGTGATTTTGTAGAAAAGTCATTCAAACGAAAAGTTTTTTGGGGCAGTGTGAAAATGACTATGGGAACATTACTTATTGGACTTTACAATATTGTGCTTCTCGTAATTATTAATCATTTTGTTTTTTATAACTCTTGGCTGTGGACAGCTTACTTTTTTATTGTTCCTCCGTTAACTGGAATATATACCTTTAATTTTTTCCAAAGAAATAAGAAGGAAAAAGAGCTTTTAGCAATACAATCAAAAGACATCGGAGAACTTATTGAAAGGAGAAATGCGCTAAGAGAAAAAATCAAAAATCTATTTCCATTTTAGCCTGAATAAACCCATCGTCTTTGTTGAAGATAATAGATTTAATTTTTTTTAAGAGGATTATTTTTTGAGAAATCATAAAATATTTCTATCTTCTCGCTCTCAAAACTTTAAAACGGTCAAAAATGCAAAAGACAATGGAACATACCCCGCAAATAATTCCGAAAGAGGAGATTCCTAATTTGGAATTCAAGCTGCCAGTTACTGTAGAGCAGCCTGACGATTTGATGGAAAGATTAATTGAAGCTACTAAGCTCGGTAATCTGCATCACGTAAAAATTGCCATCGTATTTCACGATGATGAAGGATTAAAACAAGTGGAAACAACCATTTGGGCTACTGGTGCCAAATACATCTGCCTGAAAGGAGGTGTCTGGCTACCTATCTCTAGAATAAAAGACATTAAACTTATTTAACAAGTTTTTGAGACTGTCCTTTTTAGGCAGTCTCTTTTGTATTCGCCGTTTTCAGGTTTACAATAATTTGTGATTTTTGATACATGAAAGTTATTTAGGCTTCAATATCTTTGAGGCATGAAATTAATTCTTCTAATTTTCGTAATTGGACTACATTGGAATGCAGTTTTTGCACAAAATCCTATTACTTGGTCTTTTGATTACAACCAAGAAGAAAAACAATTAGAACTCTCAGCTGAACTTGAAGAAGGCTGGCACATTTACAGTCAATTTCTTGAGGAAGGAACTGGACCTGTTGCGACAAACTTTGAATTTGAAGAAAATCCTCTAGTTGCGATTAATGCCGTTGAAGAACCCAAAGTAAAACCTATATTTGATGAAAATTTTGGTGATTACATCCTATACCACAAAAACAAAGTATTGTTTAAAGTTCCTGTAATTATCAAAGAGTCAACAATTGTAAAAGGAAGTGTATTATATATGTTGTGCAATGATTCCGGCTGTTTACCGCCAGATGTTACACAATTTGAAATCCCTGTAATTAAATAGAAAATGATTAAACTTTTAAATCTTGCTTTACTTTTAACTTCAAGTTTTTTTCTTTTTAGTCAACAATCAGCTAATGATGTAACCAAATGGAAGACTTCTGTGGAATATTCCCCTGAGTCTAGTGAAGCGACATTGGTTATAAAAGCTACCGTTGACGGCGATTGGCATGGGTATTCAATAATTCCTGCTGCTCCCGATGACGGGCCACTTCCAACGGAATTTATATTTACTGAGAGTTCTGATTATTCCCTCAAAGGAAAAATGACAGAGTCAGGAATGAAAAAAGGCTATGACGAAATTTTTGAATTGGATGTCATGGAATTCAATCCGAGCGCTACTTTTCGTCAAAAAATAGAAATTCAAAGCGCAAACGACTTTATAATCCAAGCAAATGTGTTTTACCAAGTTTGTCGTGAAGGAATGTGCATCATGGGGGATAAAAACTTAGTTTTTTCTGTGAATGGCTTTAAACCATCAGCTGAAAAAGTAGAAGAAACTAAAGTGCAAGAGCAAGAAGACGAAGGCGATGCAGGCGAAATAGAACCTTTAGAATGGGAATACGAACTAGCTGAAATCGATAAAAATGGAAACTATACACTTGTTTTAATTCCTCAGTTGGAAGAAGATGAAAAGCTTGTAGCACCTGGAGATTTACAATCTTTTTTCGGCAAACCATCCATTAGCAAGATGATTTTTGCTCCTTTTATGCTGTCGGATGGCTCCAAAGAACAAGGTGGTATATATGAAAACCCTAGGTTTAGAACAACGATTGAATACACTGGCGAGGACAATCCTGCTGTTGCTCTTCCAGTGAATTATTCCATTTTAAAAGATGGAGAAGAATTAACATTCACCGATAAAATTATTATCAACTTTGCGAATGCAAAACTGATTACTTCAGGAGAATGTGAACCTAAATTATTTGATGGGATTAGTACAAAAGACAGCTTCTCCTACTGGGAGTTGATGATAGAGGCGTTTTTATGGGGAATCGCATCTTTGTTGACGCCATGCGTGTTTCCGATGATTCCAATGACAGTTACCTTCTTTTTAAAAGATGCAGAAAACAAATCACGTGCTCACGGAATTCGTAAAGCAACTGGATATGGTCTTTCTATTATCGGAATTTATACCTTAATCGGAACAATAGTCGCTGTAACTTTAGGTGCCGCTTTTGCCAACTGGCTCGCCACACACTGGCTTCCGAATGTATTGTTCTTTTTGATTTTCATGATTTTTGCCGCTTCATTCCTTGGAATGTTTGAGATAAGGCTGCCTTCTTGGATGATAAATAAATCCGATGAAAAAGCGGATAAAGGTGGTTTCATGGGGACTTTCTTTATGGCATTAACGCTGGTTTTGGTCTCTTTTTCATGTACTGGACCAATCGTTGGGATAATTCTAATTAAAGCTTCTCAAGGTGCTGTTATTGAGCCAATGCTGGGTATGTTCGCATTTTCCTTGGCCTTTGCCTTGCCATTCACCTTGTTTGCTATTTTCCCTTCTTGGCTCAGTAAGTTGCCTCAATCTGGCGGTTGGTTGAACACAGTGAAAGTGGTACTAGGTTTCCTAGAAATTGCTCTTGGGCTTAAATTTTTGAGTGTAGCTGACCAAACTTACCATTGGGGAATTTTAGACAGAGAAGTCTATATCGCACTTTGGATTGTGATTTTCACCCTTCTAGCCTTATATTTATTAGGGAAATTGAAGTTTGCTCATGATTCAGATTTACCGTATATTAAAGTTCCACGCTTATTTTTTGCGTTGGGAGTTCTAGCCTTTGTAGTATATCTCACACCTGGTCTAATTGGTCATCCATTAAAAGCGCTATCAGGGTACTTACCCCCTATGTCCACGCATGATTTTGACTTATTAGGTGAAGTTCGGGGCGTAGATGAAAACCAATGTGGTGATGACCCAGCATACAGTGACTTTTTGCATTTACCGCATGGTATAGCTGGTTACTTTGACTACGAAGAAGCGCTATCATGTGCAAGAGCGCAAAACAAACCGCTTTTCATCGATTTTACTGGTCACGGTTGTGTGAACTGTAGAGAGATGGAAGCTAAAGTTTGGTCTGACCCGGAAGTACTAAAACTTCTAAAAGAAAAATTTGTGGTTGTTGCACTCTACGTGGATGATAAAACTCCGCTTCCTGAAAGAAAATGGGTGGAGTCTAACGTCGATGGAAAAATGAAAAAAACGATAGGGGACATTAACCTCGATTTCCAAATCTGTAATTTTGATGAAAGTGCTCAGCCATTATATGTAACGCTTGATAGCAATGAAGATTTACTGGCAAAACCTGTAAGTTACGTGAGCAATGATGTTTTCAAAACTTTCCTCGAAAATTCAATTGTTGAGTACAAAAAACAACTGAAAGGGGTTTCGCCGATATAGTGAGGGTAAAAGTTTAAATAGTCATAATTAGGCTTAATATCTTGGTCCATCAAGAAAGTAATATCAAAAAAATCTTTTCCCTTATTTCTTATTCACAATACATATCCTTTTTTGTTTGTGCAAAGTTCCAACCAAAAAAAATAATATTTAGCTATTTTGGTGTCAGATTTTATCATATTTGTGAATATCAATAATAAATTCTAACCGTTATTAAAGTTGAGTGAATTTACATTACACTTCAAGTGCACTTAACAGCTTTTTACATTTCTCTTGAATCATTTGAAAAAGCTCCCTTTCCTCTCGGCGAACATGCTTTTCTAATTGCTCTCCTATAGTATGGAACAGTATGAAATTACACTCATCTCTTTTCAATTCTTCAAATAATTCGCAAATTGTTCTGCGCTCCTCTTTTATGCTCAAAATCAATTCATCAAGCTCCGCATCTTTTCCGCTAAAAACATCAAAAACCTTATTCTTTTCACTTTCAAAATGAGGAAGTAGTTGATCCTCGTAAAATGCTAGCGCATAACTTATTTTTTCCTCTATTTTTTCAGGATAACCTTTCGCTTTAGGAGCGTTTTTCTTTGCTATTAATGCAAGAAACAAAATACTCCGATGAAACCGAGAAAACGGTATTAAATAAGAATGTCTTTTCATACTAGTTTGTTATTTAAGCAACATTAAAAATTAGAAAAACGAAAAAACATTGAGCTAAAGAAGACATAAAAATTCTTTTGAACATAATAATCTTTATTGAAATTCATTTAATTAGTTGGCTTTGAAACCTATGTGATAAATATAGTAAATTCTGACGAATGAAGTGTTCGGAGTCATTAAGCTCATTCGAGATATTTAAAACAAACTTATTATCACACTTCTCCCCTACTTTTTTTCTTATCTCACCTAAAGAATCGCAACATAAGATTAATTTTGCAAGAATTGAATGTTTTAGGTTAATTACTTAGCTTAATACTTACACTTATATCAAAAATGTATTTAGTATGAAAAATGTTGGTCTTATTATTCTTGATGGTTGGGGAATTGGTGATAAATCCAAGGCGGATGCAATAACGAATGCAAATACACCAACATTTGATAAGCTCATGAGAAATTATCCAAATGCGCAACTTCAAGCATGTGGCGAACATGTAGGGCTGCCAGATGGTCAAATGGGAAACTCTGAGGTTGGTCACCTAAATATCGGCGCAGGAAGAATTGTTTACCAAGAATTAACGAGAATTAATAAAAGTGTTTCTGATAAAAGCTTTTTTGAAAACTCAACTTTAAAGAACTGTCTGACTAAAGCAAAGAAAGAAAACAAGTCTGTGCATTTTATTGGGTTAGTGTCAGAAGGAGGTGTGCATAGTTCCCAAAATCACCTGCATGCGCTTTGTGATTTTGCAAAAAGTTTGGAATTAGCTAATGTTTATATTCACGCCTTCACAGATGGTCGAGATTGTGACCCAAAAAGCGGTAAAGGTTTTATTCAAAACCTTGAAAATCATATTGCAAATAGTCCAATTCAGTTGGCAACAGTTATCGGTCGTTATTATGCAATGGACAGAGATAACAGATGGGAACGGGTCAAAAAAGCGTATGATTTGATGGTACATCATACCGGAACTAAATTCGATACTACCGCACAACTTTTCGAACATTCTTATAAGTCCAATATTACAGATGAATTTATAGAAGCTTCGGTTTTAGTAAATGATGAAAACGGAAAAATCAAAGATGGGGATGTAGTCATTTCATTTAATTTCAGAACAGATAGACCAAGAGAAATTGTTACTGCTCTTTGTCAAAAGGATTTCCCTGAACTTGAAATGAAAAAAGTAAACATCGAACTTGTTACGATGACCAACTATGATGATAATTTTAAAAATGTTTCCATTGTTTTTGAAAAAGATAATTTATCGAATACACTTGGCGAAGTACTTGCTAATGCACTAAAGTCTCAGGTTAGAATTGCTGAAACAGAAAAATATCCTCATGTCACCTTTTTCTTTTCTGGTGGCAGGGAGGTTCCTTTTAAAAAGGAAAAACGAATTTTAGTCAATTCGCCGAAAGTTGCAACGTATGATTTGCAACCAGAAATGAGTGCTCGTGAAGTAACCGACAAAATTATCGAAGAGATACAGCTTAACACTCCCGATTTCTTTTGTTTAAATTATGCAAATCCTGATATGGTAGGACATACAGGAGTATATAATGCCATTGTAAAAGCTGTTCAATTTGTAGATAAATGCTTGGGTTCTGTCGTTGAAGCAGCTGTGCAAAACAATTATGAACTTATTATAATTGCCGATCATGGAAATGCGGATGTTGCAATTAATAAAGATGGCTCACCAAATACCGCACACTCGTTGAATCCTGTCCCTGTAATTCTTGTTACTAAGGATGAAATTCGACTCAATAATGGAATTTTAGCGGATATTGCTCCAACTATTCTCGACCGCATGGGGATTGATTCTCCTAGAGAGATGACTGGAAGGAGTTTGGTTGGTTGATAAGATGGGATAATAGGATTTTAAGACGTTAAGATTTTAGGACTTTAAGACGATAGCATCTTGATAAACTCGATGACCAACGTTAGATGTTTGACAAAATGTGTTAATTTAAGGAGACCGAGTGACGCGACGGTAGGCGATGCATTGAGCTTGTCGAAATGAGTGTTGTATCGAGGGCGACTGATAACTGTTAGCATCTCGATAAACTCGATGATAAACATTAGACATTAGGTGTTTGACTAATCCTTAGCGATTCATAACATGTTCTTTACGTTCGCTAAGGATTTACCCCGCTTTACTCGGGAAGGCTCCCTCCAACTCTAAAGTTGAAGTGCCTTTTCAACCTTTGGAAGAACAGTAGATGTATCGTATTGGAATGCTATATTAGTGAGATCCTTTTTTTCCCAGGCAGGTCGTTGCTCTAGAAATTCGATAAGTTTTTGGCATAAATCCGTTGAATTAAGCGGTTCAAAAAGCAAGCCGTGTTCACCAAAATTTAGTAACTCAGGTGTTCCTCCCGCGTTCGACCCAATTACGGGTGTACCGCAAGCCATAGATTCTATTGTTACCATGCCGAAAGTTTCCGCTTTTGAAGCCATGATGGT
>SKGS01000188.1 GCA_007117355.1 Lishizhenia sp. | reverse complement strand
TATTTAGGACTAGGGATGATTGTTTTTGTTCCACTTTTTAAGACTGTTACGCACCTTCCACCTTATGTTGGAATGATGCTCTCTTTAGGAATTGTGGCTTTATTCGCTGAAACTATTAGTGCACGTCAGTTTAAAATGTCTTTTGTTGGTGTTGTGAATAAAGATAGAGAGCAGGATTATCTTGAAAATATGGGTAATGAATCTAGCCATGGTCATGGTGATGGTCATCATGAAAGTCCAACATTTAGAGCATTAACAAAAATTGAAATGCCTTCAATATTATTCTTTTTAGGTATCTTAATGACTGTTGCAGCGCTTGAATCACTAGGTTTGGTATTTAATTTTGGACAGTCAGTAAATAGCAGTATGCACACGGATGTTTTTGTGATGTTACTTGGTGTTGGATCTGCTATTATTGATAATGTGCCATTAGTTGCAGCAAGTATGGGAATGTTCCAAAATGAAATGGATCATCATGTATGGCATTTCATCGCTTACGCTGCTGGTACAGGTGGTTCTATGTTGATTATTGGTTCTGCGGCTGGAGTTGTAGCAATGGGAATGGAAAAGATTTCTTTTTTCTGGTATTTAAAAAATATTACATGGCTTGCTCTTGTTGGTTATATCGCAGGAGCAGTAGCCTATATATTAATTAACCCAATGTAGTTGTAACAAATATTATTAATTAACGTTTTAGAGATATGAATACAATTTTTTTACTTCAAATTGCTCAAGATACAACAGGTGTTGGTATTGAACAAAATTACAAAGAAGTAGCTATTTGGCAGGCTGTTTCAGATGCCGCAAGCGATTTTATGGGATTGCTAATTTTATTAGTGCTTGCTGGAATGTCTTTTTATGGCGTTTATGTCTTTGTGGAAAGATTACTCGCTTTGAAACGTGCTTCAAAGGCAGACCCAACGTTTTTATCTAAAATTAAAGACTTACTCAGCGATGGTAAAATTGATGATGCTAAGAATCTTTGTATTCGCACGGAATCTCCATCCGCTCGTATGTTGGAAAAAGGAATTAGCCGTTTGGGAAAACCTGTTGATATTGTAGCATCAACCATTGATAATACAGGAAAGTTAGAAATATCAAGATTAGAACAAAGGTTAAGTTTTCTTGCAACTGCTGCAGGTGCTGCGCCTATGATCGGCTTTTTGGGAACTACAATAGGTATGGTAAAAACCTTTAATGCAATGAAAAATTTGGATTCATTGGACTTAGGAACAATCGCTCCAGGAATTATGACTGCTATGGTTACAACTGTCGCTGGTTTGATAGTTGGTATTATGGCTTATATGGGATACAACTACCTTGTTTCTAAAATTTCTAAAGTAGTTTATCGAATGGAGAATGACGCAATGGAGTTTATGGATCTTTTGCACAAACCATCAAAATAATTAGTCATGGGTTTTGGAACACAAAATAAAATAAAAGTTGAAGGTGGGATGGCGTCTATGACGGATCTTGTTTTTCTACTTTTGGTATTTTTCATTATTATGAGTACCATGGCAGAAAAAAATACGCCTATTGAACTTCCACAACCTTCTGAAAAATTGGATACTTCTTTTGAGAACACAACAACTACGGTAATCATCACAGAGGATAATTTGTATAAAATAATGTTAAGTGATGTTAGTAAGTCCAATAATCCATTTGGGATAAAAAGCGATGGCGCCTCTTATAATCAAATGCGAGACTTTCTTATTGATGAGGTGGAAAGCACTCCTGAAATGAAACTAAAAATTGCTGGATCTAGAAAAGCTGAATATGAAGCTGTATTTCAAATTATTGCTCTTTCTAAATCTCGTGGTTGGAAACCTGTATTAGCTTACGATTAATTATGCAAAACGTACCAGTTGTAAATAGCGAAGATCATAAAAGAGGAATAATTGCTGCTCTTGTTGCATTATTTCTTACTTTATTTTTGCTGTTTTTCATCAAGTGGCACGAACCCGATCCTCCTAAAGTTACGAAGCCAATTCCAATCATTATGGAAGATGGAATTGATGATTTTGAAATTTATAATGCAGGCGGGGGCGCTCCTTCAGAGACTGTAACAGAAACAAGGGATCCAGAACCAACTCCACAAGAAGTTCCAACGCAACAAGAGTCGTCAGTGCAGGTACCTACAGGTTCCAATCAGGCAAACGCTGAATCTACTACAGCAAGTCAAGTAGAAGAAGCAGTATCATCGCCTTTCAGTGGTACAGGAACAGGTGGTTCAGGTACAAGTGGCACAGGTACAGGTTTCGGTCGTGACTCTGGTCCAGGAAGTGGT
Organism: Lishizhenia sp.; assembly: GCA_007117355.1. Taxonomy (GTDB): domain Bacteria; phylum Bacteroidota; class Bacteroidia; order Flavobacteriales_D; family Crocinitomicaceae; genus CSBr16-161. Next base: position 1,938 of record SKGS01000188.1, on the reverse strand, counting down.
AGTGGTGAAGCTGGCTCAGGTGGCAGTGGAGAAAGGGTTCGTTTGAATAATTTGACAGCAAAGCCAAAAACAATAAATAACAATATTTGTAACATAGCACTAAAGTTAACTGTTGATAGCCGTGGTGTTGTCGTTCATGCATCTGTGATTAGACAAAATACTACAACTACAAATCAAACATTAATTGATGAAGTTATTGAACTCGTTAAACAAGAGGTGAGGTACAAGGAAAAACCTGGAGCTCGAAATGAAATCGTTTATTATACAGTAACCGTTAAACCTAGCTAGTTAATGAATAATCAGTTGTATGAAGAGCAAATAGAATGGCTCTTTAGGCAATTCCCCTCTTATCAAAAAGTTGGTTCGTCTGCTTATAAACCAAGTTTAGATAATACCTTTTTTATTTTGGATTGTTTAGCCATTCCTTTGGATAGCATTAAGTTTATTCATGTTGCAGGAACAAATGGGAAAGGCTCAACCTCAAGCTTAATAGCTTCAGTTTTGCAGCAAGGAGGTTATCGGACAGGACTTTTTACCTCTCCTCATATCAAAGATTTTAGAGAACGAATTAAAATAAATGGTAATCTTATTCCTAAAGATTTTGTCTTAGATTTTATCTTAAAAGTCAAGCAAAAGAATTGGGAAATAGCTCCTTCTTTTTTTGAGATTACGTGGGCAATGGCGTTATCGTATTTTCAGTATAGTAATTGTGAATTCGCTGTAATCGAAACTGGTTTAGGCGGCAGACTAGATGCTACAAATGTTATCAAACCTCTAGTTTCAGTAATTACTTCGATTGGATTAGATCACACGGATATTCTTGGACCAACAAGAAAACACATAGCTTATGAAAAAGCTGGGATAATAAAACAAAATACAGATGTTGTTACAATGTCACTAGATGTCGAAATCAAAGATGTAATCGAAGAGGTTGCACATTTAAATAATGCGAATTTAATAGAAGTTGACACCTCAAAAGAATCCACATTTTGGAAAAAAAATGAACTAATAGCAAGGGAGGCTATTAAGAGTTTAATAAACAAGCAAGGAGTTACACTATCCAAGCAAACTATTGAATCAGGAATTTTAAATGTTGCTAAGAATACAGGACTTCGAGGTAGGTTGGAAGAATTACAAAGTAGTCCTAAAATCATAATTGATGGCGCACACAATAAGCAGGGGGTAATTGAGTTATTTGAGACTATGAAATCAATTTCAACTGATTTTAGTAAACTACATGTTTTATATGGTGCTTCAAATGATAAAGAAATAGATGAGATTTTATCATTAATCCCTGAAGAAGTAAAATCATATTTAACAAGTTTCAATCATTCAAGGGCAATGTCAAAAGCAATGTTTATGGAAAAGTTAGGTTTTCATTTTGAAAAATATATTTTTTTCGATTCTCCAAAGGATGCATTAGCTGAGCTCAAAATAACTGTTAATAAGGATGATACAATTCTCGTTTTTGGAAGTTTTTTTCTTTTAGCAGAAATAGTTTGATTTTTTTTATTTTTTTTGTTGTTGAATTAAATTAGTTGTATATCTTTGCACCCGCAACAACGGTTTAACGAAGCTGTTAAAAACAAAAAAATCTTTATTGATTTGAATTTCTTAGCTCAGTTAGAGCATCCCGACACACAATGTCGGGAGGGTCAATGGGACAACAACTAAGAAAAATACGGGTTCTTAGCTCAGTTGGTTCAGAGCATCCCGACACACAATGTCGGGAGGGTCAATGGGACAACAACTAAGAAAAAATACGGGCTCTTAGCTCAGTTGGTTCAGAGCACCTGCCTTACAAGCAGGGGGTCACTGGTTCGAATCCAGTAGGGCCCACAAGGGGAAGCGTTAAGCTTCCCCTTTTTGGTTAAAAATCACTTATTATGGCCTTTATATATATCTTATATTCCACCGATATTGACAAGTACTATATAG
>SKGS01000222.1 GCA_007117355.1 Lishizhenia sp. | reverse complement strand
TTGTTAATCTTTAACCGTTGGGGAGAAGTTTTATTTGAATCAAATAACGCAGCAGTAGGATGGGATGGTACATACGGAGGGAAAGTAGTTCAGGACGGGGTTTATGTTTGGAAAATTCAGTTTAGAGATAAATACACTGATGAACGACAAGTACATACTGGACATGTTACTTTAATTAGGTAAAGTATTGATTTAGTACTCTCTACACGGAATTACTTAAATTCATAGATCAACAGGATAAACTTCTCAATTTCGAGCGCATTTTTATTAGCTTATTGCTCTATTGGACCTGGTTTAAATTGAACTCCACGTTTTTGTGTCTGCGGAATAAAATACTTAAAGTCTAAAGAAACCGTAGCACCATCAATTTGATCAAATCCTACTGTTCTTTGGGTGTCAAAACGGTATTCAGAAGCAATCCAGTAAATCGGTTGAATTGGTAACTTTCCTGACATTCCGATATAGAAAATACCTGCATTTTCAGATCGATATTCAAAACCAATATTAGCGTTTATATCATTGCTAAAAAAGGCAAATCTACGACCTTCAAAAATGAATAAATGCTGACTGTATGGATTAATCAATGTGCGCACATTAGATGGGTAAAAATTTAGAGACCCTCCCATACTGGCATTCATAAACCATGTATTGCTTAATTTTATGTAAACCAATAAATTAAGAGGGATATCATAATTTACCATGCCCACATTATTTTGTCCGACTAAATTTGAATCAGGTACGCTAAAATCTAAACGATAGGATCTTTTTATGTAGTTAATTCCCGTTTCTATTGCCATCAAGTTAGTAATACCCACACGAACAACACCACCGTAACTGTAACCAAATCGAGATGTTACAGTAGTGCTGAAGCCTTCCTTATTAATATCAAATGGACGATCGCCAACTACTCCAATAGGAATCAGCGGTCTAAATTGAAAACCAAAATGATTGGGGTATGATTTTCTAGATTGAGAAAAAGAGGATAAGCTACTGAAAAGTAACACATATAAAATCAAAAACCAATTAAATATCTTCCTCATCTTATGAATAAAAACGTCGCAAAAACAAATTTAGTTTGTAAAGTGAGAATATTGGTTTAATATCTTGATTTTTTCTTTTTGATCTGCGCAATAACCAAAAAATGCTAGTGCAACAATTGCAGTAGTAAACAAAATTAAAAACCATCTTGCCAAGCCATTTCGAATAATAAAGCTGCGATGTTCTGCCTCTACTAAAAAATTGATTTTCTGAACCCTTTTATAGTCATTTCGATGAATGCCATATAGGTAAAAAATGCGTGTTTTCCCCTGTTGCTCACTTTTTTCAAACCAAATATTATGCTCTGTGAGTCGATTTTCAAAAGTTTCTGCACGTTTCGGTTCAGCAAATCGAAATACAATATAATTGTCATTGGTAGGGTGCTGAACGTAATTTACTAGCCCTAAATCAGTAACATGTTCTACATTTCCACCCATTCCGTAACGTATTCAATTGGTTTACGCTGCCCTTTTGGCCATTCGCCAGTCGGGTAACCTACATAAAACAGGCCTAGGCATTTATCTTTTTCACCTAACTGTAAGAATTGATTCATTTCTTCAGTGTAGATTAGTTTTGGGGTAGACCAAAACCCACCTAATCCATAAGCTGTACATGTTAAATACATATTTTGAACGGCACATGCCACCGCTTCAATCTCCTCAATTTCTGGAATTTTTTCTTCCTTTTGACGTTCCATACAAACAGCAATTACAGCAGATGCTCTTGCAGGTCGATCTGTTGTTCTGTTTAACTTTATTTCATGTTGTTCATTTTCCGGAACCTTTTTTAAGTATAATTCACGCATAAACTCACCTAGTTTTGTTTTTGATTCATTCATAAATACTTTAAATCTCCAAGGCTGAGTCATACCGTGAGTTGGCGCCCAAATTGCGTTGTTCAAAAGGAGTTCTATTTGCTCCTTATGCACTTTACGATCACTAAAAAATTCAGGATATATTGTTCTTCTATCTTTAATTACAGCTGTAATTTCACTTAGATTGTGTTTCATTTTGTTACTATTTGAATGTTAAGTTCTCAAACTACAAAAATAACGATAAATGTGACAGAGAATTTATGAAGCACTGAGGATATGTTCGGTGGAAAACAATTATGTCTCTTTTTTATCAATAATTTTCTCTCCCTCTAAACGGTGCGTTTTTTTGTCATATTTACCGGCTAGATCGTCCATTACCGTTTTTTTCCACATGGGGACTCCAATAAAGTATGAAGCTCTACCAATTAAGTGAGCACCAATAGGGGCAGTTAAGAACAAAAAGAAAATAATCGCAATAGCTCGTGTTGTAATTGAAACTTCCTTGAAATATATCGCTGTGCCAATTAACAAAAGTCCAACGCCAAGCGTAGCGGCTTTTGTAGTTACAGAAATACGCAGGTATAGGTCAGGCATACGTACTAAACCTATTGCAGCCAAAAATATAAATATGGCGCCTAGACTTACAAAAAAAATCAATATATATTCACTCATTTTTACTTCTTTTTTCAAGGTAATACGAAAACGCTACTGTTCCTAAAAATGCTATTAAAGCCAGAATCATAGCTATGTCTAACAATGTAGGTTTATTGTTTATGATACTGTAAATTGCAATTATTCCTATTCCAATTGTAATTAATAAATCCAATGCTATTACCCGATCTGAAAGACTAGGTCCCTTCATAAATCTCAAAAAAACAAGAAACCCAGAAATACTCAGAATCGGTAAAATAATGTAATATAAAAATTCGTAAATTGTCATCTTAAAATTGCTAATAATCGTTTTTCAAAACCATTTTTTATATCCTCAATAAAGGCATCTTTATCTTCAATGTACATGGCATGCACATACAGTACTTTTTTGTCATTTGACACATCAATACTCAATGTTCCTGGAGTCAGTGATATAATATTAGCCAATAAAGTAATTTCCAAATTTGTTTTTGCTTCTAAAGGAACAGCCACGATGCCAGGAGTCATGTAAAATTTAGGTGTAACAACATCCATTGCCACTTGAATATTTGCTTTTATTAATTCATAGATGAAGAAAAAGAAAAAACCAATAAGTCTGGGGGCAATACGAAAATATTTTCTATTTTCTTGTTTTCTACTAATAAGCCATAGTACAAGAAAGCTAACTAAAAAACCAAAAGTGAAATTCACTATTGCAAGACTTCCCGTTAAGAAAACCCACACAATTGTCAATAATATATTTAATAAAAACTGTACTTTCATAATTATTTCTTCATAGCAAATTCATAAACTGCATTAAAATATTCTCTTGGATGGACTAATTCATAAGATATTCGATTAGCAAGTACTTGCAAGTGTTCTGCAAAAAAACCGATGTAAATTGACACTATACTTAAAATCACAATTGGAACAATAACCACCCTTTTCTCCATTGCTGTAAATGAGGAAAAGTAATTGAAGTTTTTTAATGTTGTGATGGTTTTTTTCCTCGAAAATACAGCCAACCATATTTTAGCCACTACGACTAAAGTCATGAAACTACCAAAAATCAACATAGCAAGTGTCCAATAACGTTCGTTGCTAATACTGGCAGAAAACAAAGACAATTTAGGCCAAAAACCTGAAAGAGGTGGTATACCAACCAGTGAAAATAAAGGGATTGCAAAAAGTAATGCTAGTCGTGGATAATTGTCCATGACTCCCCCCATGCTCGAAAGCTTGGTACTTCCAGTAATTCTGTTTAAGACTCCACTCACTAAAAATAAATTTGATTTTACAATGATGTCGTGAAACATATAAAAAACAGCTCCTGCTAATGCCACTTCGGAGGAAATCCCAACGCCGGCTAACATAAACCCAATGTGGCATATGATTAAATAGGAAAAAATCTTCACAATATCTTTTTGTACAAATGCACCTACAGCTCCACTAAATATGGTCAAAATAGCTACAAAAGCAATCCAATCATAGTTTAAAGTTGTAATAGGGAAAAGTAATGTGAATACACGAATTATGGCATATAGTCCTAGCTTTGTTAGCAATCCACCAAACAGAGCCGAAACAGCCGATGGGGGAGTGTGATAAGCTGCGGGTAACCATGTAAACAAAGGGAATACTCCTGCCTTTACACCAAAGGCTAAAAAGAATATCAATGCAATTATTTCTATTAGTCCTTTGTCCTCGATCAATGGAATAATTTGGGATAATTGCGCCATGTTTAATGTGCCCGTTGTTCCATATAGTAATGCAATAGCCGTTAAAAAAACAATAGAAGCGAGCATGTTTAGCGTGAAGTATTTCACAGCTCCTTCGATTTGCATTTTTTTTCCACCTATGGTTAGCAATACAAATGAGCTAATAATTATGACTTCAAACCAAACGTATAGATTAAAAATATCTCCTGTTAAAAATGCTCCAGAAAGCCCCATTATCATGAAGTGTAAAATTGCGTAGTACCCAAATTTCAATCGAGAAGCTACAATTCCTTTTGAAGAAAAAATAGATACGGCAAGTCCTACAATATGTGTTAGTAGTACCATTGTTACAGATAGGGTGTCTGCCACAAGAGATATCCCAAAAGGAGGTTGCCATCCACCCATTTGTATCGCCTGTGTTCCATGCGTCCAAATATGTTGAAAAAGAAATAGGGCTACAAATAAACCTACTAGACTTCCAATCATGCTCAAGTAGCGTTGAGCACGAATATTACTCCAGAAGAATAATAAAAGAACACCTAAAAGTCCTTGAAAAAGAATGGGGTATATTATCACGTGTGCATTCATTTTTAAATAGAATCTGTTTCGTTCATTGTATCAATGTCATCTGTTTTTAGCACTTTGTAAGCTCGTTTTATCAAGATAATTGCGAAAGATTGCAATCCAAAGCTGATTACAATGGCTGTCAAAACTAATGCTTGTGGCAACGGGTCTGCAACGCCTTCCAACAACTGTTTCGATTGTTCAGGAATAATTGGGGGTTTTCCTTTGGTTAATCCACCCATCAGAAAAATTAATAAGTTTACTCCATTACCTAAAAGGACTAACCCAATAATTAGTTTCACTAAACTGCGACGCAGTATCAGATATATTCCTGAGGCGTAGAGTGTACCGGTCATTATTGCTAATAGTATCTCCATAATTAAGCAGATTCAGAAATGGTGAAAATAATTGTTAAACAAACTCCAATTACAACAATGTAAACACCAATATCAAAAAATAAGGCGCTCCCGATCATTCCAATTACAGGCGCAGGCGTACTAAACCACAATCCCGTCATAAAAGGATCCCCAGTTAAAATCATGGGGGCAAAAGCACTTAGTAAAGACAAGGTAAGACCAAAGGGAATTAAAAAACCAGGATGAATACGTAAAATAAATCGTGTGTTCTTTAGTCCATTTGCAAAGGCATGCAAAACAAAAGCAATAGAAGCTACCAACCCCCCTATAAATCCTCCACCAGGCAAGTAATGACCTCTGAGCAATACAAAAACAGAAAACAGCAACAATAACGGTAATAAGTAAGAGGATGCTGTTCTTAATATAACACTATGCATAACTACTATTATTTTTCATTTCGCTTTAAATGTAATTTTAAAAGTCCAAAAACACCAATTGCCGCAATCGATAACACAATTACTTCAATCAATGTATCATACCCTCTGAAATCTACAAGTATTACATTTACAATATTCTTTCCTTTCGCTAACACATAGGCGTTTTCTGTGTAAAATTCACTCACCATCTTATTAGGCGTTTCATTCATTACTTCTAAAATCATAAGAACAATCATAACTCCTAATGAAACGGCAATAACTCCATCTCTAATTCGTATTTTGGTATTGGACATATTTAGGTAGCGCGGTAATCGGTAAAGCACCAATACAAACAATATGACTGTTAATGTATCAATGGTGAATTGCGTCATGGCTAAGTCTGGAGCACTATAGAATACAAAAATAAAACACATTGCATACCCAACAATTCCTAAGCCAGCAATAGCGGCTAACCTGGAGCGACTAAAAACACTGAATAAAATAGCAGAAAACATGATGACTACAATTACAATGTCATTAATAGTTATTTCCAATAGCTCTTCGAAATGAATAAAATTCAGAGGACTTGTAAAAACGTGGTATGACATAATTCCAGTAAAAACAAGCATCATGGTTAACACATAGTTTCGTAAATAACCGTTTTGAATAAAAATAGTGAATTGATAGCTCACATAATGAAAGACCTCCACAATTTTATTTCCCAAATTTTCCGGAGATAAAACATCAAACTTTTGTATCCATACTCCTTTGCTGTGTTTTAGTTTCCAAAATATATAAATCAAAGTACCTAATAAAAGCGTTACAACACTGAGAAGCAATATAAAGTTAAATCCATGCCATAACTTGATAGGTAAAATATCTGCACCCGTTAATTGTTGTACCCCATTAAAAATAAAGGCTTTGTGTAAACCTGACGCCAACAAGCCGAATGTTAAACTGCCCACTGCCAGAATAGCCGCAGGAACCCATAAAATAGGGGAGGGAGACTTTGTGTTTTCATGGGAACTAGGTAGCTTACCAACAAATGGCTTTATTCCAACAGAAAACCCTGCAAAAACAAGAAAGACGTTTGCTGTTACTGCAAGGCTTGTTAGCAATGTACTATTATCGTGATGTAATGTCGCTTCATATACCAAGTCTTTACCTAAAAAACCAAATAAAGGAGGAAATCCTGCGCTTGATAAGGCAGATATTCCAGCAATTATGAATACAGGAAACATTACTTTTCTTAACCCTCCGAGTTTGCTAATGTCACGTGTCCCTGTTTGGTGATCTACAATCCCTGTAATTAAGAATAGAGCTGCTTTATAAAACGCATGTACCAATACAAAAGTTAATGCCGCTGCAATGGCTTCTTGTGTTCCTATTCCGATTAAAAACACCAAAACACCTAAAGCTGCAATAGTAGAATAAGCTAAAACGGATTTCATATCTTTGCGAAACAACACATGATAACCAGCATAAATCATCGTTACCGCTCCAATACTTGTCAAAATAGGGTACCAAAGTACTTGATCTTTAAAGTGGGGCACAAAACGCAATAGCAAATAAATCCCCGCTTTTACCATGGTTGCAGAGTGTAAATAAGTCGAAACCGGTGTTGGTGCTTTCATTGCGCCAGGTAACCAAAAGTGAAATGGAAACTGTGCAGATTTCGTAATCGAGGCAATTAAAATAAAAATAAATAAAAGAACACCAATATTTCCATTGGCAAAAACTTCAGGTGAAGCTAACATTTCATGAATCTCATAAGTTCCTGTTACACTCCCTGCTAAAACACCGAAGGCAAGCAAAAACAATCCACCTAAACCTGTTATTGAAAGCGCAGTCATAGCAGACTTTCTTGAAGCTTTTTCGTCGTTATTAAAACCGATCAGGTAAAAAGAGCTAATACTCGTTAACTCCCAAAAAACGAAAAGTGTAATGATATTATTAGAACTAACTAATCCTATCATTGCACCCATAAACATCGTCAAAAATAAATAGAAACGCAGCAGCTTTTTGTGTCCTTTTAAATAATAGGTTGAGTAAATAAAAACCAAACTTCCTATTCCTGTAATAAGTAGTAAAAATAAGTGACTTAATGCATCTATATTAAAGCTTAAGTTTACACCAAGCGATGGAACAAAGTCATAAGAATAATACAAAATCTTTGATTCGTTTATTGCTGGAAAAAGTGAAAGGTAATAAAGAAATAAACATACAGGCAATACTGTTATTAACCACTTTAAACGTTCCCCATAACGTCCAGAGAAAAAGGAAAACATTATTGACACAATAAAACTAGCTACAACTGAAAATAGCATATATTAAAAATTTTGATAAATATAATAAGACTTGCTCAAATAAAGGATACTATTACACTTTTTGAATAGGACTTTTGGTGCTAAAATAATGGATGAAACTACTTAAAGTAGAAAAATATGTATCTTTACGAAAACACTGTTTCAAAATGTTTAATATTATTATACGTATTTTTTTGTCTCTATTACCGGTTATAATAATTGGTTTTACATCTTTTTTATTGTATAGTTATTTCCAGTCTACTCTTATATTAATTATCGTTTTATTACTCATGTTTTTTAGTGTGATGGGGGGAGTTATAATTTGGGGGAGACTAGGAAAAAAAACAATAGGAGGGAATCAATCAACAGAGCTATTCTCAGCCCCTGAATTAGAACATGCATTAATTTATGTTTTGCCTCAAGATTTTGTGGAGAAGTTAGAGAAATTTACGGGTCATCTTTATGTAGTTGGAACCTTAGATGAAAATAATTACTTATTAGTTAATGCTCAATACGATAAGTTAAGAGACATCACCTCTTTAACCTTCAATAAAGGTGTAAAAATAGAAGTTACTGGACTAAAAACTATTGGAGTAGGGGATGTGCAGTTTAGTATTTTCGGATTTGATAATTTAACTATCAAAAAAGATGAAGTTATCAACTATAACTGGAGTAGCAGTGATTTAGTCATTAATCGCAAGAATGAAAAAAGAAGAATCATTCCCATTAAAGATGGAAATCCAGTCTTGGTTTTTACTTGGGGAGATGTAGCGGAAATAAATAATTGGTGAAGAATGATAAGTTTTCCGAGAGCTACCTAAAGATAATAAGTTTTTATGTGTTTAGCATATCCATTGGTAGCGAATAATTTACTTAAACGATCAACTAATGATTTACTTCCCATAAATAAAGTAGGTCGGGTGTCTTCTAGTTTTTTTTGGACTTCTTCTTTATTTATGTTAAAACTAATATTTGTTTCATATGAGTGCACACTATCCGTAATTGGTTCAACCCAATTTAAAACTAATCGAGTTGCTTTTTGAAGTCTAATTTCGGCTAAATCTCCAATAAGTGGCACAGCGGTATTGTTAGCATAGGGAAGTTCGTAGAATACAGTTAATTTATCATCTTGATTAACTGATACTCTAATAGTTTCTAAGCTTTCATCGTTTAGCAACTTATCATCCAGAAATAAAAGTACATTTCTCATTGAGCACAAAGGTGCAAGTATTAATCAAAATAATTTATGACATTTGTTTGGAATTTTTATGACTTTTATCAGTTTTTGATAAAATGAGTTGGCTAAAGAGTGTACACGGATTTAATTATTTCGGTGTCATATGATAACTTCAATAGTCTTTGTCTTAAACTCATTATTCACACTCATTACTATGCATCAATAAAGCACAAAAAAGTCACTATTGATTCAAAAACATTTTCTACTTTAGTCGCTCATTTAATAATTTTAATCTACGAAAATGAAAGAGACAGCATTGACAAAAAAACACATTGAGCTAGGAGCTAAAATGGTCCCTTTTGCAGGATACAACATGCCCGTTCAATATAAAGGTTTAAAACACGAGCATGAACTAGTTCGAAAAGCAGTTGGTGTGTTTGACGTTTCTCATATGGGTGAGTTTTTTATTCGTGGAGCAAAAGCCCTAGAATTGATTCAAAAAGTATGTAGCAATGATGCTAGTAAATTGGTTCCTGGAAAGGCTCAATACTCTTGTATGCCTAATGATAAAGGTGGGGTAGTAGATGATTTAATCATTTACATGATGGATGAAAATGAATACTTATTGGTAGTTAATGCATCCAATATAGAAAAGGACTGGAATTGGATTTCATCGCATAATACTATGGGGGCAGAAATGGAAAATAAAAGTGATTCGTACAGTTTACTAGCCATTCAAGGACCAAAAGCAGCAGAAGCTATGCAATCTCTTACGAATACAGACTTAACAAACATTAAGTTTTACACCTTTGAAGTTGGGCGATTTGCAGGTTGCCAAAATGTAATTATTTCTGCTACAGGATATACGGGTAGTGGAGGATTTGAAATTTACGTACAAAATGAAGACGCAGCAAAAGTATGGGATAAAGTACTAGAGGCTGGAAAAGAGTGGGGGATAGAGCCTATTGGACTGGGTGCAAGAGATACGCTGAGATTGGAAATGGGCTACTGCTTGTACGGTAATGACATTGACGATACAACTTCTCCTTTGGAAGCTGGATTAGGATGGATTACCAAGTTCTCTAAGCCGTTTATTAATAGTGAGGCTTTAGCAAAACAAAAAGAAGAAGGTGTAAAAAACAAATTAGTCGCTTTTGAATTGATTGATAAGGGGATTCCTCGTCAAGGTTATCCGATTGTAGACGAACAAGGTAATCAAATTGGAAGAGTTACTTCTGGTACAATGTCCCCCTCTTTAAACAAAGCAATTGGACTCGGCTATGTTCCTACTGAAAAGGCGATAGAGGGAACAGAGTTATTTATTCAAATTAGAAATAAATCGATTAAAGCAAAAGTGGTAAAGCTTCCCTTTTATAAAGGATAAATAATGAAAAATGTAAATATAAAAAAACCGAGAAATTGTTTCTCGGTTTTTTTTTGTGATTAACTATTTTTATTGAAATAATGGTTTTCCTTCCATTAAAGATTTTACATCTTCTTTAACTCTTGCAATTACCTTTTCATCCGCGTGATTTGTAATTACTTTATCAATTAACTCAACAATCGTAGGAATAATGTCTTCTTTTACTCCTCTTGTAGTAATAGCAGGTGTTCCTACGCGAATACCAGAAGTTACAAATGGCGACTCTGTATCAAAAGGAACCATGTTTTTATTGATTGTAATATGGGCATTATTTAATGCAATTTCAGCGTCTTTTCCTGTTATATTTTTTGAACGTAAGTCAATCAACATGCAGTGATTATCTGTTCCTCCTGAAATAATTTTATACCCTTTATTAACAAATTCATTCGCCATAAGAGCGGCATTTTTTATTACCTGTTGTTGGTACACTTTAAACTCATCTGTCAAAGCCTGTCCAAACGCAACTGCTTTAGCTGCAATTACATGCTCTAAAGGACCACCTTGTGTACCTGGAAATACTGCAGCATCCAGTAAAGAAGCCATAGAACGTAGATTTCCATTTTTCCATTTAATTCCAAAAGGATTGTCAAAATTGTGACGCATCATAATTATACCTCCTCTAGGACCTCTCAACGTTTTATGGGTTGTAGAGGTTATAATATGACAGTGCTCAAGCGGATCATTTAATAGACCTTTAGCAATTAATCCAGACGGATGAGAAATATCAGCTAAAACAAGTGCTCCAACTTCATCTGCTACTTTTCGAATTCGTGCATAATCCCAATCACGACTATAAGCAGAAGCTCCACAGATAATCATTTTAGGTTGTAATAATTTAGCTTTACTTTCTAAATCATCGTAATCCACTAAACCTGTTTCACGACTTACACCGTAAAAATGAGGATCATATAATTTTCCTGAAAAATTAACAGGAGAACCATGCGTAAGATGTCCTCCATGTGAAAGGTCAAATCCAAGAATTTTATCTCCAGGATGTAAGCAAGCTAGCATAACTGCTGCATTTGCTTGTGCACCAGAATGCGGTTGAACATTAGCCCAAGTCGCACCAAAAAGTTTACATAAACGATCGATAGCAAGTTGTTCTACTTGATCTACTATCTCACATCCCCCATAGTATCGTTTACCTGGAAGACCTTCCGCATATTTATTGGTAAGTACTGAACCCATTGCTTCAAGCACTTCATCACTCACAAAGTTTTCAGAAGCAATAAGTTCCAATCCATTTAATTGACGTTCTTTTTCTTGTTGAATTAAATCAAAAATTTGCTGATCTCTAGTCATGCTTATATTTTGTTTCGTAAATAATCTTTAACCCTTCTTGTAGAGTGGTTTCAGGTTTATAATCAATTAGTCTTCTTAATTTATCAGAACTTCCCACACGTCTTTCTACTTCATAATCGTATCGTTTCTTTGGAGCATCAATGAAGGTGATTTCTGATTCAGACTGTGTGATTTCTTTAATTTCTTTGGCTAAATGCTCAATATTCCATTCCGCTTCATTTGCAATATTTACAATATGATATCCATCCACATTCATCAAACGAACACATGCTTCAACAGTATCATCTATATACGTGAAATCCCTAGTTTGCATACCTGACCCGAATACAGTGATTTTTTTGTTTTCCATTGCTTGTTCGAAAAAGCGAGGAACAACCATTCGATTGTCCTGATTTCGTCCATACACATTGAAAAAGCGCAAGGCAATAGCATTTAATCCTTTTTCTTCATAGTGAGAAGCCAAGTAAATTTCATTGTAGCGTTTAGCCATAGCGTAAGATGTTCTAGGATCAACTAATACTTCCTCGGTTAAAGCAGATTCAATAGCCGAATGACCATAGATGCCAGAAGTTGAAGCGTATAAGATTTTTTGAACATTATTGATTTCTGCTGCTTTTATGATGTTGCGTGTACCAATAACTTCTACATCCATTGTTTCCACTGGGTTATCTGCAACAACATCCACTCCTAACACAGCAGCGAAGTGGAAGATAATATCACAGCCTTTGGAGAGTTCTTTAACACTATCAAAATCGCGTACATCCCCATCAACAAAAGTGATTTTAGAAAAGGTATCCCTGTCTATTTTGTTTCCGCGTAATAAGTTATCAATCACGACAACTTCATGCCCATCGTCGCAAAGTCTCTTTGTTAAGTTACTTCCTATAAATCCGGCTCCACCGGTAATTAGTATTTTCATTTTGTGGCTCTTTTCGGCAAAAATAGCGATTTAAATTATTAAGTTTAATCTAAAATCCGTTTAATGCTGTGTAATTCATGAGTCAATTTATTTTTTTCCCTATTAAATATGCCCTCTTCTGTTAAAAAATCAATGCGAACTCTGCCGCTGGCATGTATGATTTTTTTATCTTCAATGATAATTCCAACATGTGTCACTTTGCCCGATGAATTATGAAAAAAAGCTAAATCTCCAACTGTTGAGTTATTGAAATTCAAATTTTTACCAATATTCACTTGAAGTGACGCATCTCTAGGGAGAAGGATGTTTTTAAAATGATAGATAAGTTGTGTAAATCCAGAACAGTCAATTCCGAAAAGAGACCTTCCTCCCCATAAGTAGGGCGCATTTAAATACATTCTAGCGATCTCACTAATTTCTTTCGACTGAAAGGGAAGGGGAGTACCCGTCCACTGAAAATTAATTTTTTCGAATTCAAAAGCACCTTCTAGAGAAGGGAATCTGCTATTCATTACTGTAAACATTGGTCCCCAAGGAGTTTTCAATTGTCGCACAGGTTCCATTTGTAAAAGAAAATTTTCGGAGAAATGCGTATAAAAAGAAGCAGATATTTTATACACCATTTTGTTGTCAATCCAACCAGAATAATTGTCGTGTTGACAGGTAATGTTAAGCCATTGTTTATCTGTATCCGTTACAATTGCAAGCTCACCAAATAATAATTGTGAGACCATTTCAGAGGCATCACTCGGTTCTTTACGCATGGGGATAATTGAGTCAATAGCAATAATGTAGCTTGAATCCATCATTTTTTCTTTGGAAAATTAGGATGAATGAGAATATTGACAATTTGTTGAATATGTCTTTCATTATGATAAATAACGAACATTAAAGCATCTCCAAGACGCAAACGTACTAGTTTGGAAATAGAAATTGGAACTTTCGTTTTACGCCAATTCACCGTATTTGATTTGTCCAATAAGGTGAGTAATTTTTCTTGATGCTCAATAAAAGCAGTGAGTTCATTCTCTCCATGCAACTCATTAATGAAGGTTGGATTCATAGGTTTTGGTGCTTTGAACTTACGTTTAATGTTTTTAGCTCGTCCGAGTTTCATGGACTTCCAAGCACTTCGACCTAATGGAGAAGGAGTGAAAATTTCTTTAAAATCTCTGAATTTAGCATTCTCAATTTTCGACTCAAAAGTAGGGTGATAATACTTTGCATACTCATTCAAATGCCACAATACTTCAATAATATTCCAAGCCCCATGCATGGGACGCCAATTTAGTTGGTCAATATTTAGGTGAACGCATTTTTTGTTTATTACTGCAATATTACTCGCCGTAATGGTTTTCAATTCTTTTATAAGTTGATTTGTATTAAACGTTTTCATTAATAAGTTCTTAATTCATGAAAATAAACAAGCAAAATTCAAATTTATAATCTTTATTACACTTTGATTCATATTTAACAACTTATTTTGACGTTAGTCATGATTT
Organism: Lishizhenia sp.; assembly: GCA_007117355.1. Lineage (GTDB taxonomy): Bacteria > Bacteroidota > Bacteroidia > Flavobacteriales_D > Crocinitomicaceae > CSBr16-161. The sequence goes on along the minus strand of SKGS01000222.1, from coordinate 731 downwards.
TAAAGTTCTTAGGTAGAATTATAGATTCTGTCTGCGAAAAAATTAATGACTTAAATCGAAACAAATGGAGTAGAGGTAGCATTTAAAAATAAGACAAAAAAAATCTCCTCGATATTTTTGAGGAGATTTTTTGTCTTTATATACGATTTCAAAAAATTATAAAACCCTTTCTATCAACCATTTATAGCGATAACTTCTACATCAAAAGTTAACTCTTGACCAGCTAACGGATGATTTCCGTCAACGACAATAGCGTTATCTTTTACTTCTTTAACAACCAATTGAATTTCTTGACCTTCAGGGGTGGTAGATACTAATCCCATACCAACTTCTGGTTTAATTTCTGGAGGAAGTCTGTCGTTTGGAACTTCTTGAATTAATTCTTCACGAACTTCACCATATGCTTGATCTGAAGGAATAACGATTGTTTTTTTCTCATTCACCTTCATGTCTATAATACCATTTTCAAACCCTGGAATCAATTGTCCTTGACCCATTTGAAACTCCATAGGTTCACGCTCTATTGAGCTATCAAAAACTTGTCCGTTTGCTAATTTACCTGTGTAATGCACTTTTACTTTGTCATTTTGCTTTACTTGACTCATAAAAAATAATTTGTATGTTAAACGGTTCAATATTGAACCATTGCAAAATTACTTGATTTATAATGGAATTCAAAATTATCGTCCATGAGTTATGGGATTTTATCTTTTTTTGACGAAAGTAGAAGG
>SKGS01000045.1 GCA_007117355.1 Lishizhenia sp. | reverse complement strand
AGCGGCCATAAGTTCAAGTGATATTCCCTTACATAAGCTGATTGTCTGGTATCCCAACTGTAATCAACACGAGCAAAACCATAAAATTCTTTGGTATAGGTCACCGAATCTTTAGGCTCTTTATTTTCTTGGGTTGTTCCAAAAAATGAAAAGCAAGAAGAACAAAATAATAGTAGCAAATAGTTTCTCATATTCAGTAATTTAATGCAGTGTTTAGAAGCGCAATTGAACACCACGAACTTGAGAAGAAATAAACAAGAATTGAAAAATGGTATAGATAGGTGGTAAGATGTTAAATTTTAGATGTTAGACGAATCAAACCAATGTAGTAGGGGCGTATTGCAATACGCCCCTACTACATTGGTTTTTAATCTACTTAAACCTCTCCCACTTAATCACCATATATTTATCGCCTAACTCTGTCACAATAACGCCGGCACCTTTTGTGTTTTCTGAATCGGCGAAGTATTTGGATAATTCCGATTGACTTAAAATTTTATAGGTTGGATGATAATCTGTATTTTTAACTTTATGGATGTTGTACTTTTTTACCCAATTCATCACACTGACATGCGAAACCCCCAAAATACGCTCAATTTCACGATATGTTAAACCTTCTAAGTATAGCTGTAATGCTTTTGTTACATAATACATGTCAATCTGTTTACCTATTTTATTGACCGTAAAGTGATAGCCACAGTCCTTACACTTATAGCGCTGCTTTTCTTTTACAACACCACTTTTAACCACTTTTTTGGACTGACATTGAGGACAAATTTTCATAATATATAATAATTTAGCATAAATATACTTATTTAGCAGTTATTTCTATTATTGAAGTGCCAAATAATTAATCTGAATGAATAATTCCACCTTGAGGAATAAGCTTAAAAGGGACATAAATAAAATATTCATTAGGGGTTTATTAGGTTACCGAAAAAGTTCAGGCAAAAAAAAGAAGGAATAAATGCCTTACACTTATTCCTTCTTTTACCTAACCATGCTAAAACTATAAAACCTATTGTATCAACTATGAAATGAAACAATTGTGGTGCAAAATTACAAAGATTTTAAATGTAAAAAACTTTTTCACAAACTTTTTTTTGAAAATATCAATAAAAAAATAGGTTCTATTTCAATCAATCAAAACTAAAAATAATTACTTTTATATTTTTACATATAAATTTTAACAAACACTAAATTTATTTAATACTAACTCTTATGAAGTTTAATTACCTTCTGTTAATCGTTTCTTTGTTAGGAATGAGTTTCATCATTCAAAGTCAAACCCAGTATTCTGCATACACAGCCATTGGAAAAGGAGTTGCTACACCCTACCTTCGTGACTACCAAAGTTTGGGCATTAACAACTCTGCTTTAGGTTGGGGAACAGGATACGAAAATAAAAACACTGTTCTAGGTATGACGGAGTTTGCTGTTGGGATTTCCAGCCCTACACTTGATAGAGATAGAATGAGAAACGCAGCTCAAGGATTATACAACAATCTTACAAGTAATAGTCAACCAGAAGTTGACTGGGATAGACAGCGAGAAGCTGCTGCTGATTATGCCCAATCAGGTGTTGCAATTAATGCAGACTACAACTGGTTTGGAGGTTACTTCTACAATGAAAAATTTGGCGGAGTAGCTCTTTCAATTCGAGAGAATTATAATTGGTATTCTCGTTTAAATGATGAAACAGCAGACATTATTTTTCGAGGTAAATTATCGAATTACTTTGATTCTCTCCAAATTGTTATAAACGGCGATACAAGTATGATTGCTAACAACATGAATATTGGTGAAGATACTTTGAACGCAGTAATTAGTGGTCGATTAAACAACCCTGTTTTATTGAGTGAACTTACCAATGGTTCAGATATTAACTTTCGTTGGAACAGAGAATACAACTTTGGCTATGGGAGAAGAATACTCGGAAATGACTCTACACTTGCAATCTACGGAGGTATCGGTGGAAGATTTATTCAGTCTGTTGCAATGGTTGACTTCCGCTCAAATGACGATGGAGTAGAAATGAACTCTTCCCTATCTCCTTTTTTTGGGATAGATTACGGCGCAATTGAAACTACAAACCCATCAGCTGTGCTTGAAAACAACGGCTTATTTCCTGATATTTCCGGAATGGGTTATGGACTAGATTTCGCAGCTAGTGTTATTTTAATGAAAAAAATTAGAATAGCAGCATCAGTAAACAACATAGGTAGTGTCACTTATAAATCTAATGTTTATTCTGTTCGAGATACATTATTTTCAGAAATTACTATACCTGGTCTCAACGACGATGATATAACTCAATCACTAGACCAAATTTTATCTACAGGAAGTATAATGACATTAGAAGGCAGAGAAGAACTAGTACTTCCTAATGCTGCTAACTTTCGACTTGGAGGAAGTATTGATTTTATTGACCAAGTAAGTCTTGGTGTTGATATTGTCGCTCCTTTCGATAGAACTGCTCCTGGAAGTTTGCAAAATGCCGTTATTTCTGTTGGAGGCGACTTCAAACCTGTTAAATGGCTTCAATTAAGTGCTGGTTATTTTGGTGGAGGCGTTTATAGACATAACATTCCACTTGGTATTAACTTCATTTTGAAAGATGGAGCTTATGAGTTTGGTTTTGCTTCGCGTGATGCATTCTCATTCTTTAGTAATAATTCAAATGCCTTGTCTTTTGCTATGGGATTTGCTCGAATCAGATTTTAAAATCTTTCAAGTGAATTTCAATTACTAGCAAAGAAATTTATCTTGGATAGATTCCATCATTTAGGCAATATGCACAAAATATTAGCGTTTCTTAAAAACTTATGAAGTTAAGTTAACCCTTAACTAATTAAAACGCTATTTTTGGAACTTTTTTAATGAATGTCGAACTTTTTTAGTAAAGCTTTATACTACTTAGTGGTGGTGCCTATTTCGCACCTGCCTTTTTTTATGCTTTATGGTGTATCAAACTTAGTTTACTTTGTTGGATACCACATGATGGGGTATAGAAAAAGTGTAGTTCGACAAAATCTCAAAAATTCTTTCCCTCATTTAAAAGTTGATGAACTTAAAATTATAGAAAAGAAATTCTATCGACATTTTTCTGATTTTCTTGTAGAAAGTGCCAAGTCATTAACTATCTCAGAAAAGGAAATCCGTAAAAGATGTGCGTTGATAAACCCCGAAATTGTGCACAAATATCACGAACAAGGTAAGAGCGTTATCGTTTTATGTGGACATTACAATAATTGGGAATATTATGCTGTTGGCATTGCGCAACAAATGAAACATCGCACAATAGCTGCGTATCAACCACTAAAAAACATCTTTTTTAATCAAGTTGTATTAAATTCTCGTCAGCGATTCGGTATGAAAATGATGAGCATGAGGGAAATTCCAAGATACTTCGCTTCAGAATTGGTAAATAATGAAACTCCTACATTGAGCATTATGGTTAATGACCAATCGCCGGGAAATCCTCGAACCGCATATTGGAATACTTTTCTAAATCAAGACACCGGTTGGATGAAAGGAGCTGAAAAGTTAGCCGCTAAATACAATCAAGTGGTATTATTTGGTTGTATTAGAAAGAAAAAAAGAGGATTTTATGAAGTTACATTCTACCCTATTTCTGAGGATGTAACAAAAGAAAAAGAAGGATTTGTTTTAGATAAACATGCCGAATATTTGGAAATGGTTATCAATGAGCATCCTCAATATTGGCTCTGGTCACACAAAAGGTGGAAACATAAAAAGCCATAATTATGCAAAACGCAAGCGCTCCACTAGCGGAAAGAATGCGTCCTAAACGTTTGGAAGACTACATAGGGCAAGAACACCTAATTGGTGAAAACGGTAGATTAACCCCAACCCTAAAAGCTGGTCGTTTACCGTCACTGATTTTTTGGGGGCCTCCAGGAGTTGGGAAAACAACCTTGGCTTTACTTATGGCATCCATATTAAAAAGACCTTTTTACACCCTTTCGGCTATTTCCTCTGGAGTAAAAGATGTAAGAGAGGTTATTCAAAAAGCAGAAGGAAAAGGAATGTTTTCTAATGATGGAGCAGTATTGTTCATTGATGAGATTCATCGATTTTCAAAATCACAACAAGACTCTTTACTTGGAGCAGTAGAAAAAGGCATTATAACACTCATAGGGGCAACAACAGAAAACCCTTCTTTTGAAGTTATTTCAGCTTTACTTTCTAGATGCCAAGTCTATACACTTGAACCTTTATCGAAAGATGAATTGATAAAAATAGTTGAACAGGCGGTAAGAAATGATGAGTTGCTACAAAAAAGAACAATTACTATCAAAGAATGGGATGCTTTATTGCGAATTTCTGGGGGTGATGCACGAAAGCTCCTAACTTTATTTGAGCTAATCGTTGATTCATTTTCTGTTAATGAAAAAGTAGAAATAACAGATGAGGTAGTAACGAATATTGCACAGACCTCTATTGCTCTTTATGATAAAAATGGTGAACAGCATTACGATATCATATCTGCATTTATAAAATCCATACGTGGAAGCGATCCTAACGCAGCTGTTTATTGGCTTGCTAGAATGATTGAAGGTGGTGAAGACCCGAAATTTATAGCTAGAAGATTACTTATTAGTGCTAGTGAAGACATTGGTCTTGCAAATCCAACTGCTTTAATTTTGGCAAATTCTACATTTCAAGCTGTACAAACGGTTGGATGGCCAGAAGCACGAATTATTTTATCGCAATGCGCTGTATATTTAGCTACTTCACCTAAAGGGAATGCATCATACAACGCCATTAACGCTGCTCAATCATTGGTGAAACAAACAGGAAACTTACCCGTTCCTTTGGCTTTGAGAAATGCTCCAACGAAATTAATGAAAGAATTAAACTACGGAAAGGAATACCAATATTCGCATGATTTTCCCGGAAATTTCGTAGAGCAAGAATTTATGCCTGACGATTTAAAAGGAACTAACTTCTTTTTTCCTGGAAGTTCAAAGAGAGAAAACGAAATTGCACAGCATATTAAAGAATTATGGAAAAGCAAGTACAAATTCTAACGCAAAAATCTAATTAAACCTTAATAACCAACAACTTAACATCTTAAAAGCTATTAAACCACTCGATGAGTTCCTGTTGTAATGAATCATTAATCATTATCGCTAAAATAACCGAAACAATTAAACCGATAGTCGCAAAAGTTATATCTCTTAAAACCATGATTATCGTACTTTTCATGGTCATGCCTCCTTCAGAAAGCTTGTCTTTTTTCCTATTCACCAAGCGCATCCCTAACTCTCTTCCACCCAACAGACCAATGAATACCCAAGTTGTGCTCATTGGCACGTTACTCATTTCTTTAAATACAAATAGAACAATTAGGTAGGCAAAGTCAATAATCGTAGCCGAACGAACATCTGAAACTTCCGATTTTTCGGTAACTATTTTTTGAATTTTATCTCCGCGAAGGTAAAACAACATGCCAAGACCGAAAAAGATAACACTCGCAAATGCAACAAACTCATAAAAAGAAATAGATCGTTTCAAAAATATGGCAATATTCGCAGCATCATGCATTACCCACATAGACCACAGCCACCCACTTATTATCCATTGAATAACAATCCAAACAGGGTGCATTTCCCCTTTTAATAGCCGTTTAATTATTGGGTTTAAAATCACCCACACGATTATCGCAACACCAAAAGCAATAAGGTAACCGAGTACACTTTTCTGCCCAACAGACAAGATACCTTGTGAGCTAGCACTAAATACACTTAACAACATAAACGTTGTTGAAACAGGCATTCTAAGTCTTGTTAAAAGCAATAATACCACTGGGGCAGTAAGTTGCAAAAACCTGTAATTTTCCGCTTCAGGGAATTTTAATTCACCTTCTGCATTAGTTGCCATCAAACGTTGATGGGAAACATCACCATTATAAAAGTACCAAGAATAAAAAACGGTTACTACAAAAATCCCTCCGATATAAAGCCAAAGCAACCACCATTTCCGTTCAGAATTCGAAGCGATAAAAGTACCGATACTTTGTATAGAATCATTGGCTATAGCTGAGTAAGCTGCAAAAGAGAATCCTACCCACATTGCAATTTTTGGATACGGATAAGTTACAGCAGCAATAACTAAAAACAAGGCTAATAAACGGAAAAACGTACGCTCTTGAATAAAAAATAGGTTAAGTAATTTATACCTTTTCTCTCCAATTATTTGCGATGCTATGTTATACCTATCCATAACTATGCTGTTTGGTTATTAGTTGTGTTTTTACTACTTCTCTCAATATACCTATCTCGGATGTAATAGTAAATACCGTAAGATACTAAACTCGGAACTATAAAATGAATCAACATCAGGGGCAAAAAAGAATGAGAAAAACCTGGATTTCCGTCAATAAGATACAAGCTGAAATATCCAAAAACATTTAAAGCCGTAAGTTCACTAACATGACAGCTAAAAATAAAAACAACTTGAATCACGATAGCAAAGAAGAAAGTGCTTGTGAATCCCATATTTTTGAACAACAACTGGATGATATAAAACGCATAAACAAGAATAAAAACTGCTAGTGCGTTGAAAAATATCAAGTCCGATAAATTAGATACTTCATAAGACCACATGTGTACCGTATTTATTTCCTCACCAATTACACGATAAAAAAGGTGGTAAACATATGTTCCTAAAAACGAACCTATCAATTGAGCAGGAATTTTATAGTAAAGAATACTTGGTTTGCGTTTTTGCAGCGATCGAATTATTGAAATAAACGGAATAATATGAATCCTGTAGGTATGAAAAGGAATATAAACACCTGCAAAATAAGCAGCACCAATATACAAGCCCAACAGAATCTCTCCATATTCAAAGTCTGGTGACAAAGACCTAGAAATAAAAATAAAGAAAAGTAAAGAAAAGATACTAGAACCTATGAGTTCAGCAAAAAAGTTAATTATTCTAATTTTCCGCTTATACCGAATACGGGTATTTGTCATATTATAAAACTTGGAGCTTCGAAAATTTGTTCAACAACGCTCTAATTTGTTGCAATATTAAGACAAAGTTATGATATAGCAGCCTGATTTTTGACAACCTTTTCACTTTATTTAAAAATGCCCTTTGATATCAAGGGATTAAACTAGTTTATCGTGAAAAAATTAATCTTATGTTAATATTGGATTTTTATAATTAGTTGAACAATTTTCAATTCTATAATTAATCCTTATTAATCAAATCCACTGAACATTAAAACCTAAGATAGAAGTTGCTAACTGATTCCAACAAAAAACATCCTAACTAATTTACCGAAATCGGCAACTCTATAAAAAATCTCGCACCATTTTTATAGTTTGCGTCTAAACCAATTTTTCCATTGTGAAGTTTAACTATTTGCTTACAAATGGCTAAACCGAATCCACTTCCTTTTGGCTTCTTAAACGTCTGGTCTTGTGTCTGATAAAATTTATCAAAAATGTAGGGTTGATCGATTTCTGGAACGCCAGATCCATTGTCTGTAATTTGTAAATAGTAGGTTTGTCTTTCAGCAATTACCTTTCCTTCGATGCATATTTCACCATCATTCGCATTTACAAACTTAAAGGCATTCGAAATTATATTTAGCAATACTTGTGCAAATTTATCCTTGTCTATATGTAAAGCTACGTCCTCCACATTTTCAGCAATAATAGTAACATTTTGTTGTGCTGCAATTGCATCGTATGAATGGATTATTTCAGTTACAAATTCTTTCATTTTGACCTTTTCAAACTTTAGCACCTCCCTACCCGTTGCCAATTTTTCCAAGTCTAAAATATCGTTGATAAGTCGTGTTAATCGATTGGCATCATTTAACATATTTGTTAAAAACTGATCACGAATTTCCTCAGGCATTTCCGGATCGTCTTGTAACATTTCAGCACTAGCATAAATCGATGTAATTGGTGTTTTTAGTTCGTGAGCAACAGTGTCTAAAAAGTCATCTTTCTGTTTGTCTTGAAGAATGAGTGCAGCATTGGCTTTTTTTAATTCATCAGTCAACTTTCTTAGTTGGTTAGACTGATTTTCAAAAGATTTACTTGATGCAAATGCTTCTTTATTTTCTTGTAGAATTTTCAAAACATCCGGTAAAGAAACAGGTTTCTCCTTGGCTACTTTGCCGATTAATATTTGTGCCGAGGCACTTCCAACGGCTCCAGTAAGTAATTTCTCAGAAAAGTTGATAAATCTAGCGTCTGCTAATTGTTCTTCTGGACTTATACCATATCTTTTCTTGAAAATACGAATCGCTTTTTGAGTACGTTGTTCTCCTAAAAATTTAACCAAAATAGCTTGAATATCGTCCATATAAGCCTCACCTCTCCAAACTAAAGAATTATCCGAATTTTCATTTAATAAATCTCCATTCACAAAAACCTCCCCATAATTACGTTCTCGATAATTCCCTTTAAATGCCAATGAAAAATAAATATAAACTGAAACATTGATTAGTAAACTCCAATAAAGTGCATGAGCCATGGGGCTTAAAAAATCTAAACCAAACAAGCGCTGCGGATGTAAGAAGCCATCTCCCCAATTGACAAGATTTACATAACTTGGTTGGGACAGAATTTCAGTTGCAATAAATGGCCATAAATAAGTATAAATAACGACCAAAAAACCTAGAATTGTTCCAAATATAGCACCTTTTGAAGAACCTCTATTCCAAAATAAACCCAAGAAAAAAGATGGTGCAAGCTGAGCGATAATCAAAAATGAAATTAAACCAATATCAAACAACGGTACATTAGCGCCTATCCCGGCAAAAAGCCAATAAGCCAAAGCAATCGATGTAAAAATTGCTACTCTTCTTATATTTTTGATTGTTTGTTCGTTCTTTAAAGCTTTTTTATCCATAAAACGATTTAAAAAACCATAAGGGATTATTAAATTGTTGCTCAACATAGTAGATAAAGCTAACGTAGAAACAACCACCATAGAGATAACTGCCGATAAACCACCTAAGAAGACCAAAACTGCAAGCGTATCATTACCTTGACTCAATGGAATTAACAAAGTCAAGTAATCGTAATTCACATTATCGCCTAAAAGTACAAGTCCTCCCCAAGCGATAAAAATCACGAAAACATTAAAAAGCAGAAGATACAAAGGAAAAACCCACATGGCTGTTTTCAACTGCTTTTGATTGGCATATTCGATAACGCTTGTTTGAAATTGCCTTGGCAATAAAAAGATCGCTAAAAATGAAAGAGCGATATTGAATAACCAATTTATTCCACTTGTGAGAGAGGAAATTCCGTCCAGACCTTTTTGATTGATAGTAGGAGAGGCTTGCTCGTAGATATCAGATGTTCCGTTGAATAAATAAAATGTAACGTAAATGCCAACTACTAAGAAAAAGGTCAACTTTAAGATTGATTCAAAGGCAATGGAAAAAAGAATTCCTTTTTTGTTTTTTGAAGCATCTAAATTCAACGTTCCAAAAAAAGTGGCAAATAAAGCGAGTATTAATGCAATATAAAAAGAAGTATCAACTAACCAGGTTTTATGTGAAATTGCCGTGTTGCCAGTGGTAATCAACTGAAAAGTTTCTGACAGAGCCTTTAATTGCAAAGCAATATAAGGGATAATACTTGCAGCACATATAAGTGTTACCAAAGCTCCAAGCGACCGATTATTTCCATAACGTAGAGAAATAAAGTCTGCAATAGAGGAAACGTTGTACGACTTTGAAATTTTTACAACTCGCATGAGAATATAAATCCAAAATGGGGCTGCAATAACTGGCCCTAGGTAAATGGTTAAAAATTCGGGTCCTGTTCTCGCTGCCACACCAACACTTCCATAATATGTCCACGCTGAACAATAAACCGCTAAGCCAAGTGCATAGACAAATGGACTATTAACCATTTTTGAACGGTGATTCTTTTCAGCCCAAAAAGCCAAATAAAACAATACGCCTAAGTATCCAATGATTACTGCTATGAGAGATAAATTACTCACTAAATCGCTTTAACCAAATAAAAGTTAATAAAATGGAAAGTATCCAAATTGAAAATACTAAAAAATAAAACGACGGAATGCCAAAAACAACAAACTTATTGCTATAAGCTAGTAAAAGAGGAATATTCAATAGTCCCCAAACCAAGAAGCCCCAAGCAATGAATTTTTGTTTGTGTCGTTTTTTCATGTAAGTCAATAAAGTTAGTAGAAATTAAATAACCTTTCAAACATTTTTAATGGATTAACTCATAAAACTTTTTAGCTGATTCGCGAGAACAAGCGTTAAAATGCCACCACTCCGTTTCTAACACATGAAAACCTTCTTTCCGCATAACTTTTCTTAGTAATTTCCTGTTATTCAATTGCTCTAGTGTTAATTCACCTTTTTCCAGAAAATGACTTTCAAATTTTGGGTAAGCAATTTTACGTAAATCATCAAATCCAGCTCCCATATCTAACAAGGTATCTTTTAGTAGATTATAAATAGATAAATCAACCGCTGCGGCATAGTTATGAATGCTTCCATTTTTTGGATTGCTAACAAACTTTACCCTTTCATTAACAGGAATAGAATCCAATGCATCCCACATCTTTTGCTGTACTGACAAAGGTCTTACTGCATCAAATACATACAAAACTAAATTAGAATCAATTTTACTTAAATGCGACTGAACATTTGACAATCTCTTAGCAATTTCTGGTTGAAGATAAGCATCAGAAACATTACCGTAAAGATTAATTCCCATAAAATTGTCTGTTGTTGTATATTTTAAGTCAATCATAATTCTATTATCTATGGATTGAATTCCAATCAGGCCAGCGGCAATTAAGCGTTCTTCAAGTGTATCAATTTCAATGACTTCTATTATCGATGTAAGTTCTTCTTCTTCTTCGAAATTTTCTTCAATCAAAAAATCAGAACGAGTTTGCTCTTCGTTAGCACATGAAAATAGTAAGAGCGAAAAAAAGAGAATTAAAAAAGTAAAGTATAAACGTACAGCCATAGAAAGCAAAAATAAACGAAATTTGAAATACTTCGATAGATTGTTCAAGGGGATTGAAAATTCTTAACACGAATTCCAAGACTTCAGGTTTTTAAAAAATCTAAATACAATTTCACCTGTAATCTATTTGTAACAATTGTATCCAATAAATTCTACGATTCATAAGAACTTTGCAGCAAGAATTGACATAGTTTAAACTGTCAATTTTAGTCAAACGATTTTGATAATTATGATAAGGTCATTTATATATTTTCTGATTATAATCTTTGCTCAAAGTTTTGCTTTAGCTCAATCAGCTTGGTATGGATACCTTGACAATCTTGCACTAAAAGGGAATATCAATTTACATAATGAAATCCAATATCGAAATCATAATTTAGGTTCTCAATTGGAGCAATTTATTATTCGAAATGGAATAGGTTGGAACTTATCGAACGATAACAATAATATATTGGTAGGATATGCTTTCATTCATAATAGACCCGAAGCATACTGCCCAATTGATAAAAGTATGCGTTTTAATGAAAACAGAATTTATCAGCAGTTCTTTACAAAGCAGCGTTTCGGACACATATTCACTACGCATCGCTATCGGTTAGAGCAACGATTTTTGGAAGATGAATTTAAGTGGAGGTTTCGTTATTGGTTGAGTGCCTATATCGCATTGAACAAACCTGAAATCGTGGCAAAAACATTCTTTATTTCCTTATACAATGAGTTTTTTATTCAAAATTCCTCATCAGTTGAAAGTTTATACTTAGATAGAAACCGAACATTCGTTGGGCTCGGCTATGCTTTGACCAACTCTGTTAAACTCGAATTAGGCGGACTAATTCAACACATTGGAGAAAAGAGAACATTTAATGCGCAATTTACACTTATAAATTACATCGCATTGAAGCACCATCGGTAATCACTAGCTTTAAATCCCGTTAAAATACACGTGATATAGAGCTGTAAAGAAAAATATTACCGTGAATGAAATCATATTCACAAGTAATAACTTACCGTACAAGGACCTTACCTTGTAATTATCCCATTCTTCTAAATTTGACCTATCAAATAAATAGAGTGAAGCTTCCGTTCCTGCATATTTTCTTGATAATTGGAAGTAGAAAGAGAAAATGTTGTACCAAGCCTTGGAAATAAAAACGATGGCACCTAAGTAAATTAAAGATAGAAGTATAATCATAACATTTGGTTTAGTTCGTAAAATTGTTACCCTAAATTTAGCTGCTTTTTTCTCACTTACAAATTATTTTTACGCATTTATTAAATATTTTCTGTAAACTATTGATTTTACTCGACAAAACAACTCAAATATTCTACTAATTTTTGAAAGGTATTTTGAGTTGGTAAAGAAATGAATATGGTCATTAATTTCCCTAGAATAATTTTAAGATAGACAACAAAAGTCATATTTTCATCCTTGATAGCCCAGCCAAATTGATTATGATTAACAGATGCGAAATATCTAAAACAAATAATATAATTTTTCAATAAGAATGAATAAGTGAATAAGTTCTCTAACATAATATACCAAGTAAAACGAAGGAATATGAATAACCCTAAGATAAGCTTGCGACTTTCTTCAAAAGCAAACATTTTCCCAAAGAAAATTTAATAAATTTGTGATAAAATAGAGAAATACAAACAACTAAATAAATAGGTGTTGACATAAATTAAGTCCAAATAATTCAATTCTTTATGAGTAGAAAAACAATCAATGCAGTTATTATTTTTGGACTACTTTCCTTGTTGAGTATTTTATTTACACAAATTATATGGATTCGAAGCACAATAAATGCGCAGCAAACAACCATAATGCTTCAAGAACGTCAAGACAGCCTAAATCTGAAACAATTTGAAGAACAAGTTCGAGTTGCACTCAGAAATGTAACGGAGGAAATAAGTACTCATCAGGCAGATAGTTCTGATTTGTACGGTGCTGTTAAACAGAAAAGCTCTAGTTACTTTCTAGTTGATATTAATGAAGATTTACATCCTTATTATTTGGAACAACTTCTCAAACGCACCTTCTACGACCATGGAATATCAGAAGATTTTCAATATGGAATTTATGATTGTTTTAACGATAGTATTGTTTATGGTAACCTTATCAAGTTTTCAAGAGATTCATTATATGCACCAATTTCAGATTCCGTTGTTGGAATTACTTCTCCAGCTTTAGAATGGAAAAAAGATGGTCATTACTTTACTGTTTTTTTCCCAAAGATTGAAGGCTTTCAAGATTCATCGAGCCTAGAACAAAATTCATCTCCTTGGTTTTATCTTTTTATTATCGTTTGTGTGATTTTACTATTTTTTAGTTTTACCATTTTTGTGATTATAAAGCAAAAGAGAATCTCAGAAGTAAAAACGGACTTCATGAATAACATGACACATGAATTAAAAACTCCTATTTCAACAATAGGGTTATCAAGTGAAATGATGCTAAAAGAGGATTTTTCTAATAACCCAGAACGTCTAAAAAGATTTGCTAGCATTATTTATAAGGAAAATAAACGACTAGAAAATCAAGTAGAAAGAGTTTTAAATATCGCTAAACTAAATGAAAATGAATTGGTAATAGAGAAAGTAAATGTTCCGATTCATGAGATTATAGAAGAGGCTGCGGAAAGTTTTAGATTTAACCAATCTGAAAAAAAGGGAATAATAGATTTAGATTTACAAGCGCAGCCTTCCAATGTTTCTGGCGATTTAGTGCATATAACAAATGTCATTTTCAATCTCATTGATAATGCGGTAAAATACACGATTAAAACTCCTGAGATAAGTATTAAAACCATCACTGAAAATAAAGGAATCAAAATTGTTATTCAAGATAATGGCATCGGCATAAAAAGAGAAAATCTAAAACAAATATTTGAAAAATTCTATCGCGTTCCAACAGGAAATCTTCATGATGTAAAAGGTTTCGGATTAGGCTTATACTATGTCAAACTAGTTATTGATGCACATAAAGGAAAAATAAACGTAAAATCTTCTCCTGACAATGGAAGTGAATTTTCGATCTGGCTTCCATACAACGACTAGCATTTATTAACTTTTTTGCAGGTAAAGTATTTTTGTAATTTTGAAAGAAATTTTGTTCCGATATTATGTCGTGATAACCATAAAAAACGAATTGAATAAAAATGAAAACTAACAAAATAAATATATTATTAGTTGAGGATGATACAAGTCTTGGATTTATAATCTCGGAACAACTATCATCACTAGGTTTTAAGGTAACACTTTGCACCGATGGCATGGATGGTTTTGTAAGGTTTAATGAAGGTACTTTTCACCTTTGTATTTTAGATGTAATGATGCCAAAGAAAGATGGTTTTTCATTAGCGAGAGATATTCGTAAAATAAATGATTCTATTCCAATATTATTTCTTACTGCAAAATCAATGACAGAAGATAAAGTAGAAGGTTTTAAAGCTGGAGCGGATGATTATTTAACCAAGCCGTTTTCTTCTGAAGAATTAGAATTAAGAGTTAAAGCTCTGTTAAAACGAATAAATATTGTTTCGGAGGAAAATGAATCGACAGACATCAAGCTAGGAAGTTACACTTTCGATACGTTAAACTTCCAACTTTTACATGAATCAGGTAATAGAACATTGACAAAGAAAGAAGCACAAATATTAAAAATGCTTTGCAAATTCGAAAACCAAGTATTACCTAGAGAAATCGTTTTAAATGGTGTTTGGGGGCAAGATGATTATTTCGTTGGCAGAAGCTTGGATGTATTTATTACAAAATTGAGAAAATACTTGAGCGAAGACGAAAACGTATCAATTCAAAATATTCACGGTATTGGTTTTAAACTGGAAGTGAAATAGCATGAATACAGATACCAGTATTTCTCTCCTCCCCTACTTCATCAACGTCACATGACCATGATGCACTTCACGTTTATCGTTGTATTTACTTCTGAATTGTATTTTCCAAATGTATGTTCCTTCTTGTACAATCTCACCTCCGTAAGTTCCGT
>SKGS01000122.1 GCA_007117355.1 Lishizhenia sp. | reverse complement strand
TCAACATTATCCAGAGAACCACAGGATTGACCATTTCTATTACACACTGTCCAACCTATAGTGTTTGGTGTATCCTCAACACCATCATCTGAGTTACAATTTGATGTAAGCCCTGGATTATTAGAGTTCCCCCAAAGATGCGGGAGGTTTAACCAATGACCTACTTCATGGGTCATTGTTCTACTTCTTGTCGGCATTCCTGTTCCGATACTACCAACATAGTCATGTAGGACATGAATTCCGTTCCCCATCCCAGTATTTCCAGGATAAGTTGTATAACCTGCCGCTCCACCAATGTCAGCTGCAACGAAAACGTTCATATATCTATTTCCCGGCCAAGTTCCGTGATTTTGAACCACAACTGACTGTCGTTGCTGACCAGTTCCTCCATTCGTAATTTGAGAAAATGTTCGAGTGATTCCATTAGTACAATTACCCTGAGGGTCTTTTCTAGCCAACTTAAATTCTATTTGTGCATCAGCTACTATGTCGAGAAAATTCTCATTCACATTTTGCCAGTCCGAATTTAATTTTTGAAAATCTTCATTCATAATACGAATACAATCTTCTACCTGTTCATTAGAAATATTTTCAGAACCGCCGGCGTGTATGATATGAAAAACAACAGGTATAGTATATTCTATAGACCTATCCCCTGATTCTGAAGAAACTAACAATTCAGGATTTTGTTGTATAAATTCTTCTGTAAACAGACGCAATTCTTCTCTTTTCTGAAGGTATTCTTGTCTTTCAGAGGGAGACATGTCACTAAGCATTTGCTCTGTATATTCATCTGTATGACAAGGAACAACATCATCATGATTGTGCTGATGCTGTGAAAAAGATATAAAGCTTAGGGAAAATAAAAGGGGTAAAAAAAGTTTTTTCATAGTTTTCAAAAATTTTAGCACACGCAAGATACTGTCAAAATTTGAGAAACCAGAAATTATTTATTTAAACGGTAAGATTTGTTTACCTAGTAACAAATAAACGAAAAATTTAAAACTAATTCAACACAAGCTTTAAATATTTAACATCATTATTGCTTTTATCCCTTAAAGAAACAAAATAGATTCCTGAATTCAAATTGTTTCGAGAAATAATGACATTATTTTTCCCTTTGTTCGCCTTCACGAAAGAATTGGAACAAATTCTACCGTTCATATCTACTATGCTAATGTCAAAATCGCGGTTCTCATTTAATTCAAAACTCAATACAGCCTCTTCATTCATAGGATTTGGATAAAGTGAAAAATTAATCAAATCTTTGTTGCTTGATTCAATAGTACTTAACACAATATCATCCGAAGGCTGCCCTTGGTAAATATTAATATCGTCTATAAAAATATTATTACCATTATCGCTTAAAAAACTAAATTTAAACCTGAAATTTTCCACCCAAAATGCGTTAGTAATATTACTCATATGAACCGTTACCCAATCATCTTCTGATAAAGGGCTCCATGATATTGCAGATAATTGACTCCCGAGCGAGTTTCCAGATATGGTTCTTCTTGCTGACCAAGTCTCTCCGCAATCATTTGAAACTAATACTTGTAAGCGCTCATTATTAGAAGTTGCCTTTTTCTTGTAGGCATATCGAAAGGAGAGCGTCATGCTTTGTTGTATGCTAGACAAATCAATAAGCTCAGAAGTGACCTCAGTCAATCGTCCTGACGGTAAAGAAAAATTATTTAAAAACAACGACTTATTCCCTGTCAACCCAACCAAATCCGTAATTTCAAAACCAATTGTATTTGCAGGTTGTATTCCTTGCCAATCTGAATCCAACAAACTTGAATACTCTTCAAAGCTTTCAAAATAAGGTAATGTTTGGCCACTCGGCAATACTACAATATGTGACTCTTTTGAAATCGTGGCTGCGTTTTGACCATCGGAAACTGTTAATTCAACACTATATATGCCAGGCTCTGTATAAGTTACTAATGGATTTTGATCCGACGATTGATTTGGTTGTCCGCCTTCAAAATTCCAACTCCATGAAGTTGGAGCATGAAAAGAATTATCGATAAACTGAATGGATTGCCCTGCACATAAGACTGTATCTCTAGTGTAAAAGTCAGCTTTACAAATTTCATCGGGCAATAAAACACCCGTTGCTTCCAAATTGTCTTCAGAAGTAAGAGAAATGAAATTTGAAATAGAATTAAAGTTTGCTCGCATTAAATCACTCTGCCCATTTGAAAACATTAATCTACAAGTATTATAACTCATGTGGTTCTCATTTTGATCGAGTACGTCAAAACCGTAATAATCATTAATAGGAACATCTGAACATGTACTTAGGTTTTGATTACAACCAAACTCCTGTTCTACTGGAGGGGTATCACAAACGAAATCTCCAGTAGTTAAACAGTCAGCAGTATGGCAACCTCCTTGAAACGTATGCAACAAGCCACAAATATGACCCATTTCATGCGTCAATGTCCTACCGCCAAATTGCGCTGCTGTTCCAATATTACCAACTCTATCGTGACGATTCAGTATTCCATGACCAGATCCCCAATTATTATACGGTAAAAAAGCATAACCCAAAGTTATCCCTTGTCCACTGCTAGAACCAATAGAATTAACCGTCCAAATATTCAAATACTTATCATTGGGCCAAGCACTGAGTCCGCCATTATCATCATATTTACAATCCTCGCCTGCTTGATTTGTTAAATGAGGCGCAAACCTTCTCTGTACACCATTGGTGCAATTGCCGTTTGGATCAATTTTAGCCAATCGAAACTCAACATTTACGTCTGCAAATACTTTCCGATATGGGGCGTTTTCTGTATTTCTAATAAGTGATGAATCACTATTCAAAGCTCGAAAATCTTCATTCATTATGTCTATTCCACTCTGAATTTGTTCCATGCTTATGTTACTTGGACCACCATCATGAATAACATGAAATACAACTGGAATAATAAGTAAGTCGTCTCTTGACTGTATAAAATCAGCTCTATTTTCTTCTATTTTTTTACTAACATCTTCTAAAAACTCAGGGTTTTGAACTAATTGAGAATCCAACCAAGTATCAAAACCACACCAAGAATTATTTTGAGAAAACAATATGATAGGTAAAAACAATAGAATAAATATCAAACTTTTGGGAAACATCATTATCTAAATACTTTTTTTCAAAACTACAATAATATTCTTGAAACTTAAAATCCCGAAAACTTCTAAATAACAAAGGGGCAAGCTTTTTAGCTTACCCCTTAACTATATTTTCTGTTAAGAATTACTATTTCTGAACTATAACAAGCTCTACTCTTCTGTTTTTAATTCTGCCATCCTCTGTATTATTATCTGCAACAGGTTTTGTTTCACCAAATGCTGTAATAATCATTCTATCTCTTTTAATACCTTTCTTTTCTAGGTATTTTTGAACAGATTCAGCTCTTCTTTTAGACAACTCCATGTTGAAACTTTCATCACCAATACTACAAGCGTGACCGTTAATTTTCACTTTATAGTCAGGGTTGCTTTTCAAAATATCTACAACACCGTCTAAGGATTTGAAAGAACCACTTTGTAGTTCAGCTTGGCCTATTACAAAATTAACATTGTTTGATTTCTTTTGCCCTGTCACTGGATCGATTACAACTTCTTTGATAACACCGTCATTTGCAGAAGCAGGACAACCTTGAAGCGACCACAAACCAGCTTCGTTTGGACACTTGTCTAAGTAATCTGGAATACCATCACCATCTGAATCTGGACAACCACTATGACCCCACTCACCTTTTTCATTAGGACATCTGTCGTACTCATCTGGAATACCATCACCATCAGTATCAACAATTTGAACACCTTTAGAGTCAACTACCGCTCCTTCTGGTGTATCTAACTCTTCATCTCTGAAGTTAGGCACACCATCATTATCATCGTCCTTCATGTTGTTTTCCATTTCACTTAAACGCTCTTCCAAGGCTAATAATTTAGAATCATCCGACCCTTCTAAAGGCACCCAGTCAGCGTGTCTGTCTTTTTTGCCGAAGTTGTATGAAATCCCAACAGACCCAACAAAGTAGGACGCTTGAACGTTTGCTCCTGGCGACTCTATTTGACTTGTCCAATCAAAAGTCACATCTTGTCTTACATTATAATAAAAACCAACATGACCATTCAGCGAAAAACGTTCATTCAATTTAAACTGAGGTCTGAATCCGTAATTCAGCACTAACATTCTATCTGTTAAAGGATCCACATCCTCTAACAAACGATCCGAAGCCCATAAATGACCTCCGCCTAAACCAGCTTCGAGCAAAAGCCCAAAACGCTTCGTCCAATCATTCCATCGGAATAAATTACCTGCATTAACTACTGCATTCAATGAATATCTAATTGTATTCGTATGGTAATCCTCTAATGCGTTAAAACCCCATCTTTGGTAACCTAAATCCAAAGAGAAACCAAATACATTATTCAGCATATACCTTCCGTTGGCAGCTAAAAATAAATTAAATGGTTTATTAGCATTATCGATGTGCGATGGCCCTCTTTGAGTTCCAACATTGACCCCCATTGAAAACTTGTTGTAATCCGTTTGAGAGTAAACTAAAAAGCTTAATGCTAAAGCAATTGTTGTTGATAAAAAATGTTTCATATTTTTATTGTTAATTCAACTAATAAAGTTAGCCAACACAAAACACACAAAGATTGTTTGATGGTTAAACTAACTGACTTAAAATAATTTGGAACAAAAGTATTTTATTTTTTTAGAATAGCAAAAAAAAAAAGAAAATAAAATTTTATTCGATAATTCACATCTTTTATTCAAATGTTCTATTAAGTCTGATTTGTTTTTATTTTTGCAACGAACTATTTTTGTTAAAAATATTAAATAATACCGATGCTCTCAAAGTTAAACCCATCAAAATCAAAAAGCTGGAAAACCATCCTGAAATTAACATCAAATAACAACAATGAGTTAGAAATTAACAAATTTTTTAATGAAAAGATTGGGTTGGGTTCATTAACCTTTGATTTTACTAAACACCTAGCACCTACTAACGTTTTCGAATTATTAATTTCTCTTTGTGATGAAACTAATATTGACGATGCCAAAGAGTTACTTTTTTCAGGAGGAAAAATAAATGAAACTGAAGATAGAGCTGTTCTACATTGTGCCTTAAGAGATTTTCACTCTGAGACGATTATGGTAAACAACCTAAATGTAATACCTGAGATCAAGAGAGAAAGAGAAAGAGTAAAGATATTTACACAACAATTCCATGATAATCTTCTTAAAGGGTATTCGGGAAAACCATTTAAATTTATCGTAAATATTGGAATAGGCGGGAGTGATTTGGGACCAGACATGGTTGTTGAAGCTTTAAAAGATTATAAAATTTCGAATCACAAATTTTATTTCGTGAACAATGTTGATCCACAATGCGCTGAGGATGTGCTCTCACAGATAAATTTGGAAGAGACCCTTTTTGTTGTTGTTTCCAAAACTTTTACCACTCAAGAAACACTCTCTAATGCAAACTACTTTAAAAATAAGGTTTTAAGTCAGTATTCTGGCAAATTAGAGTCAATTAACAATCACTTTATAGCAGTCACAGCAAATCCAATTAAAGCAAACGAGTACGGCATTAACTCTAAAAACATTTTTCAAATGTGGGATTGGGTGAATGGCCGATTCAGTTTATGGAGTTCAGTTGGTATTACAATAGCCTTATCAATTGGTTACGACCAATTCTTACAATTCTTAAAAGGGGCTGAAAAAGCCGACATACATTTTAAAAATACTCCAAAGAATAGAAATGCACCAGTAATTATGGCTCTTCTTGGGATTTGGCACACAAATTTTAAAAATATTCAGTCAGAAGTAATTATACCATACTCACAAAGACTTTCAAAATTTGTACCATACCTTCAACAAGCTGCTATGGAAAGTAATGGAAAAAGTATCGATAGGAATGGAGAGCGTGTTACTTATAATACTAGTCCTGTAATTTGGGGAGATGTTGGTACCAATGCACAGCATTCATTTTTTCAAATGTTGCATCAAGGTACGTCTAATATCCCAATGGATATCATAATTATTAAAAACTCAATAAGCGTGGAGGCTGGCCATAGGTTATTGAATGCTAATGCTGTAGCTCAAGGTGAAGCCCTTCGTTTCGGCAAACCTGATATTTCTGTAAATAAACATCAAGATTTTGAAGGACAAAAATCTGTAACAAATATTATTTTAGAAGAATTAAGTCCAGATAGCTTAGGCGCCTTAATCGCATGTTACGAGCATAAAATTTTCGTTCAAGGAATAATATGGAACATATACTCTTTTGACCAATGGGGGGTAGAGCTAGGTAAACAAATTGCAAAAACTATATTGGAAGATAAACATGAATCTTTATCTTCGTCAACAAAAAATTTAATACAACATCTCGAAATATAATAAATGAAATGAAAAAAATTACTAAAATCTGCTGTATTGGTGCGGGATATGTAGGTGGTCCTACAATGGCTGTGATTGCTCAAAAGTGCCCTAGTATCAATGTGACTGTTGTAGATTTAAACGACCAACGTATTGCCGCTTGGAACGATGAAAATGTTGAAAATATACCAATTTACGAGCCTGGTTTATCACAAGTTGTAAAGGAGGCAAGAGGAAGGAATTTATTTTTTAGTACAAATGTTGAAAAGGCTATTGATGAGGCTGAAATGATTTTTATATCTGTCAATACTCCAACCAAAACTTACGGAGAAGGTAAAGGAATGGCAGCAGATTTAAAATACATCGAAATGTGTGCCCGCCAAATTGCAGAAGTTTCAAAAAGCAATAAAATAATTGTTGAAAAATCAACTTTACCAGTAAGAACAGCAGAGGCCATAAAAACAATACTTGATAATACTGGAAACGGGGTTGACTTTCAAATCTTGTCTAATCCTGAGTTTTTAGCGGAAGGAACAGCAGTTGAGGATTTGTTAAATCCTGATCGTGTGCTTATCGGCGGAGAGGAGTCGGAAAAAGGCAGATTAGCCATGGAAGCTTTAGTCGATGTTTACGCAAACTGGGTTCCTCGTGAGCGGATTTTGACAACTAATGTATGGTCTTCAGAGTTATCGAAACTAACCGCCAATGCTTTTTTAGCTCAGCGCGTTTCTTCGATTAATGCCATGTCAGCTGTATGCGAAGCCACAGGGGCTGATGTTGATGAAGTTTCAAGAGCTATTGGTATGGATAGCAGAATTGGGCCTAAATTTTTAAAATCATCTGTTGGATTCGGCGGTTCTTGTTTTCAAAAGGATATTTTAAATTTAGTCTATATTGCTAAGTCGTATGGCTTGAACGAAGTAGCAGATTACTGGGAGCAAGTCATCTTGTTGAATAATTATCAGCGTGATCGTTTTGCGCGCAACATTGTTAAAAAACTGTTTAATACTGTTTCGGGAAAAAATATTGCTTTTTTAGGCTGGGCTTTTAAAAAAGATACAAACGACACGAGAGAAAGCGCGGCTATATATGTTGCTGATAAATTGCTTAACGAACAAGCTAATATCATTATTTATGACCCTAAAGTAACCGAGGCTCAAATTATGTCAGATTTAGCATACCTGAATCCAGAACACTTAAACCATCGCGAACGCATTACAGTTGTGAAATCTGCTTATGAAGCCTGTGACAACGTACATGCGATAGCGGTACTTACAGAGTGGGATGTATTTAAAACGTTGGATTGGAGAAGTATTTATAACAAGATGTTAAAACCTGCTTTCGTTTTTGACGGAAGAAGAATTTTAAATGTGGAAGAGCTATCTTCAATTGGATTTGATTTAACTGTAATTGGAAAATCATAATTAGACCAATTTGAATTTTTTTAAAAAATAAAAAATAATTTTGCTGCTTAAAGGCATAAACCATACCACCATTAATCAGAACTAACTTTAGTTTAAGGGTGGAAAATGTTTTATACAAAGAAATTAAGGTTTCTCCGCTAATATTTGATGGGAGTGACAAGGGCGAAGCCATGTAATTTCTTGAGTTTGTAGCACACTAAACATATAATGACAAAAATAGTTCACGTATTATTAACGGGTGGTGTTGGCAGCAGGTTGTGGCCACTTTCGAGGAAGTCGAAACCGAAACAATACTTACCGCTCTTTGGAAATCAGTCTTTGTTTGAAAAAACAATTCATCGCAATCGCAAATATTGCGATGAATTGTTCATTGTTGGCAACCAATCCAACCTCAATCTTACCAAAGCGTGTTTGGCAAAGAATAAGGTTTCTAATTATCAGATTATTACCGAAAGTGTTCCTCGAAATACCGCTCCAGCTATTTGCTTTGCTGCTTTATCGGTTCATCCGGAGGACATTTTGTTAATCGCTCCTTCTGACCACATCATTACAGAGAACACACAATACGAAAAAGCAATAGAAAAGGCAATTCATCTCGCAGAAAATGGCTGTTTAGTGACTTTTGGTATTCAGCCAACACATCCAGAAACCGGTTACGGTTACATCGAGTTTAATGGTGAAAATGTACTTTCATTTCGCGAAAAACCAAACGAAGCAACAGCAAAAGAATTTTTAAAACAAAACTCTTTTCTATGGAACAGCGGAATGTTTTGCTTTAAAGCGGGTGTGTATTTATCTGAAATGGAAAAGTTTGCTCCACAAGTTGTTACTAAAAGCAAGTTAGCACTTGATACATCTGAACAAGATGAAGCCCTTTCTGAATCGGCATCACTAGCGATTCCCTCCATTAGTGTAGATTATGCAGTAATGGAGAAAAGCGACAAGATAAAAGTCGTGCATTCAGATATTGAGTGGAGTGATATGGGCAGTTTTGAAGCGGTGTACGACTTTTTAAAACAACAAGGACATCCAACAGACAATAAAGGAAACATGGTCATTCAAGGAAATAAACCTACTTATTTCGTGGGTTTAGAAAATACAATTATTGTCAATACCGATGATGCGCTATTAATTCTTAATAAATCCAAATCACAGGAAGTTAAAGATACCTATCAGCAACTTGAAGAAGAAGAAAGCAAATTGATCAACTGATCTAATTAATAGTATTAAGTATAATTTACATTCAATGAAAAAAGCATTAATAACAGGTGTTACAGGTCAAGATGGTGCATATCTTTCTGAATTTTTATTAAAAAAAGGATACATCGTACATGGTTTAAAGAGAAGGTCTTCTCTTTTCAACACAGATAGAATCGATCATTTATACCAAGACCCTCATGTGGAGAACAGAAATTTTATTCTTCATTACGGCGACATGACGGACAGTACCAATTTAATACGTTTGATTCAAGAAATTCAACCCGATGAAATCTATAATTTGGCTGCAATGTCTCATGTGCATGTTTCATTCGAAACACCAGAATATACTGGTAACGCTGATGGATTAGGAACCTTAAGAATTTTAGAAGCTGTTCGACTATTGGGGATGGAGAAAACCTGTCGCATTTACCAAGCCTCTACTTCGGAGTTATATGGCAAAGTACAAGAAGTTCCTCAAACTGAAACAACTCCTTTTTATCCTAGAAGTCCTTATGCTGTGGCTAAAATGTATGCTTTTTGGATTACGGTTAATTACCGCGAAGCCTACAATATGTATGCTTGTAATGGGATTCTTTTTAACCACGAATCACCTTTAAGAGGAGAAACGTTTGTTACTCGTAAAATCACTAGAGCAGCTGCACGCATTGCTTTAGGCTTACAAGATAAATTCTATTTAGGAAATTTGGACGCTCAACGAGATTGGGGACATGCTAAAGATTATGTAAGAATGATGTGGATGATCTTACAGGCTGATGAAGCGGAAGATTGGGTAATTGCAACTGGCAAAACGACACCCGTTCGTGAATTTGTAAAAATGGCATTTGGTGAAGTAGGCATTGAATTAACCTTTGAAGGAACAGGTGTGAACGAAAAAGCCTTTGTTGCTAAATGCAACAATAAAAACTTCCAACTTCCAATAGGAAAAGAGGTGCTAAACGTGGATCCAAAATACTTTAGACCAACAGAAGTAGATTTGTTGATTGGCGATGCTTCAAAAGCAAAGATCAAACTCGGTTGGGAACCTGAATATACTCTTGAAGAGTTGGTGAAAGACATGATGCAAAGTGACGTAAAACTCATGCAGAAAGAACAATTTCTGAAAGATGGTGGCTACCAAACGATGAATTATTTTGAGTAGCATTTTACTCATTCAATTTTTAAATTGATTGTAATGAGATTGATTTGTTCTTCACTGAACTGCATTAAAAACACATGTTAGAAACCGCTATAAATGCAGCGCTAAAAGCTGGCAAAGCCATTCTTGAAATATATAATTCGGGCGATTTTAGCATTGAAACTAAAGCCGATAATTCTCCGTTGACTGAAGCTGATTTAGCTGCTCATGAATTAATAAAATACGAGCTTTTATCTACAAAAATACCCTTGCTATCTGAAGAAGGAAATATCGCTTCTTATGAGGAAAGAGAACAATGGAGCAAATTATGGATTGTTGACCCAATAGACGGAACTAAAGAATTTATAAAAAGAAACGGTGAATTTACTGTTAACATTGCATTGATTGAAAATCAAATTCCTATTCTAGGGGTAATATATGTTCCTGTTAAAGAAATACTCTACTTCGGGGATGCAAATGGTGCTTTCAAATTAGAACAAGTCACCATTGATAATTATTCAGATCGAAGGGATAATGCTATAAAACTGCCAATATCAAGGGAAAGTGACAACAAAACTTACACAGTTGTAGCCAGTAAATCTCACCTATCACAAGAAACAGAAGACTTTATTGAAGAATTAAAAACTAAAGTCGGTGAAATAGCGTTGATTTCAAAAGGCAGCTCCTTGAAGCTTTGCATGGTTGCAGAAGGCATCGCGGATTGTTATCCGCGCTTTGCACCAACAATGGAATGGGATACAGCAGCCGGACAAGCAATTTGTATGGCAGCCGGAAAAAATGTAATCGATTGGCAAACAAAACAAACCATGCTATACAATAGACCAAATATGTTAAACAGCTGGTTTTTGGTTCAATAATTCGACTCAACGATTCAAATGCACATGAACAAACAATCAAAAATATACATTGCAGGTCATCGGGGAATGGTAGGATCTGCCATTTGGCGCAATTTAGCAGCTAAAGGATATTCCAATCTTATCGGTCGTACCTCAAAAGAACTTGATTTGCGCAATCAAAAAGCAGTGGTTGATTTCTTTGAAACAGAAAAACCTGAGATTGTAATCGACTCTGCTGCTCGTGTTGGTGGAATTCTCGCGAATAATGAGTATCCATACCATTTTTTGATGGAAAACCTACAAATTCAAAACAACCTCATCGATGCGGCTCACAAATACGATGTTCAAAAATTTATTTTTCTAGGTAGTTCTTGCATTTATCCAAAGTTAGCACCACAACCATTAAAAGAAGAGTATCTGCTTACCGACAGTCTCGAACCAACTAATGAGTGGTATGCTATCGCTAAAATAGCTGGAGTAAAAGCTTGTGAATCAATACGAAAACAGTTCGGTAAAGATTTCGTGAGTTTAATGCCAACAAACTTATATGGTCCCCATGATAATTTTGACCTAAAAACTTCCCATGTGCTGCCCGCAATGATTCGAAAATTCCACGAAGCGAAAATTAAAAGCCAAAATGCTAAGGCCCTTGAGCCTGTCGAAGGGGTCGAACTTTGGGGTTCGGGAAGTCCAATGCGTGAATTTCTTCATGTAGATGACCTCGCAGAAGCGGTGTCTTTTGCTTTAGAAAACAAGCTTCAGGACAACCTTTATAATGTGGGTACAGGAAAGGATTTAACAATAAAGGAACTTGCGGAAACTATCCAAGAAATTGTGGGGCATCAAGGGGAAATCATTTGGGATAGTTCAAAACCAGATGGTACACCACGTAAGCTAATGGATGTTTCCAAAATGGATCAAGCCGGTTGGCAAGCGAAGATTGAATTAAAAGAAGGAATAAAAAAAACATACCAATGGTTTTTAGAAAATGAGGATAGCTTCAAAGAAGTTAAATTAAATTAATTAGCTTTGTTTAAAGTTATGAATTACACAAAACATCAAATCATTCAATTACCAAAAATATTAGACGAGAGAGGGAACCTTTCGTTCATCGAATCTAATAATCATATTCCCTTCGAGATTAAACGCACTTATTTAGTATATGATGTTCCTGGAGGTGACGTAAGAGGCGGACATGCGTATCATACTATGAATGAATTTATCGTTGCTCTCTCTGGAAGTTTCGACGTAATTGTTGATGATGGCACAAATTCAAAAACGTATTCCCTAAATCGTTCATATTACGGTCT
This sequence comes from Lishizhenia sp., assembly GCA_007117355.1. Taxonomy (GTDB): domain Bacteria; phylum Bacteroidota; class Bacteroidia; order Flavobacteriales_D; family Crocinitomicaceae; genus CSBr16-161. The sequence continues at coordinate 2,697 of SKGS01000122.1, read as the reverse complement.
TTTAATTCCTAAGTTAACTTGGCGTTCTTTAGAAAATTTTTCAACTAATGCGCTGTGTATGGTAATTTCTTCTGGTTACTATGATGAAAGTAACTACATACGTGATTTCGAAACTTTTAAACGAATCTCCCTTGAAGCCAAATGATAAAATGAGCGTTTTCGATTGTACAATAATAGAATTTCGTAAGATTGTATTTAGATCAGGAAACATTAGTCCAATCGCAAGTGAAAAGTCAGTACCTTTCCCAATAAAAAGGATTTTTTATCTGTATGATATTCCTGGAGGCGAGAATCGAGGAGCACATGCACATCTTGAATGCCACCAACTTCTTATTGCTGCCAGCGGAAGTTTTAACGTTGAGTTAGATGATGGAAGAAACAAACGGACAGTTAATTTGAATAGACCTTATTATGGGCTGCACATACCCCCTGGTGTTTGGGCGTCTGAGAAAGGATTTTCATCTGGTTCTGTTTGCCTAGTATTAGCATCTCATAATTATGAAGAAAAGGACTACATAAGAAACTATGAAGACTTCCTAAATTTTAAAAATGGAAAAAACTAAAAAATTAATTATTTACGGTATTGGTGAAACGGCTGAAATAATCGCCGATTATTTCATACACGATTCTCACTATGAGGTTGTTGCATTTACTGTTGATAAAGAATTCAGAACAAGTGATTCATTGAATAACTTACCAATTGTAGATTTCGAAGAGGTTACTAAGGTATATCCTCCTTCTGAATATGAAATGTTTGCAGCTGCATCATTTGGAAAACTGAATACATTGCGTCAAAAAATGTACGAAAAGGGGAAAAAGCTTGGGTATAAATTCGCTTCTTACATAAGTAGTAATGCCTTCAAATGGCATAATGCTACAATAGGCGAAAACTCTTTCGTCTTCGAAGAAAATGTAATCCAGTTTAAAGTAAAAATAGGAAACAACGTAATTCTATGGAGTGGGAATCACATTGGTCATCAAACAGAAATTGAAGATCATTGCTTTATTTCTTCTCATGTAGTAATTTCTGGATTCTGTAAAATTGGACGTAATTCATTTTTAGGAGTAAACTCTTCTTTCAACGACGAAATTCAATTTGGTAAATATGGTGTAACCGGAAACGGGACAGTTATTGTAAAAGACACTGAAGAAGGTTCCATTTATGTTGGAAGTCCTGCAAAAAAAATAAAATCGAGTTACGAAGTTTTTGGAGTAGATCCCGAATAAGGTTATGAGTTGGATAAAGCAAGGTTTAATTTGGGAACCGACAGGTGACAAATGGTGGAACAAAAAATATGGGCAGCTTCCAGTTCCCTATTTTATGGCAGAAGAAAATAAGATACGGGTGTTTTTTGGATCTGCTGACGAAAATATTTTTTGCAGAATTAATTATATTGATGTTTGCGCGGATAACCCATTAAAAATTCTTTACGAAAACGAAGAACCGGTAATTGATATTGGAGACCTTGGTACTTTTGACGATAGTGGAATAGTCCCCAGTAGCCTTATTGTAAAAGACAAGAAACTTTACGTTTATACTGTTGGTTATCAAAGATGCGGAAGAGTTCCCTATATGCTTTATGCTGGATTAATAGAATCTACTGATCATGGTCAAACTTTTACTCGTACCAGTAAAGCTCCCATTTTAAAAAGAGAGGATTTCCGACCCACTTCACAAGGAGCACCAAGTGTCTTGTTACATGAAGGAATTTACAAAATGTGGCATTGGTTTTCAACTAAATGGATAGAAGTTGAAGGTAAACTGTTTTTAGATTACAAAATTGGATATGCTGAAAGTTCGGATGGTATCAATTGGGAAATGAAAGATATTACATGTATAGAAGCCGATGAAACGAAAGATGAATTTGCCGTGGCAAGACCTTGCGTAATTTTCGAGGATGGGATTTTTAAAATGTGGTATTCCATTCGATATGTAGAAAAAATGTACCGTATGGGGTATGCAGAGTCTATTGATGGTTTCAATTGGCAACGCAAAGACGAATTGTCGGGTATAGATGTTTCTGAATCTGGCTGGGACAGTGAGATGATTTGTTATCCATCAGTCATTACGGTAAAAGATAAAAAGTACCTCTTTTACAACGGTAATAACAATGGAGCAACTGGCTTTGGTGTTGCTATTTGGGAAAATGATTGAAGTTGTAAAATATAATAGTGATTGGTTTGATAAGTGGAACTTATTTCTCATAGAAAGTAGGACTAATTCCTTTCTTCATTCTAGATACTTCATGGAGTACCATAAAGATAGGTTTCAGGATTATTCTCTTATTGTAATCAAAGACGGAAATATTGTTGCCTTATTACCTGCGAATAAGAGACCGCATGAAAATGTCATTGAGAGTCATGGAGGCCTTACTTTTGGTGGATTAATTACTAAAACTAATGATAAGCCAATAAATACATTAATTTACTTCAAAAGTATATTGGAATTCTTGGCGAAAAACCAGATAGACAAATTGTTATATAAACAACCCCCTTCATTTTATAGCGCATGCTCACAAGAAGAGGTGGAGTATGCAATTTTTTTGACAGAAGGCAAATTAATAAGAATGGATACAACTTTTACTATTGATAATTCAATAGGGGAAAAAATAAAGTATCAAGAGCGTAGAAAAAGATCAATAAAAAAAGCCGTTAAATTAGGTGCTGAAATAAAAGAGACAAAGGATTTCAGTGAGT
>SKGS01000240.1 GCA_007117355.1 Lishizhenia sp. | reverse complement strand
GGTTAAAGTTTTAAAACATTCATTGTCCAAAACTATTTTGTGTAAGTGTGTTATAACTTTCAATTAATTATTTTCTTCGTAAAAATAAATGCGATGAAACTAGTTGGGTTATTTTGTGGTGGATATTCTTCTGAATATGAGATTTCTGTGAAAAGTGCAAAACAAATATTAGCTACGGTTAATTCTATTGAGGAAATTGAAGCGTATTTAGTATATGTTTCAAGAGATGGATGGGTAATTGATTACAACGGTGAGCAAATAAATGTTTCGCAAGATGACTTAACTTTCCATTCTAAGAAAGATGGTGAAAAAGCAATAAATCTTGCGCATGTTTACATCCACGGAAACCCTGGAGAAAATGGGAAATTGCAAGCGTTTTTCGAAATGAAAAGGATACCATATATCAATAGTAATTCGCTTGCTTCCGCTCTTTCATTCGACAAATGGTTTTGTAATCAGTTTTTGAAATCGTTTGGAATTAATGTTGCAGAATCTATACTTTTAACAAGAAATAAATCGATTGATTACAAAAGTATCACAACAAAATTAGGTCTTCCATTATTTGTTAAGCCTGCAGATTCTGGTTCGAGTTATGGTATTTCAAAAGTTTATAGTTTGGAAGATTTACCAAGTGCTATAGAAGACGCATTTAAAGAAGGAAAAACTGTTGTTTGCGAATCATTTATGAATGGAACTGAAGTCACGTGTGGCATTTATGAAAACAAAAGTGGCATCATCGCACTTCCTTGTACGGAGATTGTTTCTGAAACAGATTTTTTTGATTATGAAGCAAAATATTTAGGAAAATCTCAAGAAATAACACCTGCTCGAATTTCAGATGAACTTACTTTGACTATTCAAGCTTTAACTAAGGAAATTTATCAATTGTTGCAATTGCGCTCCCTTGCTCGTGTAGATTACATGATAGTTAATGACGTTCCTTATGTGATAGAAGTAAATACAACCCCTGGGTTTTCACCTGAGTCAATAGTGCCAAAGATGTTGGAAGCAGCAGGTATTGAAAAGGATGATTTTTGGAGGGAAATTTATGAGTTTGAGGGAGAGATTGGGGGATTGTAGATTGGGGGATTGGGGGATTGGGGGATTGTAGATTTTAGATTGGAGGATTGTAGATTGGGGGATTTTAGATTGGAGGATTGAATTGACTTAGGGCGTCTTGCATGTAAATTTCAAATGTTTTGGAGATGATTGCTTCATTTTTGACGAATAATTCTGGTGCTAAGTGCAACTGATTAGTAAAACTTATGCGACTACTTAATCCTTTTGCAGCAAAGGCTAATCCTTCTAACGTTGAGTAGTTTTGAATCCATTTATCTCTGTGCAAACGATGAACCAAATAACTAAAATTTGGATCGAATTTAAAATATTGGTCATCATAACTATTGTTATTTACCGAATCTAATGCGAAAGTTAAAAAACCATCTATATAATTATGTAATGGCTGCGAATGATAAATGTGCCATCGTTTGGCTAAAAGATGATCGAAAAATAAATCTATTGCAATATTTGAAACCTTAGGTAATTGTTCGTAAAAACTTCGAGACAGCACTTTAACTTCTCGGTGAGAATCTATAAAATGATCAATTCTTCGGTGAAGAAGCACACCTTCTTTCAACTTAGCCGGAAATGATTCATATTTTTTTCCCTTTACAAAGTCTCCGTAGAGATTAGCCAACATTGCATGTTTACGGTCTCCTGAAAAATATAGATGTCCAAGAAAATTCATTTATCGAGACAAATTACACGCATGAGTACAAAACAAAAAAGCCACTTCACAGCGGCCTATCGGGACTTCATAAAGAGCACAGCTTCTATTCCTGTGCTAAATCCTCTACTCCTGCCTTCAATGTTGCATCGCCATAAGCATCGCAATGTGCTCTTCCGGAACCACAAGAAGCAGTAATAGCAACCAATAAAAATCCTGCTAGGATTGCTGAGAATACTTTTTTCATGTTGTTGAGTTATATTGTTGTTGTGTTGTTACGTCAAAGATATAGAAAAGTTCCATAAATTAACCACAATTTTAAAATTCATTTAAAAAATAAACGTTAATACATCAAAATTGTTACACTAATTTTGAAACAAATTAGAATAGTTTAATCAGAAAACACATTGGATTGAAGAGCAAACAAACATATTTGTCACCACTATTTAACATTGAGCGTTTTGTGTGTTTTATGCTGTTTTGTGTTGTTTTAAATTCTTCAATAAGTCAAAATAAATGGGAATTGCAGATAGTTGAAAATGTGACGGATAAATTTTCTTCTTTAAACTACAAGCAATTCAAATCTAAAGAATCGCTAAATCAATCTTTAGAAAAAAAAATGTTTCAGTTAGTAAAAAATGGACATGTACTCGCTTCGATAGACTCCATAACTTGGCATTCAGACTATGCTATTGCTTACGTATATTCCGGGCCTAAATATGATAAAATCACGATAACCATGGATGCTGAAAACCTGTATTATCTGCGAAAGGTACCGAATATTAAAGAAAAGTTTTTACTTCAAACTCCTTTTAAACCGAATGAAATAGCAAAACTTCTTGCAGGAGTCATTTCATATTTGCAAAATAATGGATATCCATTTGCTCGAGTTTGGCTAGCAATTGATGACCTTTCGCCTGAAAATGCCACGGCAAAACTAATGGTGGATAAAAATCAGGAAATTAGAATAACTGAAATTCACTATAAAGGCGAAGTAGAAATGAGTGAAAAGTTTTTAAACAACTCTGTGGCTCTAAAAATCAATGATTTATACAATGAAGAGCGTTTAGGGAAAATTAGTGCTCGTATTCAACAGATTCCATTTATTGATGAAATAAAACAGCATGAACTTTTGTTTACTCCCGAAGGTGTTGAGGTTTTCATGTATCTCAAAAGCAATCCGGTAAGTTTAATTAATGGAGTTGTTGGTCTTCAACCAAATCCAATAACGGGCGAAAATGTTATAACAGGAGATGTTCGACTAAAACTCCAAAATGTTATTAAAAGAGGAGAATTGATTGATCTCAACTGGCGAAGTTTACAACCATCGACACAAGATTTAAAAATAAGAACAAATTATCCATTTTTGTTTGATACACCCCTTGGTGTAGATGCGAGATTTGAATTATATCAAAGAGATAGTACATTTTTAAGTACTCAGCTTAACCTCGGGCTTCCATATTTCATGCGAGGAGGAAATTATTTTAAAGTCTTTTTCGAGGCAGATAATTCTAACTTACTTTCTGGTGTGAATAGTTCTACAGGATTGCCAAACACGAACTTTTCATCTGTCAGCTCTTCAAGTTATGGCTTAGGACTTTACCGAAGACAAATTGATTACTTACCAAATCCATCCAAGGGAATAGAAATTGAATTAGATGGTTTAGTAGGAAGAAGGTCGAGCAGAAGGATTAATTCAGATTCTAGTAATGTTGCAACAACTTATGAACTTCGCTTGGATTTAAATTGGTTTATTCCTATTTCTAGAAGGCATGTAATAAGAGTTGGAAATAATACTAGGGCGTATTATGCACCTGAAATATTTGTTAATGAGTTATATCGCTTCGGAGGTCTTACAAGCCAAAGGGGGTTTGATGAAGAGGAATTGTTTGCATCTACTCGAACTACCTTTTCCATGGAGTATCGATTTTTAGTTGATCAGGACTCTCATGCTTTTCTCTTTTATGATCAATCCTTTTATGAAAACAATTCTGGTTCTTATTATCAAGACCGTCCATTTGGTGTTGGAGCAGGATTTAGTTTCGGTACAAACCTTGGGATTTTCTCCATAAGCTATGCGGTAGGAAAACAAATGGATAATCCAATTTTAATGCGAAATGGGAAGGTTCATTTTGGGTATGTTTCTTATTTTTAAGGATCTACTGTTAATTTAATGAGAATTAATCAAAATAAGTCGTGATGGCCATTCAATCCTGCTTGCCTTGGGTAAGGTTTTAATATTACATAGAAATAATCAGCCTAACATATTTCAGCGCATTGTCATCAATTTGCTTTTTGAATAAATTCTTAGAGAAAAGAATTACTATTCGGTATCGATTAGCTTTATTTTCTTTTTACTTTTTGCCAAAGCAGAAAAAGTAAACAAAACTGCTTTTACCTAGGAATCAAAAGTTTTAAAGGCGTTTGCTTCGACTTGGCTATTAGATTAGCATTCTGAAATTATTTTTATATTAGACTATCTGAAAAACCAGAGGAGGTGAGGTGAACTATTTCGACTTGTAAGATTTTGGACTTATACTGAGCATTAGTCCTCATC
>SKGS01000047.1 GCA_007117355.1 Lishizhenia sp. | reverse complement strand
TGTTTTATATCAATGTTTTATTCTATTAAAGATGTCAGATTGGTGAACCGACTGCCTGCACTGAGCAACGCCGAATGTGTAAGGAGCTCAACACGATGTGCTGAGTTCACCGAAGTAACGTTAATTAAGCGGGTTAGCGTGTTGAAATCTTATTTATTATTCTTGCGTATTCATGTGCATCAAAATAAACCAAAGGTTCAGTAGGGATGCACCTGAGGTAAACTGACTCAAGTTCCCCGTTATTATCGTAAAATTTAGTCCAAACTCTCACAACTTGATTATTTTCTGCTAAAAAATATTCTTCGGATTTTATAATTGTGCTATTATCGTGAAAAGAAACCCATAACCCAATTTTATCTCCTTTTTCGTTATGCTGATTGTTTGGTGTTTTACGGTTGATATTATAGTCTTCAGGTAATTTGTAGAATCTATTGGTACTGGTTTTGAATACTTGGTCATTCATCACAAGAATGAAATTAGTGTCTTTGATTCCAGTAATTTTAACGTCTAATTCGAAACAACAGTCACATGCGCACCAAATATCTGAAGTATTATTAATCTTAATATTTAAGGTGTCATTATTAAGGTTCAATTTTGCTTTTGGTTCAATACAGCAATTATCTTTGTATCCAATGCTTAGTAATAACGTGTCGTTTAATATTTTCTTACTGTTAATTCTTGGCTTTAATAAGTCTAAATTGGTTTGACTATCGCAATCAGAAAGTCTTAATTCGATGATTTCTTGAGAGGAAATAAAAAAAGGCAAAAGCATTGATAAAGTAAGAAATAACAATTTCATTGACTTTATCTGATTACAGTAACAAACCCATTTAATATAACATCTTCGTCATCGTTTTTAGATCGATAGGTAACTTTCCAAGGATAAACTCCATCTCTAACTCTACGCCCTTTATAAGTTGCATCCCAAGAGAAGTTTCGATCGCTGGATTCAAAAAGTAATTCTCCCCAGCGGTTAAATATCTGTATTTTAAATTGTGTAATGTTTACAGTACTTACTTTAAATTCCTCATTAAACTCATTTCCATCAGGGGTTATAGCATTGGGAATATAAATATGATATTCTTCGTCAATAGTTATTAGCTTTGTAATGGTATCTCGACAACCTAAAGCGTCCTCTGCTATAAGTGTAACCAAATAGTCGCCTGGTTCATTAAAGGTGTTGTTTGGATGTACCATCGTTGAAGTGTTCCCATCTCCAAAGTCCCATTCATAGGTTTCTCCATTATTTGTTAGATTTTGAAAAGTAATTGGCCAACCAGCAAAAATTGGATTTGTTACTATTTGAAAAAACGCTTCTGGTTCAACAACAAATACAGGTGAGAAAGCAGTTTTTTGAAACGTTCTACATTCATCTTGTACTACAACTTGATAAGTAGTTGTTTCTTCAGGAGATACAATGACGGAGTTTGTTGTCTCTCCTGAGTGAAGCCATAAATAAGTGTATTCACCAAAACCTCCTTCTGCTGTTACTACAATCATCGCTGAGTCGCCAGGGCATATTTCTTGGTCAGGTGTAATATCTAAAAGTAATGGTGGACTTAATATAGTTATTGTTACCTCGCCTGATACTTCTCCGCCGCACTGATCTGTTACAACCAAAGTATATGTTGTAGAATTTTCTGGACTAACTGAAATTGTCGATGTATTTCCTATAATAACACCGTCGGCAGACCATTCATAGACATAACCATTAGCTCCACCTTCGACAAAAGCAGCTAAATCACGTTCTTCAAAAGGACAATCCGTTTCAATATCTTCGGGCATGGTTAAGACCATTTCGAGAAATTCAGGAACCTCAACCTCTTTTTCATCAGTTGCTGATTGTTCCAAACAATTATCAGTTACCGTAACGGAATATACAGTTGTTTCAGATGGGTTAATTGTTATGCTTGACGTGGTATCGCCAGTATTCCAAATAAAGTTATAACCATCGCCTCCGCCAGTAGCTTGAGCAATAAGAGTTAATTCATCACCTGGGCAAAATATATCATCGCTAATAATTTCGACTTGAACATCTTCTACCTCATTAATAAATAGTTCTATTTCTTGAAAGTCTTCATTGTCGCAAGGGTCGAAAATCTGAAAAGATAATATGAGGTTTTCCGTTTCGTCTATATTCCCGCCGGGTAAAGCATCAATGGTAAATGAAACCTCCGATTGTCCAGCGTCAAAGTTTACAGCACTTGGTACATTTGAATAGTCAACGCCTTCGACAGCACTGCCTGAAGTTGCAATTGGAACAGCTAACGGTTGACTAATGTCTCCACTTCGGGTAACGGTAACTATCGCACTTGAGCAGCCTTGAGCCAAGGTTTTTCCATCTCCATAAGGATCACTCGTTAAGGTATATGAAACATTTACAGGTTGTAAGCTTGATAAACTATTAGCTGCCAAGAAAATTCCTGAATCATAAAATTCATCCGCAACATCCGCGATAGCTATGATGAGATGGTATGTTTCTCCGCACTGCACAGGTGAAACAGCTTGTAGTGGTGTGGTGAAACCATCATATTGAACGTAAAATGGATTTTGGTTAAAAGGCGCATTGTTCCCCGTTCCATTATTAACATAAAAGTTACAATTCACACAAGGGCCATTATTTCCCAACCCATTATTTAAATTGTTAATGGCAACTGGTTGAGTTGTACCAGGTATAATTGCCATATTTTGAGTTCCAGCAATTCCTGGGCCTGAAATAAAAAAAGCGAAAACATCATTGAACTGTGAGTTAACAAACTCAGGATATTCATCTGACGCAAAAATATATTCGAATTTAACAGTGTCAGATTGCGGAACAAAATCAAATTCTAATATTGCTGCATTAAATGTTTGTGAACCAACCAAGTTTGTAAGAAGTCCAAACCCTCCAGAGTTATTATTCATTCCAGCATCTTCCCTGTCGTTTGGCCCATGGGGTCCAGCGGGGGTGTCAGAAATAACTCCAGTTGTCATAATTATTCCTTCATCCATCCCTAAAGAGGTATTCGAAGCATTGAAACGACCAATTGCTCCAACGGAACCTGAATAGGTAACATTTGACACTGTAACTCCTTGACCAACTAGCACGTTTTGAACAAGTTGTCCTGGTGGTATGCCACCTTGTGTTACAAGCTGACTAAAAACAAAGCTGCTTGAAAAAAAGGCTATAATAAAAAGTAGTAAAAACTTTATCATGTTTGAATAACGTTTGCTCTTTAAAAAGGTTGTATCATAAATTAAAACAACGGTATTCTAAAATTAATGCTTTTTTCTTAATAACGAAATAAAAATTAGTTAATTATCTCAAAATCATTTTACCCCTTTAAAAAATTAGCGTGAGAGTATTAATGAATTAGCACACTTTTTCAGGTGTAGATAGGTTCAATTATACACTAACCGCTCATCAAACATACTTCAAATATCTTTTTTTATTTCACGAAAATAAGTTTATTTGTTAAAAAATAACTCTACATGAAGAAAATCCTTGTGTTAGGAGCTGGTCTATCAGCTTCGTCGTTAATTCGATACTTGTTGCAAAATGCAGACAAAGAAGATTGGCATATTGTTGTTGTTGACCAAAACATAGAATTAATCAAGTCGAAGATTGGCGATAATAATCGAGCAGAGGCTAAAATATTTAATGCTTTAGATTCAGATGTTCGTAAAAAAGAAATGACAGATATTAATTTGGTTATAAGTATGTTGCCAGCAAAATATCATGTTGAAGTTGCTAAGGATTGTATTGCTCTTAAAAAGGATTTAATAACGCCTTCATATGTTTCATCAGAAATGGAGGCACTTCATTCAGAAGCAGAAAATGCAGGTGTTTTGATAATGAACGAAATTGGCGTTGACCCTGGTATAGACCACATGAGTGCCATGAAGGTTCTTGATAAAATAAATGGCTTGGGGGGTAAAATGCATATTTTTGAGTCATTCACAGGTGGGCTAGTTGCTCCTGAAAGTGACGATAACCCATGGAATTATAAATTTACTTGGAATCCAAGAAATGTGGTTTTAGCAGGACAAGGAGGAGCTGCTCAATTTATTCAAGAAGGTAAGTATAAATATATTCCATATACTAAATTGTTTAGAAGAACAGAAATAATTGATATAGAAGGGTATGGTGCTTTTGAAGGTTATGCAAACAGAAATTCTTTATCATATCGAAAAACCTATGGATTAGAAGATATCCCAACGATTTACCGAGGAACATTAAGAAGAAAAGGATTTAGTAGAGCTTGGGATGTTTTTGTTCAATTAGGGGCTACTGATGATTCTTATATTATGGAAGGAAGTGAAGAAATGACATATAGAGATTTCATTAATTCTTTTCTTCCTTACAATGAAAACGATAGTGTTGAATTAAAATTACGACATTATTTAAAAATTGATTTGGACGACAATTTGTGGGATAAATTGGTTTGGTTAGGCATTTTTGACGCTAAAAAGAAAGTGGGATTAAAAAATGCGACTCCTGCTCAGATTTTGCAAAAAATATTGGAAGAGAAATGGTCATTATCACCTAATGATAAAGACATGATAGTTATGTATCATAAATTCGTTTACCAAAAAGATGGTGAATTTCATGAACTTGTCTCCCAAATGGTAAATATTGGAGAAAATCAGACTTACACCTCTATGAGCAATACAGTTGGAATACCTGTTGGGATTTGTGCCAAATTAATACTACAAAATAAAGTAAGTTTAAAAGGTGTTCATGTGCCTATTAAAAAGGAAGTTTATACACCAATTTTAGAAGAGTTGGAGCAACATGATATTGTTTTCAAGGAAAAAGAAATTCACCCACCTCGATTGTATAATGAGGAAGCGACTTGGAGGTGATAGCAAAAACATTAATTTGGTTGTGAATTAATAAGAAAAGAAAAGGGTTGTACCATGAGCTTCATGGAAAAAGTATTTTTAATTGCCATGATTCTGTGTTGAAATGCAAATATTTCACCAATTTTTTATCTTTTACCAACTGATTTTGAACCGTTAGGAGAGGCATGAAGGAAATTAAGGCTTTTCTCTTAATGTACCTTAACTTCTTAATGGTTTTAATCTTCACCGTTTTTCATATCAAAATTTCGCTCTCATACTTTCTTTCCAAAAAGCTTCCTTAATAATCGAAACCACCATGGAGATTTATCCCACGTCACACAATGATAAGTGACGTCTTTAGCTGAAAATCTCGAATTAAAATAACGTACCGCTTCTACATTTGACCCACCAAAATCAAACAGTAAATCGCACGAAAAAGAATGTTCAATTAGCGAATGAATCAGTAAATACATTCCACCGTTTTGTTTGGCTGATTCAGAACAAGCTCCTTTCAAATAAATCATTCTATTGCCAAATGTTAGACCAATCACACCACCAACTAATTGATTGTCTTTATCAAAAAGTCCAAGGGCGTAAGAGTGTTTTTTTTCATGCATTTTGCTCACTAAATCAACTAACAATTGCGCTTCGTCGCTCTTATACCAAGGCAGTTTTTCTTGTAAAAAAGTAATAATCAATTCGGTTAATTTAGTTAGTATTGGATCTACTTCTTTCACACTAAAAGCGTGTTTCTCTGCTTTTTTGACACTTCGTTTGGCTAAGGTCTTTAACTCAAAATCATCTTTTCTCAAAACTTGAGTATTGCGTTGCTCTGTTTTTATTTTCAGTAAATCAGAATGAACAAACAAAGTACCGTAGCTAAATTCCGACTTGATTTTTTCCAAAAATTTCTCAATGAATTCCTCCGTACAATTCCCCACAGGAGAAATATGTTGTTGAAAAAAAGGAGGATAAACTCCTTTCACCCCGAGTTTTTTTGTTGCTCCAAAAGGAATTCCACATGTAAAATTCTCATCTACAAAAACAAACCAATCTTTAGCGACAGCATCCAAATAAGAAGAGAGGTTATAAATAAAACTATCTGGAGTATTCTCCACCAATTCATCCCATCTCTTTTTATCTAATTGAGAATGATGAATTAGAGATACTTTCATTTTGTTAATTAATTTAAGTGATTATACCGCAGCTTATTTGTAATAACACTTCCCTTCCTTTCCTAAAGGGAACGTGAGCGTTAAACCAAAAACACTGTACCAATCCTTAGTTTGGTCGTTTCCTCTAGGACCAAAAGCTTCGAAATCGCCAAAAGAACGATCAGAAAGTCGTGCGGCAATATTACCATTTTCAATAGCTAATATATCCGTATCAACAAAAAAGCCACTAACATCATCCAAATAATCTGTGAAGGTTTTTCTAATGCCATATTCAACGGAAAGACCAACTCGCGGTCCCATATTCAATTTAAAGCCTAATCCAAAAGGGATAACAAATTGCGTTAAGTTATATGGGCTTTTGCTGCTAAGAGAAGAACCCTGCCCTTCTGTACCTAAAGGCTGCAACTCTATCATCTCTCCATTATATTCTGTCATTGGATTCATGCGAAACAAACCTATGTCAATAAAAAGATAAGGACTAAAAAAGTATTTTTGGTCTCCTAATTTGTAATTAAAATAATTAAATTCTATTCCTGTAGAAAATTCAAAAATATTGGATTCAAAAGAAAGATTTCTTTGTTGTTGAATGGGGTTACTCGAATTTGCGTCTGCTGCACTCACTTTAGCATAAGTTAAGTTTGCACGTAGCTCTATCCTTGAGTTTAAATAATAACGATACATCAAACCTGTGGCAAAATGCGTGTTTTGAAAATGTCCATATTTATTTAAGTCGCCAATATAATAGCTTCCACCAACCATTGGTCCAAATGCTGAACGCGAAAGAAAATTCTCTCTTTGACTAAACCCAATATTCGCCAAAGCGAACAACAATATGCAAGTAAAAATTATTCTCATCAACTGGTTAACCGACTTTACTACACTTTAAACGCATATTAAGCGATTGTATTGTATTATATTTGTACTGTTTTCAAGAAGGCACAAATTTACATTATCTTTGGAACATACAGCAATTTTAATACAAGCCATAGCGCAAAAAAAGCAAAACAAAAAGCTTGTACAGCGATTATCTCGTTTACCAGAAAAGAAAATCGATACACTATTTCACGATTTACATCAAGAAGTTTTTGAAGAGATGGATTGTCTAACATGTGCCAATTGTTGTAAAACTACCAGTCCGATTTTTCGAAATATAGACATTGAAAGACTTTCCAAAAGGCTAAAAACATCACCTTCTCAGTTTATAGCATCCAACCTAAAAATGGATCATGAAGGTGATTATGTTCTTCAACATTCTCCTTGCCTTTTCCTTGGAGAAGACAACAAATGTAGTGTTTACGAAGACAGGCCTTTAGCTTGCCGAGAATATCCCCATACGAACCGCAAAAAAATGCACCAAATTCTAAATTTAACCCGAAAAAACACGGAAATATGTCCCGCTGTTAGTCAGATTTTTCAAAAACTGCAACAGGTGAATTTTGTTGTTTCGTTGTTTTGTTGGTTAGGGTTTGATTTTGGGTAGTTTATGGAGAATGGGAATAAGCATGTGCTTGAAAACCAAAACGATAATAAGTTGCAAATAGTTGTGATACTGACGTTTAACAAAGCTGGATATTTTTACCGCTATGATTCCGTTTTTTTTATTTAAAGTGTTTTATATCAATGTTTTATTCTATTAAAGATGTCAAATTGGTGAACCGACTGCTTGTACTGAGCGGCGCCGAATGTGTAAGGAGCTCAACACGATGTGCTGAGTTCACCGAAGTAACGTTAATAAAGCGGGTTAATGGAAACTAATCCATTGTTCATTAATCTATTAGGTGTCAGTTTTCCAGATTTGTGGATAACAAGTTTTCAATTTCAAAGATTATTCTCAAAAAAAGTATATTTTCACATTTAACTAGGGTAAACGTAGTTAGGAAGTACTAAAAGGAATTAAAGAATAAAGATATATAAACGAACATGGCCTTATTTCAATCATCTGTATTAAAGAAATACCTCAAACAATTGGATGGGGACACTGTTGCAAAAGCTTATAAAAAGTACACAAAATACTTTCACGATACTGCTATTCAACAGAATATCCGAGAGAGCAAGGAAGAACAATACCAAGCCAAGTTATTGGATGAATTGTTCGTGAATGTGTTGGGTTATACACTCAATCCGCAACCGAATTTTAATTTGACAACCGAGTTTAAAAATGTCTAGAACTCTCGGAAAGCGGATGGTGCAATTTTAGACAAGGATGAGGCAATTGCTGTAATTGAGTTGAAGAGTACGAAAACCACAAACATTTCCAGTCATTTTGATTTGAAAAGTTTAATGCGTGAACACTTTTTTTTGGTGTTTTTTTTGCGTTGTATGGGCGTATAGCTATACGCCCATACAACGCCAAAAAACGCCCATACAACGCCAAAAAAAAAGCCCATACACTCACCCAACAACACCCAACAACACCCAACAACACCCAACAACACCCAACAACACCCAACAACACCTAACAACACCTAACAACACCTAACAACGCCAAAAAAAACACCCTTACTCCCCTACTTCTTCCGCAAAACCTTATACTGAATAACTCTATTTTTTTCATTCATAGCACTCAATTCGTAAAGCGTTTCTAGATCAAAACGGTTTAAGTCTTCTTCTGTTATCCCCTGCTCGACAACAGCAAACCAAGTTTCCCAAATAACGATGTCGTTCTTGGTTAAATTGGCTAAACTTTCTTCATTTAAAAACACTTTCTGATTGGGGTCGAAGCAGTTTAGCGACAATAACTCACAAAAAAAAGGGTGAGCCGTAACTAAGCGGTTGAATGGAATGTGATTTTCGTTTAAAAAAAGTACCGTCTTTTGTGCTGCTTGCTGCGAAATGGTCAACGAAAAATCCTTTCTAAAGTCTATAGCGGCTTTGTTTTTAGTAAAAGGAAAAAGAACGACAGCACCAATAATCAAAATGGAAATAGCCATTCTCACTTTTTTAGGGAATAGTTCCGTTAAGGTGTTCCAACCTTCGAGCGCAGCAATCGCAATGAACGGAGTCAAACAAATTAACACCCTTTTCAATCCCATAGAATTAAATATTCCGAAATACCAAAAAATGGAGTGCGCCACAATGAATGCAACAATAGTTCCGTAAATGAGCAAATGCTTGGTGTTTTTCCACGTTGACTTTATTAATTCAACCATATTTTTTAAAAATCCAAGCCAAAACAAAATGTAAATAGGTATGCCAATTACATAGAATAATTGTTCTACGTAATGAAAAGCATCGCCACTTCCGTAAGTACTGCTCATTTTTGCATACGGCACTTTTGCAAACACCCAAAAAGGCGTTCCATGGACTGGCCAGCCTAACATGCCATAAATAACCGAGCCAACTAGCAGCCAAGGAAGTAATTTCCACTTTTTTTGTACAAAAAGCAGTAAGCCAAAAATGCCAATAAAAAATAAGCCTTCCGACCGCAGTAAAGGCAGAAAAGAGATGATAATTAAGGATAAAATGAAGTTGTTTTTCAGATAAAAGTAGGTGGCTAGAATGGCAAAAAATGCAAACATAGGTTCTGTTAATCCTGAGAATAATAAAACGAAATATAGCGGTTGAAAAAGCAGTAATAAAGCAGCAATCGATGGATTTGGAAGCTTCAGCAGTTTTGCTACTTTAAAGGTATAAAACAGCGACAAACCACCTAAAAGCACGTTTAGTAATTTAACACCAAACATCCCCAACTGCGCAAATGGACTAGCCAGAAAAACATACACCGGTTTTGCCCAATGGTCGAAGAAAAGCGCTTTTTGAACCGGAGCATATTTGGCAAATAAATAATGATAAACACTATCTCCTTCGTCTCCTGTTCCATCAAAAAGAACTAACACCAAAAAGCTAAATAGGAAATGCAACAAAACTATCCAGCCAATTTTTAACTCGCTGAAAAATGAAAATTTGCTCGAATTTCCTATTTGCTCTGGTTGCATAAATGATTAAAATTAGACAAAAAATATATACTCAAGTTTAAACAAAATAATTCTTTGTCAATTTTCTCCAACATCATTACTTCGCATAAAACCGCACAAACTCCCACAGCACCACTCCAGCGCAAACAGAAACATTCAAACTGTGTTTTGTTCCAAATTGTGGAATTTCAACAATATGATCAGAGGCATCAATAATAGCTTGTTGCACTCCGTCCACTTCATTTCCCATTACGATAGCGTATTTTTTGCCGTTTTCAATGGGTAGGGTTTGCAAAAAGGTCGTTTCTTCGGTTTGCTCAATGCTACAAATAATTACGCCTTCAGACTTTAATTGCTCAATCAATGCAGCACAATCTTCATGGTATTCCCATTCCACAGATTCCGTTGCTCCTAAAGCAGTTTTATGAATTTCACGATGCGGAGGAGTCGCTGTAATTCCACAAAGAAAAAGTTTATCAACATTAAAAGCATCCGCTGTTCTAAAAAAAGTACCAACGTTATTCAAGCTACGTATATTATCCAAT
Organism: Lishizhenia sp.; assembly: GCA_007117355.1. Classification (GTDB taxonomy): domain Bacteria; phylum Bacteroidota; class Bacteroidia; order Flavobacteriales_D; family Crocinitomicaceae; genus CSBr16-161. The sequence continues at coordinate 29,688 of SKGS01000047.1, read as the reverse complement.
ATCAGATAGATAGGAAACTTTTCTTGTTGCTTAAAATCCGCTATCGAACTTCTGTTTAATTCCCAAAGTTTTAGTTTTCTGTTCATAAATTGTGATAAACTGAATCATTGAATTGTTGGACAAACCTCCCACAAACTGTATTTTTACCCTTGCAAAATTAACGCAATATTTAAACTATAAAAACAGCAGTTTTGGGAGGGAAGAAAAAGGACAGTAGCGAAACACCATTGATGAAACAATATAATCAAATTAAAGCCAAACATCCCGGTGCTTTATTGTTGTTTCGTGTCGGCGATTTTTATGAAACGTTCGGCGAAGATGCAGTTAAAGCTTCCAAAATCTTGGGAATCGTTTTAACTCAACGTAAAAATGGCGCAGCTGCTCATATTGAACTGGCTGGTTTTCCTCATCATTCATTGGAAACGTATCTGCCCAAATTAGTGCGGGCTGGCGAACGTGTTGCTATTTGTGACCAATTAGAAGACCCAAAACTGACTAAAAAGATTGTTAAACGAGGGGTCACGGAATTAGTAACGCCAGGGGTTGCACTGAACGACCAAGTACTTGACCAAAAGAAAAATAACTTCTTAGCTGCCATCCACTTAGACAAAAAAGAACATGGCATAGCTTTTTTAGATATTTCCACCGGAGAGTTTTTGATTGCTCAAGGAGATATCGATTATATTGAAAAATTAGTTCAAGGTTTTGAGCCTAGTGAAATTATCTATCAAAAAAATAAATCATCACTTTTCAATGAACGTTTTGGCGACAGTTTTTACACCTACAAACTAGAAGATTGGGTTTTTCATTCTGACTTTAGTAATGAGATTTTAAATAATCACTTTGGCACAAAAAGCTTAAAAGGATTTGGTGTTGAAAATGTATCTTTAGGAGTGATTGCAGCTGGCGCAATTTTACATTATATCTCTGAAGCCCAACACCATAAACTTGGCCATATATCAAAATTAGCAAGAATTGAGGAAGAAAAACACGTCTGGCTAGATAGGTTTACTTCTCGTAATTTGGAATTGATCTCTACATATAATTTTAACGGCGCAACCTTATTATCTGTTTTAGACCAAACGGTTACACCAATGGGTGGAAGAATGCTTAAACGTTGGATTGTGCTTCCTCTGAAAGAAATTCCAAGGATTCAAATGCGATTGGATGCTGTAGATGAATTGCTTCAAAAAAAAGAAGCGCGATTTGAACTTATTCAACGATTAAAAGAAATTGGAGATTTAGAACGCTTAATTTCGAAAGTCGCTGTCGGCAAGATTAATCCGAAAGAAGTTAATCAACTTAAAAGAACGCTGCAACAACTGCCTTCGATAAAAGAGCAACTCAACCAAATGGATGCTAAAATGCTCAAAATGATTGCTGATCGTTTGCAATCTTGCGAGAATTTGGTAACAACTATTTCTGATCAAATTCATGACGACGCTGCCATTCAAATAGGTAAAGGAAAAGTAATAGCGGATGGATTTAATTCGGAATTAGATGAACTGCGAGAACTCTCTAGCTCTGGAAAAGGCTACTTAGAAAAATTACAACAACAAGAATCTGAAAAAACAGGGATTCCAAGTTTAAAAGTTGCCTTTAATAATGTATTCGGTTACTACTTAGAAGTTCGAAATACCCACAAGGATAAGGTTCCCGAAGATTGGATTCGAAAGCAAACATTGGTAAACGCAGAGCGATATATCACACAAGAATTAAAGGAGTACGAAGCGAAAATTCTAGGCGCAGAGGATAAAATCCAACAACTCGAAAGTCGTCTTTATCAAGAGTTTGTGCTGAGTATGGCTGATTACATAAGTCCAATTCAGTTTAATGCAAATTTGATTGGTCAATTGGATTGTCTTATTTCATTTGCAAGTATTTCAGAATCAAATGAATATTCTAAACCTCAAGTAAATGATGAACTAGTAATATCGATAAAAGATGGTCGTCATCCAGTTATCGAAAAACAGTTAAAGTTAGGAGAAAGTTATATTCCAAATGATGTTTATTTGGATAATGATAACCAACAAATCATCATGATAACTGGACCAAACATGTCTGGTAAAAGTGCCATACTTCGACAAACAGCACTCATCACCTTGATGGCTCAAATGGGGTGTTTTGTTCCTGCAAAAGAAGCCACTATTGGAATTGTTGACAAAGTATTTACGAGAGTTGGTGCTTCTGACAACATCGCATCAGGCGAGTCAACATTCATGGTTGAAATGAATGAAACAGCAAGCATATTAAACAACTTATCGGCTAGAAGTTTGGTACTACTTGACGAAATTGGTCGGGGAACAAGCACGTATGACGGTATTTCCATTGCATGGGCTATAGCTGAATATTTACACCAACATCCGAAAGCTTCGTGTAAAACCTTATTTGCTACGCATTATCACGAGCTCAATGAGATGACAAATAAATTCCCCAGAATTAAGAATTTTACCGTTGAAGTGAAGGAGGTTGGTACAAAGATTTTATTCTTGCGAAAACTTATACCCGGTGGTAGCGAACATAGTTTCGGAATCCATGTAGCAAAGTTGGCAGGTATGCCTTCTGCGGTAGTTCAACGCGCGACAAAAATGCTTAAAGAATTGGAGAAATCATCCAGAGGAGTTGAGAAAGAAAAAATCAAGGATGCAGGATTGTCTGATTCTATGCAATTAAGCTTCTTTCAACTCGATGACCCTGTTCTTTCACAAGTAAAAGAAGAACTAGACAACTTGGATATTGATACGCTTACTCCTGTTGAAGCTTTATTCAAATTGAATGAAATCAAAAAGTTAACAGGAGCTAAATAATTTTTTTGCATTTTTTTAATGCGAGGTTGAATAGTTTCAGATTTACTTACTATATTTGTCCCCGCTAAAGGAAAAACGATTCGCTTAGCCAATTGACATAAAGGGAGCCCACGATAAAGATTCACAACGAGCGAAGCACTGTTCATCTAAATCGGGACAGGACCCTACTTTGATTGTGTGTTTGAAATAATTAGTATTAGCGGGCGTAGCTCAGGGGTAGAGCATCACCTTGCCAAGGTGAGGGTCGTGAGTTCGAATCTCATCGCCCGCTCGAATGTTGCTAGTCTTGCAACAATTAAGCTCGGATGGTGGAATTGGTAGACACGCCGGACTTAAAATCCTGTGGGCATTAGCCCGTGCGGGTTCAAGTCCCGCTCCGAGTACAAAAACAGAGCGAGAAACAAAGCGAAAGCAAAGTTTCAGCTCTGTTTTTTTCTCTTCACCATCGCTTTGATATTCTCTCTGTTAATTTCAACCATTATAAAACTAGATTTTTTTAATAGTTTTGGCGGAATATAAATTTTTATATTATGGCTAGAATATTTATTTCAAATGATTTATGATTTAATCATTTCCCTTTTTGATTTATTTCTTCCACTATTTTATTAATAGAATAAAAAGTCTTTTCGATAGTTTCGTATTCATTATTCGGTCTTGGGGTTAAAGCAGGTGAAGATACCACATAACTTTGTGCATCCAAAAGGGAATAAAACGGAAAGCTCACCACCTTAAAGTTTTTGACTAAGGGATGGTTCTCGTCCACAAAAGCACAATCCCATGAAATACCATGCTTTTGAATATATTTTGACTCATCTAATTCGCTATTCTCCAATTTCACCACAACGGTCAACACTTGAATTGCTTTTCCATATTTCTCAAAAAGTGGTTTTAAAAGCGTATAATCGGCCTCTGATTTTGAAGAACCTTCTTTTGCAAATTGAAAATATAAATGACGCCCTTGATAATCATAAATGGATTTGCTCTTTTCTCCTATTTTTACACTAAAAAATGGTGACTTAGCGCCAGATGATAAATCGGTTAACCTATCTTTTAAATTTTCCGCTATCGGTCTATTGGCTTCAAACAAACCATAGGTTGAAACGCTGTCTAAAATGGTTAAAATATTGGTCTCAGGATATTGGCCAGAATAATACACATCACGCAACATCTTCAACATAATAAATTCTCGCAAACGTAAATTGGTAAGCGCATAATCTTTACCTAAAACTTGCATGACTAAAGTAGGACTGCTCCTAACAACGGCGTCATAAAACTGTTGATTCAAAGCTCGTGGCATTTGCGATGAATACTTTTCGTAGTAAGCAAGAATATAATCCATGTAGCGATCATTTTGATACCAAACTGTTTCTGGTTTTATGTAAAAATCATATTTTTCATACTTATTCCTGTTTCCCTTGAACGCTAAATTGTCTAATTCTGCAACAGAAAAACGAATAAATGTACGCATATAACTCAATGAATCCACCTCATATTTCTCAGCGATTTTTTCTTTAAATTCATCTAAACTTTTAGCAAACTCCCCAGAAGCTCTCGACCTTGCATTAAAGTTTTCTTGGAGAAAATCATACAATTCTGCTTCAAATGCTAGAATCTCAAAATTAATATCATCTTCTGGAAGGTCAAAAAAGTAAAATTCTACTTGCACTCCTTCCTTGGGGACAGAGGTGTTGGGACTTTTATTCGAAACAAATATATCGTATTCAGCACCTGGTTGTGCATACAGTGAAAAATAATTTTTTCCTATGCGAACTTCCAATTTACGAATCTCTTCATTGTAAAAACTCATTTCAAATGTGCTATCAATAGCAACTTCTGTTTCTGCGAGTTTTACTCTTGTTCGAGATAAATAATCATCATAAGCATAAACTTTCACAGATTTACCAACATAATTTGGCGCAACACCTTTAATGCTCACCATCTCTTGACTTTTTGCACAAAAAGCAAGTAGAAAAAATGAAATAAAAAAAGACAAATATTTGAGTTGCATGGAACTATTCATGTAAAGCGTTTAATTATTTAACGAGAATATCACTGTTGGTTACAAAAAGGCTTATGTCTCCACCACTTTTATGAATTTCACGCACAATTGAACTATTAATTGCCGTATATTCGGGTACAGTCATAAAAAACACACTTTCTATCCCGCTTATTTCATGGTTCATTTGGGCAATAGAGCGTTCGTAACCAAAGTCCTTAGAATCTCTTAGTCCCCTTACAATATATTGTGCGCCAATTGATTTACAAAACGTAACTGTGAGCCCAGAAAATTCAGAAACCCTAACTTTCTCATGTTGCTCAAAAATAGACGAAATATGTCTCTTTCTTTGATCAATTGAAAATAGGTATTTTTTCGAAGTATTTTGTCCTATTCCGATCACAACCTCATCAAATAAATCGAGGGCTTTTTCTATCACGCACTCGTGTCCTTTGGTAAATGGATCAAATGACCCCGGGAAAACGGCAATCCTTTTCATTTAAAATATATTTTAATTTCTATTTAACAGCATTTAAAACCGTGCAACTAGTTATTGTAAAGAAACAACTTTAATAGCAACTATCAAATTTACTGCCAAGATAAGAGATATTTTTCGAACAACTCACAATCCCCAAAAAGCTAGTTTCTTCTATCCAGCCCCCACATCATTTTATTTCGAATGGTATCTAAGAAATTATTCTCCTCAAATTTCACAACGTTAATCATAAAGTCAGCCTTTTCTAAATGAACTTTCGTTCCATTCTTCACAACTTTAGATTGACTATCCAAGGTCAATAAATACGACCGATCTCGACCTTCAACAGTTAGTTCAATTGGCATGTGATCAGGCACTACCACAGGACGAACATTTAGATTATGTGGAGCAATTGGAGAAAGAATATGCACCTCACAGCCAGGTGTGATAATTGGCCCGCCGCAACTCAATGAATAAGCCGTAGAGCCTGTAGGCGTAGCGACTATCAACCCGTCTGCCCAATAAGAATTCAGATACTTACCGCCTAGCGAAGCATGCACTGTAATCATTGAAGCGGTATCTTTTTTGTGCAATGCTAATTCATTAAACGCAAAATTGTCATCTCCAAAAATATTGCCTTCTGTTTCTACTTTTAAAAGCGATCTAGGCTGAAAATCGTAATCTTTATTTTTGACTTTTTCTAGCGCTTTTTGAAAATCTGAAAAATTAGTATTTGCAAGAAACCCCAATCTTCCAGTGTTAATACCCATTACAGGAACGCCACTCGATTGAACGTAAGAAACTGTTTTCAGAAATGTACCATCTCCGCCAATGCTTAACGCCAAGTCAATACCAGAAGAAAAATCATTTTTTGAGGAAAAAGAATCAACTGGTTCGCTCGTTCGTATATGCCTTGTGAAAAGATGGTGCAAATTTTCTTGTAAAATAGGAGTCCATCCCATTTCATGGATATATGCAACGATTTGTTCGACATATATCAAGTCTTTTTTTGTAAGCTTATGGGAATTGATTGCAACATTCATGCTTTACATGTTGAGGTACTTCATTAATTCATCGTACCTGTTTTTTAAATCGTCTTGAAAACTATTTTTCTGAAATGTAGCCTTTACAAAATAGTCAAACCGTTGAAAAGAATGAATAATTCTACTCAAATCCAACTGATTGATTTTTAAAGTCAATTCTAACAAAGAAGAATTTGGAACAGAAGAAATAAAACTACTCAATATTTTTGCACCTTCACTCTCCACTATTTGGGCAATATGTGCTAAAGAATAGTCAATACTGTTTACTTCTAACACAATAATTCCACCTACTTCTTTAATGCTTCCAGTATTTGCAATTTGCTGCATTATGTCGGTAACACCAATACATCCCAAGTAAACATCTCCATCATCTAACACTGGCAAAACGGAAAGGTGCTCGTCAGAAATCCGAGATAGAATTTCATAGAGATGCATATTTCCTTGCACGTAGGGTCGCGGCAAATGATCAAATAATTCGTGAAGCGTTTGTTCAGGGTCTTCTTTATCATAAATGGCATCTTCAGAAACTAATCCAACAAAATTGTCGAATTTCATCACAGGAAGATGATTTACTTTAAATTCTTCCATCCATTGCAAGGCAATTGTCCCTGAATCTGTGTGTTTCAGGGGTGGAATTTGTTCTGATATGAGTTCTATTGCTATCATTCTGCCGGCCAAAGTAGTTATTCTACATTAATGTATATAACTTTGAGGCAACAAAAATAGTGTATGTTATGGCTAAATTAAGTGTAAATGTCAATAAAATTGCCACGCTTCGCAATGCTAGAGGCGGAAACACTCCTTCGGTAACGCAAGTTGCAATTGATTGTGAGCGATTTGGTGCAGATGGAATTACTGTTCATCCGAGACCTGATGAAAGACATATCACCAAAAAAGATGTTTTCGATTTAAAAGAGGTAGTTACCACCGAATTTAATATTGAAGGCTATCCGGATGAGCGATTTATGGATTTAATAAAAACCATTCGTCCGAAACAAGCGACATTAGTACCTGACCCGCCACATGTATTGACCTCTAATGCAGGTTGGAACACAGTGGAACACGAAGCTAAATTAAAAGATATATGTGCTGAAATAGCCGAATATGGGGTGCGAACCTCCATCTTTGTTGACACAAACCTTGCGAATATTGAAGGGGCTTCAAAAGTTGGTGTAGATAGAATTGAACTTTATACTGGTCCTTTTGCAGAACAATATGTTAAAGACAAAAACCTTGCTGTTGCACCTTATGTTGAGGCGGCAAAATTAGCATCAGAACTCAATATAGGAATCAATGCAGGACATGATTTGAATCTCATTAATTTAGGTTTTTTCTACAGGTCTATCCCTCAGTTGCTAGAGGTTAGCATTGGTCATGCACTAATTTCTGATGCACTTTATTATGGCCTCGAAAATACTATTCACTTATACAAACGTTTATTAGTTATTGAAGAATAAAAATAGTTGAAATACGAAATGAAATTACATTTTAAAACTTTTGGAGAAGGACAGCCATTTATCATCCTTCACGGTCTTTTTGGGTCTTCGGATAATTGGCAGACACATGCAAAAAAGCTTGCTGAATATTATAAAGTTTATGTCGTTGACCAAAGAAATCATGGGATGTCAGAATGGAGTAATGAGTTCAGTTACGAAATAATGGCTTCGGATTTAAAGGAATTAGTTGAAGATGAAGGATTATCAGATTTTATTCTCATGGGGCATTCCATGGGCGGAAAAACTGCAATGACTTTTGCGCAAAAGCACGAGGAGCTAATTAATAAATTAATTGTTGTTGATATGGGGGTGAAGTCCTACCCTATTCATCACGATAGAATTTTAGAAGGATTAAAATCACTTGACTTGTCAAAAATCGCATCACGTGGCGAGGCTAGTGAAGTTCTTGGTTCCTACATAAACAATGCGGCAATCAGACAGTTTTTGCTTAAAAATCTTTATTGGAAAGAAAAAGGACAGCTTGCTTGGCGAATAAATATTCCTGTTTTAGATGAAAAATTACCTGAAATAGTTTCGGCTTTACCAGAAAAGGAAATATTGACTCCTACCCTATTTATGCGCGGTGGGCAATCGGACTATGTGAATGACGAAGATATTTCGCATATTCAAGAACTTTTTCCCATTTCAGAAATATACACCATCGAGAAAGCCGGACATTGGATTCATGCAGAAGCTCCAGAAGAGTTCATTGAAAAAGTATTAAGTTTTGGTTTGAGAGGCTAAACATGCAAAAATCATTCTTTAGCACCGCTTTTTTGCTGATTTTACTAAATGTGCTAGTAAAACCATTTTTCCTTTTTGGCATTGACGCACAAGTTCAAAACCAAGTAGGTGCTGATGAATATGGTCTGTATTTCTCGCTACTCAATTTTTCCTTTTTATTCAGCATGGTACTGGATGTTGGTATAACAAATTACAACACAAAAAACATTGCTGAAAGTCCACAACTTGTTTACCGTTACTTCGGTAGCGTCATAGGCATTCGAATTTTATTAGGATTGATTTACGCATCCATCACCATAGGTTGTGGGCTTTTACTTAATTATTCTACCAAACAATTAGAGATACTCAGTTTGCTCACGCTGAATCAATTCTTAGCAGGAATGATTTTATATTTTCGAAGTAATTTTGCTGGACTTCACTGGTTTAAGACTGATGCATTTTTTTCAATACTAGACAGGTTAATTCTAATAATTATCTGCTCTGTCCTTCTCTACTCTTCTTGGGTGGAAGAATCATTTCAAATCATGTGGTTTGTAGAAGCGCAAACAGCCTCCTATGGAACAGCCGCTTTTATTGCATTATTGCTTTCTATTTCACAAATTGGCAAACCAAAAGTTCGAATTAAAAAAGCATTTTCTCTGGCTATTTTGAGAAGAACAGCCCCTTTTGCCATGCTTACCTTACTGATGATGCTCTATAGCAGAATAGATGCTGTGATGATAGAGCGATTGCTTCCGGATGGACCTTATCAAGCTGGAATTTATGCACAAGGCTTCCGTCTTTTGGATGCAGCGAATATTTTTGCTTTGCTAATCGCTGGACTTTTACTACCCATTTTTGCTCGAAAAATTAAAAAAAAAAATCTAATTGAGTCACTATTGAAATCAGTTGCCTCTTTTATGATTTCTGTTGCTATCATTATTGCCATTAGCACAAGCTTTTTTGCAGCACCAATTTTAGATTTAATTTATTCTTATACAACAAACTATTCCTATTCGGTTTTTAGCGTAATCATTTTAAGTTTTGTACCAATGAGTGCGACGTATGTTTTTGGTACTTTACTCACCGCAAATGGCAATTTAAAAGAGTTAAATAAAATGGCGCTTTTAGGCTTGATGTTTAATTTGGTTTTAAACTTTATTTTAATTCCAATCATAGGAGCTATGGGTGCTGCAATTGCAACTTTATTAACGCAGTTTTTTACAGCACTTTGGCAAATTTGGTTAGTTAAAAAGTATTTTCATTTAAGAATTAATGTAAAACTAATCGCTAAAATAGTGATGCTTTCGTTGATTGGAATAGTGCTGTCTTTCTTCGCTCAACGTCATCAAGAATTATTCAACCTGATAGGTTTTGTTGGATTAGTTTTCGTTTTAATGGGGATTACTTTTCTATTAAAAATATTTTCTGTTTCAGATTTGAAAAAGAAGTTGAGACCGATGGAGTGATTTTACAAACTAGATTTTAACTTCGCTGCGACGAAAGCAGTTGTCCAAGCGGCTTGAAAATTATAACCACCCGTCACTGCGTCAATATCCATAACTTCACCAGCAAAATATAAACCGCTAATGGTTTTGCTCTCCAAGGTTTTCTTATTTATACTGTTCAAACTAACCCCACCACAGGTAACGAACTCTTCCTTGAAAGTCGTTTTACCATGAACAGCATAATTATCATTAGATAAAAATTCAACCATTGAGTTGAGTTCTTTTTTAGACACATCTTTCCATCGCTTTTTTGGGTTGAAATTTCCTTTCTCTAAAATAAAATGCCACAGTCTAGTTGGAATAAAAAACGGTCGAATAGAACTTAATTGCTTGGACTCAAACGTATCTATAATGTTTTTCAATTCCGCATAAATGAGTTCTTGATTCGATTGCCCAATCCAATTAACCGATATTGAAAACTGATAATTCGTGTTAGCAAGAACTCGTGCAGCATGAGAAGACAACACTAAAATACATGGTCCGCTCATTCCCCAATGCGTAATCAATAACGGTCCTGAACTTTTGAAGTTGTGCCCAATGATTCTTGCTGATGCATTTTCCACTACTACTCCCATTAAAGACTTTATGTTTTCATTTGGCATATTAAACGAAAAAAGAGACGGTACAGGTGGAGCAATTTCATGCCCAAGCTCTTCTAACCATTTTAAGCCACTAAGTTTGGGACTTCCACCTATTGCTACAATTACTTTATCCGCAGTAAAGACTTCTTTATTTGTAGTCAAATGAAAAACGTTTTGATGTTTTTCAAGCTTGGTTATTCCTAAGCCAATTTTTATCTCAACACCTAAACGATATACCTCCTTCATAAAACAATCTATGACAGATTGAGAAGATTGAGATTTTGGAAAAATACAATTATCCTCCTGCACAACAAGCGGAACATTTCTTTTTTCAAACCATTGAACTGTTTCTTTAGTAGAAAAAATTGGAAAAAGACTTTTTAACAGCTTTCCTCCTCTCGGATAAGCTTTTGAAAGAAGCGCAATGGAAGTTTCTGCATTAGTAACATTACACCTGCCTCCTCCTGAGATTCTAACTTTAGAAAGTACCTTTTGAGACTTTTCAAAAATGACAACTTCCGCATTAGGAAAATTTTCCTTTACATGAATTGCTGCAAAAAAACCTGCTGCTCCGCCTCCTATAATTGCTACTTGCATTTCCGACACTATTGGCGCAAAAATACGATTTTAAAAGATGTTTAGCATGTTAACCAAGAAAACCCACAAACAATCCACTGCTTTTCAAATACTTACTAAGACATAAAAAACAGCAAAAGAAAAATATTTTAATTTTTGTGTTTTTCTGACCCGTAAAAAGAAAAAAATATATTACATTTGCACTCGCAATTAGCAGTTTTAAGGTATTTTGACCCATGGTGTAACTGGCAACACGTCTGGTTTTGGTCCAGAAGAGTCTAGGTTCGAGCCCTAGTGGGTCAACACAAAAAAGAGAGCATTAGCTCTCTTTTTTTATTTGACACAATCGGGCGAGAAGTCTATACCGATATTGCTCCCGATGCCTACACGGATATACTTTTCCTTCTTCGGAATATGAGTTTACCCTCCTAAAAAATCAAGCTCTATTATTTTTTCAAAAAAATGTTTTACATTTAACCCAAATTTCAAAGCAAAAAGTTGATTATGAAAAAGAAAATGTTGTTTTTAGCGAGTGTTTCAGCAATTTTGTTGTTTAGCTCCTGCAAAAAAGATTGGTCATGTGATTGTGTTATTGATACAGGCGTGCAAACTGCAACTGTTTCATCTGAAATCAAAAATGTTACAAAAAGTGACGCTGAAGAATGGTGTGAGACTCAAGAGTTAAATGCTTTTTATTCATGTGATTTGAAATCAAAGTAAAAGCAAAGGTCGGGTAAACCGACCTTTTGTATATTATTTAAGTTTTGAAAAAGAGTAGGCTAATCTTATAAAAAGCCTAACTCCAGCTTTGCTTCTTCACTCATCATATCCTTATCCCAAGGCGGATCGAAAACAATATTGACTACGGCAGACTGAACTGTTTCCACAGATGCAACTTTATCTTCCACCTCTTTTGGCAGTGTCTCGGCAACCGGGCAGTTTGGTGAGGTAAGCGTCATCTCAATATCCACATTTTTCTCAGGAGAAATTTTAACCTCATATATCAAACCTAACTCATAAATATCCACCGGTATTTCTGGATCATAAATGGTTTTTAAAGCCTCTATTATTTTATCTTCTAAATCTTGATTACTCATATTTCACTACTTTCGAAAAACAAAATTATACATTTATTTATAAACAATCTAAATAAACAAAAGTTTGATGGAAAAATGTTAATTGAAAACTCGATTTTGTTTTGAAAAATTTACTGAAGCAAGAGATGGTTGAATGGAAATAACAGTTGTGAGCTTATGGTAAGTCTTGCGGCTTATGCATTAGATAATGGAGGCTTTAGGTTGATTTCAGTCAGTAATTCCAAAATGCAGGGTCGTTGTATGGGCATATTGCAATACGCCCATACAACGACCACACAAACCCACCTTTAAAAACCGCCCTTACAGCCTTCAAAAAAAATAACATCCCTCAAAAAAACAACCAACATTCATTCCTTCCAAACCAATTTTTAATTAATTTTGCATCCTCAAAAGAAAAAAGTAAAGTATTCCTTTGCAATTAATCAAATAATGCTTTTCTTTGCACCCGCTTTTGTAATTAGCAATATATAAGATTATGTCACGAGTTTGTCAGTTAACAGGAAAAAAGGTAATGGTTGGGAACAATGTTTCTCACTCTAAAAGAAGAACTAAGCGTAAGTTCTACCCTAATTTAATAACGAAAAAATTCTTCCTTCCTGAAGAAGATAAGTATATTACGTTGAAAATTTCAACATCAGCATTAAGAACTATCAACAAAAAGGGTATTTCTGCTTGTGTGAAAGACGCACGTGCAAAAGGATTTTTAAAGTAGAATAAACCAAAACTGAAAAAGTTTTAGTTAATCAAGAAGAGAAATGGCAAAGAAAAGTAAAGGAAATAGAATTCAGGTAATTTTGGAGTGTACTGAGCACAAAGATTCTGGTAAACCTGGAACTTCTCGTTATATTACAACGAAGAATAGAAAAAATACACCAGACAGAATGGAGATTAAAAAATTTAATCCTATCCTGAAAAAATACACGATTCATAAAGAAATTAAATAATTTAAGTTATGGCTAAGAAAACAGTAGCTTCGTTACAAACTGGTGGCGGAAAAGAGCATACAAAAGTTATTAAAATGGTAAAAACTGATAAAGGTTCTTACTCATTTAGAGAAGAAATTGTTCACAATGACAATGTGAAAAGTTGGTTTGATAAAAACTAATTGATTGTTATTTCTTTCATTTGAAGCTTCTTTCCTTTAATTAGGTTGGAAGCTTTTTGTAATTTATAAACATGGGGTTATTCGATTTTTTTTCAAAGGATAAAAAGAAAAAACTTGACGAAGGTTTAGAAAAAACTAAAGAAAGTTTCTTATCCAAACTTACCAGAACGGTTGTTGGTAAATCTAAAGTAGATGATGAGGTTCTAGATGAATTGGAAGAGGTGCTAATCTCCTCTGATGTTGGTGTAGAAACAACCTTGAGAATTATCGAACGTATTGAAGCGCGTGTTTCCAAAGATAAATATGTTGGTGCAAGCGAACTACAAAACATCCTGAGAGAAGAAATAGCAAAACTTTTAGAAGAAAACAATACTTCTGACGCAGAATATGAACTTCCAAAACATCCAGACGGAAACCCGCATGTCATTATGGTTGTAGGAGTGAATGGCGTTGGGAAAACCACAACCATCGGAAAACTTGCGAATCAATTTAAGCAAATGGACAAAAAGGTTGTCCTTGGTGCAGCAGATACATTTCGTGCCGCAGCGGTTGACCAATTAATTATTTGGTCAGAAAGAGTAGGAGTTCCAATTGTTCAACAAGGTATGAATGCTGACCCTGCATCTGTTGCGTTTGATACACTTCAGGCAGCCAAAGCAAAAGGGGCTGATGTTGCAATTATTGATACTGCCGGGCGACTTCACAATAAAGTTAACTTAATGAATGAGTTATCTAAAATTCGCAGAGTGATGGATAAGGTTGTTCCAGGTGCACCTCATGAAGTATTGCTTGTCCTCGATGGTTCTACAGGTCAAAATGCTTTCGAACAGGCAAAACAGTTTTCTATTGCAACAAATATCAATGCACTTGCAATTACCAAATTGGATGGAACGGCCAAAGGTGGAGTCGTAATTGGTATTTCGGATCAAATGAAAGTTCCTGTAAAGTACATTGGAGTTGGAGAAGGAATAAATGACCTTCAACCGTTTAACAAACGCACCTTTGTTAACTCTCTTTTCGGAGAATAAAAAAAGAAACTTTACTTAAAGCTCGACCAATAAATACGAATTACAATAAACGAAATACAAAAATAGTTATACATCGATGAAGTCATTAATTTACATTTTAATCATTGCAATAATCGGATCAACCTTACAATCATGTAATGGAAACAATTCGGATAATCTAGGGCCTTATGCTGATTTAGAATTAAACTCTTTTAAAGACCGAATTTCTTATGGTATAGGCGCAGATGTTGGAGCAAACTTTAATAATTTCCCGCCAGAGCAATTTCGTGTGCTTGTTCCTGAAGCACTAGAAGAAGGTTTCCATAGCGGACTTTCAGGGCAGGAGCCAATAGATAAAGCCTGCCAAACTATCTTAGGTGAAGTCTTTGCAGTGCGAGGAAAAATTGACACAACACTCCACGACATGGCTGTTGTTTCAAGCTGTTACGGATTTATTTTTGGTGAAATGTTACGCAAAAACCTACAAGGAAAAGATGCAATGGAGGAAATTGATTTAGAGGTTGCTAGAAAAGGTTTTGCGCAAGCTTTGGTAGAAGTTGATACTTTAATCCCTTTTCAAGAGAGGTCTGAAATGGTCGCGAACTTCAATAACGACATGTCAAAATCAAAAGGCAAGCGTTTTATGAACCAAGCTTATAACCTACCTGATATTATTAAAGGAGAAAAAGGTTGGGTACTTCAAACACTCGCTCCAGGCAACGGTGAAGTAATCGACCCTACAAAAGAATTTCAAATTGTTTACACGTTAATGAATGCTGTAGGCGACACAATTACAACAACTTTTGTGGATGAAATGGGAAGCGATAAAATAAATTCTCAAATCATCAATACAGATGATATTGTTATTCCAAATGGTTGGGTTGAAGCTGCACCTTTCATGGAAGTAGGAGGAGAATATTTACTTTATTTACCTTACGAACTTGGATTTGGAGAATACGGACTTCTTAATAGAAACTCTACTAGTTACATCATTCAGCCATATTCAGCAATTCTTATTTCTACGAAAGTGTTAGAACAAAATGAATTACATGGCACAGCAAAAAAACAAGGAGAGCAAGTAATTGCAGAAGCTAAAAAGAAACCAAATACTAGAGTTGGGAAATCAGGATATGTGCTTGAAACACTGAGAGAAGGAACAGGAGATAAAGTTCCGGCGGGAAGCGATGTAAGAGCGCACTATATCCTTCGTGATTCAAAAGGAAACGTTATTGAGGACAGTTATGCAGGTGCTTCTCAAGGCAGAGGTGTTCCAGCTTTTTCGTTACAAGGTGTAATAAAAGGATGGCAAGAGGCTGTGCCAGAAATGAGAAAAGGAGGAAAATACAAACTTTATCTACCTTACTTCCTTGCTTATGGTGAAAATGGAAACCAAAACATCCCGCCTTATGAAACACTCGTTTTTGAAATGGAAATAATCAATTTTGGCAAACAAGGCAGCTTAACAGGTAGATAAGTTTTTAGAATGAAAACAGAGCTTTCTTGTCTAGAATCAATCACTATAACCTTAGCTGATGGATCACATCGAGAAATATTTGTTAAGCGTGATGATAAAATTGACGAGGTAATTTCTGGTAACAAATGGCGTAAGTTAAAATATGCCTTTGAGGCTGCGAAGCATAAAGGAAAAACTGGAATTTACACGTACGGCGGTGCTTATTCTAATCATCTTGTTGCCACAGCAAAAGCCGCACAAATCCATGGTTTTAAAAGTATAGGTGTAGTAAGAGGTGAAGAACTTACCCCTGAGAGTAACGAAACACTGAAAGCTTGTTCTTCTTATGGCATGGAGCTACATTTTGTCAGCAGAGAAGCTTACAAAATGCGAAATGATTATGAGTCGTTGCAATGTACAAAAAACTCCTACAATGATTATTTGATAATTCCTGAAGGAGGAGCCTGCTATCATGGCGTAATTGGTTGCCAAGAAATTCTTAAAGAAATCCCTCAAGTATTTGACCATATTTTTG
Organism: Lishizhenia sp.; assembly: GCA_007117355.1. Lineage (GTDB taxonomy): Bacteria > Bacteroidota > Bacteroidia > Flavobacteriales_D > Crocinitomicaceae > CSBr16-161. The sequence continues at coordinate 13,286 of SKGS01000047.1, read as the reverse complement.
TAGCAGCAGGAACTGGAACAACTGCAGCTGGACTACTTCTCTCTTGTCCTGAAAAGTCAAAGTTACATGTTGTTTCAAGCCTAAAAGGGAAAGGAATTATCTCATCAGAAATTAGAAAGCGACTTGCTGATTTTTACTTTGATGAAGAAGAAGTAGATGAATACCTTTCTAAAATAACCGTTCACGAAAATTATCATTTTGGAGGGTATGGAAAATGGGACAATGAATTACGTTCGTTCATGGAAAAAATAAAATCTAATACCCATTTACCGCTTGACCCAATATACACAGGAAAGGCATTCTACGCTTTATATGATTTAATTTCTAAAAATGAAATCGAAAAAGACGCCACTGTTTTATTTATCCATACTGGAGGTCTTCAAGGTTGGAATGGAGTAAAATGAAACTTTTTTCGACCAATTTCAAGTTTTTAACAAAAAGAATTAAGTTTTCAACAAAAAAATGAAACTTATTACATCCACTATCGTAACAAGATGAAAAAGAAAACGATGAAATTCAAATTGCTCGTCATTTTTTCAGGACTATTATTTTCAAATGCGGTGTTGGCAAATGCTAAAACGACAGTAGAGGATTATATTGAGCAATGGAAAGAAATTGCTATTCGTCAAATGCACAGTCACAAAATTCCAGCAAGCATCACCATGGCTCAGGGAATTTTAGAAAGTTCATTTGGCAACTCTGAATTGGCCGTTAAAGCAAACAATCACTTCGGCATCAAATGCCATGGTTGGGAGGGCGCCAAAATCTACAAGGATGATGACGCAAAAAATGAGTGTTTCAGAAAATATCCTTCCGCTGAAATGTCCTATGAAGACCATAGTTTATTTTTGACCTCGCGTCCAAGATATGGCAGTTTATTTCAGTTAGAAATCACTGATTATGCTGGTTGGGCACATGGGTTGAAAGCTGCGGGTTATGCAACAAACCCAAAATATGCGAAACGTTTGATAGACTTAATAGAAAGGTACAATTTAGATGCGTTAGACCATCAAGATTTTGTCCCTAACACAGAATTGATTGCAGAGAAATCTTTGACAGAAACAACAAAGAAGAATCCGGTTTTGGAGAGTAATAATAGTAATACGAAAGTCAAAAGAAGAGAAGTTGTTACCAATACGAATAGAACAAAATATGTCATTGCTCGTGAAGGTGACACTTTTTATCAATTATCATTAGAATTAGGGATGACCTTGAGACAGTTACATAAATACAATGATTTCCCTCCTAATAAAGACCATTTAGTGGAAGGAGATATTGTTTACATCACGCCAAAAAGAAATAGGTCTAAAAAATCTTTAAATAAAGTAAAGCTCGATTCCGATAGTGAAATATGGGAGTTAAGTCAAGAATACGGTTTAAAATTGAGGAATCTAATGCAAATTAATGCCATTTCTTCTCCAACCTTTGCTTTGCAAAAAGGGGAAGTTATACACCTGAGATAGCATAGTGTTTTGGGTTTGTTGTTGTTTGTTGTTAAAAGGGTTGCTCACGCGACCCTTTTTATGGTTTTATCTTGTAGCATTATACTTTTCAGAACGCTTATCCCGAATTATTCACCAATCTGATGCTGTTGGAAATTTAAAAAACAGAAATACAATGCATTAGCTGTTGTTTTTGTCTTTTTTAGTCTAACCCTATTTTGGGCACGTATTTTTCATCGAGATTTTGATTTAATTTTGACCTATTTGTCGTTACAAGACTCTCGAAATATATTTATATTCCATCGTGTCTTGTGCCTAAAATAGCTTCAAAATTAAATACATGAATAAATCGGGTTATATTCTCATTTCACTAACACGAATATCACTTTGATATCTTCCACCGGGGTAGTGGTCATTGTAATCAAAATTCAACCAAACATCGCCTCTTGCGTCTTGGTAATAACGAATTGGTCGATTTCCAATTTCTTCTGGAAAGAGCACCGTTCGCATAACATGAGCAATATTATCCAAATCCTTTTTATCTCCAATACGCACTTCTGGGTACAAATGACCTATCGTTGTTCCGTCGGATCGTAAAACATTGGTTCTGACCAAACGCACTTCTCCACCTATCGCTCTTATTGTAGCTGCCATTAAGATGGAATAATCATCGCAATCTCCCTTAAAAAGATCGTTGTATTCAAGCTGTTGAATTGTTTCACTAGCCATGGAAAAATAATCTTCTCCCATAGGGTCAAACACATACACCCATCTTGAACGTATTTCTTTGAAAATGGAAAAAAACTGAACTATCCTTCTATCTCGAATTAACTCAGCATACTCTTGAAAATTAGAAGTCGCCTTGTTTCTTGCCCAATTTACCACTATTGGATTATTGTAGTCAATCGCCTTTCTAAGTTCTTCTTCTTGTCTAAATACTTCATTTCGAACAAAAAAACGTTTTTCTAAACTCTCATCTCCAAGATTATACAAAATTTTATTGTAGTCGTAGTATAAATTTTCTAACGTATAATAACCAGAGAAATTGAGGATGGTTATACCTAAAAACGAGAGTAATCCAACATAGATAAAAAAGGTGCGAAACTTTGATATAACACCAAAAAAGACAATGAATAAAAAGGTAAATAATAGAATATCATCAATTCTCCAGCCGTTAGCGCCAAAAGGAAGAATGACAGAAGGCATGTAACGATACACCAAAATAAAAACTGGAAACGTTGCAACAATCGTGAATATAATAACATACAGCAACGAAGTGAAATCCTCTTCTCCTTTGAGCTTTTGAATCCACGATTTGCCTTTAGTTTTATCTTCCTCCCCCATGAAAAAATGATTAATTAAGTCTTAGTTTGAAGGCGTTTTTGTTGCTTCTTTTTCTTCAACAGGGAATAATTTTGGCGCATCTTCAAATCCTTGAATTTTATCCAAATAATCTTCTAATTGAGAAATTCCAAGATTTTTTCCTATAATTTTTTTGTCTTTATCAAGTATCCAAACTCTTGGCGTTGAGTAAATGTCATACGTTTCTTGATAATTCAATGATGCCAATGTCGTTTTAGAAGGGATTAATTCATACGGATCTTTTTTGGCTATGTCATAGATTTCCTTTGTAACTCCAACATTTATGAATGACAGTTTTTTCTCTCTAATGATTTTCTTCCAAGCTTTAAAATCATCGCCTGTAGCCTTACCAACAGCAAAAACTTCAACGTTTCTATCTTTCAGTTTTTCATCGTATAGTTTTCCAAGTTTTGGTATTTCTTTTTTACAATGACCACAATTTGGATCCCAAAAATAAAGAATCACGTAATCATTTTCGAGACTATGAAAGTCAATCCAATTTTTACTGGTGGTATCTGTTAGAATTAAATTTGGTGGCACTTCCCCTTGAACTAATCGCAACCTTACTTTATTGTCCTTGCAAAGGTCGTCCAACTTCTCTGCGTCCATCCAAAATGCCAAGTAGTTTTCATCTTCATCTTTTTGACAGAAATATCGATCTATAAAAACAACAGCCGCCTTGTCCATTCCCATGATTTTTGATTTCTCAAAATATGAAGTAGCTTGTGACACAAAAAACTTATACATATTAGTTCCTTTAGGAGTGCGGTCAACAACGTTTCCAACATATTTGATTAAAGTATCTGGATGTTGAATCAACATTTGAGGAGATAAAAAATAATCAAGCTTACGTTGTATTACAGGCGTATTTACTAATCTGTCATCGTTAAAGTCAACGTGGTCAAAAAAATGATCTCTAAAATATCGGTATTTAAAGGTGCTGTCTGTTGGGTCTTCAGGTTCTGGAATATCAATTTCAATCGACATGTTAATGATTTTAGCCACTAGTAAACCTTGGTTTTCCGCAACCATACTTTTTTGGTAGCCAACGACTCTATCTCCAAGAGCTTTAATTTGTCGCGTTAATGCCTCACGCTTTTCCGTGTCACTTTCAGGTAAAGCATCTCTTTGAGCAACCAAAATATTAGACTCTTCTTGATTTTGTTTTAACTGTCTGATGTAATTGTAAAAAACTTGATTCTCTTTCGATTTCTTAATGGTCATATTTCCGATAAAGTCAGGCGCTTTTGTTTCAATATGAACATCTTCATTGTTGTGAATAAACTCAAAATATTTTTGGTCAGGCATTAAAATTGCTAAAATACCAGGTGATTGTTTGGAACCGTCAAATGAAACCACTCCCCTTTTTATTTCTGCTGTATCTGCGTAAAATAATTTTTTACCAACATATTTTACGAGATGAATTGTTGTGTCTGGAACGCCAGCGATTTTGAATTTCAACTGCTGAGCATTGACAACTGTGAAGGAAAATAAAATTAAAGTCAGAAGAACTAATCGTTTCATAGCGTTTGTAAATTTTAGAATTTAAACTTTATTCAATATTAGTAAATTGTTAATCCAAATATATGCCAAAGCCTAAAATTAACACTTATTTAACCAGATTTTTTTAGAAGGTTTTGTATTCTTTTCACTGTTTGGACTAAAACATGCCTAAACGACAAAAGGCTTTCATCTCTGAAAGCCTTTTGAACTAAAATGCTATTACTCGAATTATTCTCCTGCTACTTCAAAAGAAAATTCTACAGAAACATCTTTGTGTAAGTTTGCTTCTGCTTTATATGAACCAACTTCTTTGATTGGCTCATCTTTAATTTTTAATGACTTTCTATCGATATCCAATCCTTCTGCTTTTAAAGCTTCAGATAATTGAACTGTGTTAACCGATCCAAAGATTTTACCGTTTTCACCAACTTTTGCACCAATCTTGATAGTTAAACCTTCCAATTTTGTTGCAACAGCTTTTGCTTCTTCACGGATTTTTTCTTCTTTGTGAGAGCGTTGTCTCAACACCTCTGCGTGCGCTTTTTTGTTTGAAGGAGTAGCGATAATTGCATATCCTTGTGGGATTAGGAAATTTCTTCCATAACCAGGTTTTACTGTAACGATATCGTCTTTGTATCCTAGTTTATCCACGTTCTTTTTCAAAATAATTTCCATTGTTCTGTATTTTATGGTTTACACTAGGCTTACTTCAACATATCTCCAACGTATGGAAGCAATGCGATGTGACGTGCACGTTTAATAGCCTTATTCACTCTTTTTTGATATTTCGCAGAAGTACCAGTAATTCTTCTAGGAAGAATTTTTCCTTGTTCGTTTAATAACTTCAACAAGAAATCTGCGTCTTTATAGTCTATAAACTTGATACCGCTTTTTTTGAAACGGCAATACTTATCTTTTCTAATTTCGATATTTACAGGAGTAAGATATCTTACATCATTTTGTGCCATGATTCTCTTAAATTTTTAGGTTTTTTACTTAGCTTCCGCCACTTCTGGTTTAGCTCCTTTCATTCTAGCCTTTCTCTTTTCAGCCCACGCTTTGTGGTGCTTGTCCATTTTAACTGTCAAGAAACGCATTACACGCTCATCACGCTTAAAAGATACTTCAAGGTCAGAAATTAAATTTCCGCCACCTTCAAATTCAAGTAAGAAATAAAATCCTGTAGTTTTTTTCTGAATCGGATAAGCAAGCTTTTTCAAGCCCCAAGATTCAGTATGGGTCATTTTACCACCCAATCCTTTGATTTCATCTTCAAACTTCTTTACTGCTTCCTTTGCCTGATCCTCAGACAAAACGGGAGTTAAAATGAAAACAGTCTCGTAGTTATTCATATTACTATTTTAAAAAATTAGAGGGCAAAAGTAATACTTTCTTTGTTAATAGAAAAATATTAATCGTTATTTATTTTTACCTCACCAGACTTGGTTCTTGCATACAACTCTGTTAACTTCATGTCAGTAGTCCCCTCTGGAATTTTATTGCCAAGCTTCTTTACTTGTTTAGCCATGGTATTTACCAAATAAGGATTTGCTGTCATACTGAAGGGAGAATCTAAAATTCTACCTGTTGCAGTTGTTAAAGGCTCTCCATCTTCTCCTAAAAATAAAAGCCTTCCTCTTAAACCGTTGATTGGAACATCTTGTCTGTTAATTATTTCAATTCTCGTAAGACTATTCTCAATATCTTTTTCTACAATATTTATTTCTATCGCAGGGCCTTCTTTATCAAAAGAATTATCCGCAGTGTTAGAATCTTCATTGCTACAAGCTCCTAAAACTATAGCAAAAACAAAAATGAACAACTTATTTTTCATGACTTAATATTTTTGGAACAAAGTTAGTGAAAAGATAGCTTTAAATTTACTTTTGAGTTTTAATCTTAAATAAGCTCAAAATTGACTTTGCGATAATGAATAAAAAATGCTAAAAACTAAGGTTGATGTTTTACTGTCTTTTGCTTGAATGCGAATGATGGAAGGTTGAAAACTCAAAAAAGCAGCTACATGCAATATAGAAATTGGCTCTATTGTTTCTCTTACTTGCTTTTCTTTCCATTCTTGATATTTACACAGAATGGGAGAGACTCATCTCACTATGAACTATATCAAGACCAATGGGTAATTGATGTGTCAACGGGTTACAATACCACCAATTTTTCAATTTCTGATAAATTTGAATCACAGCGTGAGAGAATTAAATACCGTGCTAATATGAATCCAACGATTGGGTTTGGAGTTTCCTATAAATTACTTGCACTTGGTATCTCGTTTAAAACTCCAGGATACATTCGAAACACCGAAACCTTTGGTACAACTTTATACACTGACTTGGATTTAAGTTTCCAACTAAAAAACTGGCTTTTTCTTGGTGACTTTCATTGGTATGAAGGGTTTTCAGCAAGATTGCCAGATCAATCTATTCAGTTAAATGAACGCCTTCGTTCCTATTCTGTGCGCATAAACACCTATTATTTTACAAATGATAATTACGCTTTGCAAGCAGCAAGAGGAATAACTGGAAGATACAATGAGGAAACCATTAGTCTGTTTGCAAAAGCAACTGCCGCCTTACATGGAATCGCAAATACAAATTCTCCCTTATTACCAAACAACATTTTTGACAATTCTAAAACAATTTGGAAAGCAAGAAGAGTTAGTGCATTCGATGTTGGTATAATTCCAGGTGTCGCTTACGTAAATAGAGTTCAAAATTGGCAATTTGGCGTAATTACCGGTTTAGGCGGCGTTATGCAAAGTAAATTCTATCGTTCACCTGGAGTGAGTCGAGGTTTTTTGGGTTTAGCACCACGATACGATTTTCAGGCACAAGTGGGATATAACACTAAAGACTGGTTTATTTTCCTTCATACTTTATTGGATAATAAAAGTGTTCGATTTAACGATTATCGCTATCAACAACTGTATTATTTTATCAGATTGACAGGAGGTTATAGGATTCCAATGGAAAAAACTAAACGCATCAACTTCGATTTTCCTGAGGCATTATAACAAATCATTTCTAGCAAACCAAATTGAAAAAGATTAGTTTTGCGCAATGAAGATTTTGATAATACGCTTCAGCTCCATAGGAGACATTGTATTGACAACGCCCATTGTTAGATGTATCAAACAACAAATAAAGGGCTGTGAACTTCATTTTTTAACTAAAAAAAGCTTCGAACATCTTCTTTCATCAAATCCACATATAGCTAAAGTTCATTTGTTAGAAAACAGAGAATCACTCACCATCAAAAAGTTAAAGCAAGAGAAGTTTGATTACATTATAGATTTACATCACAATCTACGCACATTAAAGTTTAAAAATGGTCTTGGAGTAACATCTTATTCTTTTCCCAAATTAAACTTCAAAAAATGGTTGCTTACGCATTTCAAAATCGATAAAATGCCAAAGTTACATGTCGTCGATCGCTATTTTGAAACCGTCAAGCCTCTTGGTGTAAAAAACGATTTTATAGGACTTGATTTTTTTACGGATGAAAACGTTTCCATATTAGGCAAAGTTCCAAAATGTAGTTTCATAACAGTTGCAGTGGGAGCGAAATTTAAAACCAAACAGTTGCCAATTGAAAAACTTATTGCAATTTGTAAAGGGATGAAAACACCTATTCTACTGCTTGGAGGAAAAGAAGATATCGTGAGAGGTGAAGCCTTAAAAAATGCATTACATGATCAACAAATTGAAAACTGGTGTGGTAAATTATCGATTCAAGAGTCAGCAGAAATGGTTAAACATTCCAAGTTACTCCTAACCCATGATACTGGTTTAATGCATATCGCCTCTGCATTTCAAACCAAAATAGTTTCCGTTTGGGGAAATACTGTCCCAAGTTTAGGAATGTACCCCTATCGACCTGAGAATGAAAATTCTTTTTCCATACATGAAGTTAACAATCTTTCTTGTCGTCCTTGCTCGAAGATTGGCTATGACAAATGTCCGAAAAAACATTTTAAGTGTATGGAAAATCAAGATGTGCAAGCCATTCAAAATGCAATAACCCGATTCTTAAAAGCGTAATTATTACCAAGAAACTACAATCTTACCTGTGGATTTTCCTGATTCTAAAAGTGCATGCGCCTCACTTATTTCGTTAGCACTAAACTCAGCTCCTACCACAGGTTCTATTTTTCCTTCCTTTGCTCGCTCAACCACTTTATTCAAGCAAAAACTCAATACTTTTGGATGATTATCAGCTATCTTTAGCATATTCACACCCAAAACGCTTTTCGATTGCATCATCAACACAATAGGCAACTGAATTCCCATATCCCAAACAAATCGCAAAGTTGAAAAAATCCCAAATTTCCCGTTGGAGCGTTCACTACCACCAAATAACACCAATCGGCCTCCAGCACCTAAAAGCTTACTGTCTTTTTTGAAAGTAGAACCCGCAACAGGATTAAAAGAAATATCTATCTTTTTTCCTTTTGTAATTCGAATAACCTCATCGGCGTAATCTGATTTGGAATAATCGACAATGTGTTTTATACCAAGTTTTTCTAAATATTCTCGCTTCGATGCATCGCCAATCTTGGCAATAATATTACACTTTTTTTGTACCAACAACTGAATTAATGCCGTCCCTACTCCACCCGCAGCAGCGTGGATTAGCACCCATTCTCCTTCGTGGACATTCGTGACATATTCGCACATGTAAAAAGCGGTCACATACTGTGTAGCGAGTGCAAGTGCTTTCTTTTCATCAAAATCATCTATGACAACGCAACCATCAAAGCGCGTATTCACTTTTGTCGAATAACCACCGAATCTAGTGAATGCAACAACTTTTTTACCAATGATTTCTTCAGACACATCCTTCCCTACCGCAACGACAGTTCCAACTACTTCATACCCCAATACAGCAGGCAATGGTGGACAATCTCTGTAAAGACCATTGCGAGCCATCACATCAGCATAATTTAATCCAAAATGCGCTACTTCAATTTGAACCTCCATTTCATTTGGTGCTTCAATAAAAGAATCTATGAGCGAAAAGGAAGATTTTGCATCACCATTTTTCACCAATTGAATCTGTTTACAATTCGCTTTCATATTCATGATTTAAGTCACGAAAATATAAAAAACTAAGCTTTGGGAAGATTTAACAACCTCCTTTCTTCAAAGAGTTATTACCTTTGTAATCTGAAAATTAATTGAATTTGCATCGATAAACATTTTATTATAAATGAAGTACTTTAAAAACATCTTAGAAACCATTGGAAACACACCATTAGTTCAATTGAACAAAATAACAAAAGCCACACCGGGTTTGATACTTGCAAAAGTGGAAACTACAAACCCTGGTAATTCTGTTAAAGACAGAATGGCTGTAAAAATGGTAGAAGATGCAGAAAAAGCTGGATTGATTAAACCCGGAGGAACGGTAATAGAAGGAACTTCAGGAAATACCGGAATGGGATTAGCGCTTGCTTGTATTGCGAAAGGGTACAAACTTGTCTGTGTCTTAAGCGACAAACAAAGTAAAGAAAAAATGGACATTTTAAGAGCCGTTGGTGCTGAGGTAGTTGTTTGCCCAACGAATGTTGAACCGTCTGACCCGCGTTCTTACTACTCTGTTTCTAAAAGACTTGCAGAAGAAACACCTAATTCTTGGTACGTTAATCAGTATGATAATTTGTCTAATCGTTTGGCGCACTACGAACAAACTGGTCCAGAAATTTGGGAACAGACGGAAGGAAAAATAACACATTTTGTTGTTGGTGTCGGCACTGGGGGAACAATTTCCGGAGTTGGAAAATACCTTAAAGAGCAAAATCCAAACGTGAAAATTTTAGGAATTGACACATATGGCTCCGTATTTAAGAAATACCACGAGACAGGTGTTTTTGATGAAAACGAAATTTATCCATATATCACTGAAGGAATAGGCGAAGATATTCTTCCCAAAAATGTTGATTTTGATGTAATTGACCACTTTGAAAAAGTAACAGACAAAGATGCTGCAATTTACACGAGAAAACTTGCTCGCGAAGAAGGAGTTTTTGTTGGTAACTCAGCAGGAGCTGCAATAAAAGGAGTTCTACAAATGAAACACATGTTCAAAGAAGATGATGTTGTTGTAGTTTTATTCCATGACCATGGTAGCCGATATGTTGGAAAAATGTTCAATGATGATTGGATGCGTGACAGAGGTTTTTTAGAGGAGGACATTAAAACAGCTGAAGATATCGTGCAAAAATTTGGCAAACGTAATTTGGTTACAATCGGTACAGAAGAACTTGTTTCTCACGCTGTTCGAAAAATGAGAGAAAATAATATTTCTCAAATTCCAGTGAAGAAGGATGGTGAATTTGTTGGAATGGTTGATGAGCGCACATTAATAAATAAACTACTCGAAAACCCAGAATGTCGTGATACTCCTGTTGGTTCAGTGATGGGTGATAAATTACCTATTATAGAAAAATCAACTCCGATACGAGAGATTTCTAAAATGATTAGTAAAGACGTTCCAGCAGTATTAGTCGAAGTTGAAGCAAATGATTTTACTATTATCACAAGACACGATATAATTGATTCAATGTAGCGAATGAATAGCGTAACAGACCAAATGGGAAGAAAAGTTGCTGTTCCTCTCCAACCGAGAAGAATAATTTCTTTAGTGCCTTCCCAAACGGAACTTTTACATTATTTCGGTCTTGAAGATAGCGTTGTGGGAATAACAAAATTTTGTATTCACCCTAAGGAGTGGTTTGAACACAAGACACGTATTGGTGGAACGAAAAACGTGAATTTCAATAAAGTTAAAGCGTTGAATCCTGATTTAATCATTGGTAATAAAGAAGAAAATCAAAAAGAAGATATTCTCGAACTTGAAAAATTAACCCCCGTTTGGATGAGCGATATTTCCAACATGGATCAAAGCTATCAAATGATTCATATGCTAAGTCAAATTGTTGGAGAATCAGATAAAGGCACGAAATTAGTCGCTGACTTACAAAAAGATTTTCTCGAAATTAAAAAGCTGTTTTCTTCCTCAAAATTCAAAAAGAAAGTACTTTATCTCATTTGGAGAAAACCATATATGTCAATTGGAAGTGAAACATTTATACATTCCATCATCGAAGATTATCTGCAACTAGAAAATGTTCTATCTAATGCATCGCGATATCCGGAGGTTGATTTAGAAAAATGCCCTAAACCTGATTATATTTTTTTGAGTTCTGAGCCTTATCCATTTAAAGCACAACACATAAAAGAAATACAAGATAAATTCCCTGAAAGCAAGGTATTATTAGTCGATGGAGAATATTTTTCTTGGTATGGCTCTCGGCTTTTAGGTGCTTCAGATTATTTTAAGAAGCTTCTGAAGGAGATGGTTTTTTAAGTAGCGAAAATCGAAACCCAAAATCCTCTGTAAACAAAAACTGGTTTATAACTTTTCCGATTTTTCTTCAACCCATGCGGTAACAAATGTAATTTTACTCAATTATAGATTTAACAGAAAAAGTAAACGATTTATTATGTGGAAGATACTCCTCTATTTTCTTCTTGTAGTTTCACTTGTGTGTCCGCAAGCGTCATTCGGACAAGCAACAAATAAATTTGTTGGCGAATATGCCAATTTTTACCGTGCAGAAGAGTTGATGGAAAAAGATCAATTTAGCGCTGCTAGAAGGGTTTTTAGAGAGTTTATTAATTCTAAAAATGACGAAAACGACCCTATGTATATCAAAGCACATTATTACGAAGGTATTTGTGCTTTAGAACTTTACAATAATGATGCTATCCAATTACTACAGAAATTCAATACTGATTTTCCTGAAAACATCTACAAACACACCATTTTCTTTAAAATAGCGCTTCACTATTATCAAACCAAAAAATATGTTGATGCAATAGAATGGTTTCAACGAACAGATATTTCTGAACTTGAAGCCGATTTAAGTAACGAATACTATTTCAAACTAGGTTATGCGCACTTCCAACTAGGTTCTTTTACAAAAGCGAGAGATGCTTTTTTCGAAGTAAAAGATAGCGAATCCATATATGCAGCTCCTGCTTTGTATTACTTTTCGCATATTGCCTATCAAAACAAAACCTATCAAGTTGCGCTAGATGGATTTTTGAAATTGGTAAATGATGAGACATTTAAGCAAGAAGTTCCTTATTACATAACTCAAATCTACCATCTTCAAGGGCAGTTTGATAAAGTTACAGAATATGGACCACTTGCAATGGAGAGTGTTTCAAAGGAAAACACTCCTGCTACGAATCAGCTTATCGGTGATGCGTACTTTAAAACTAACAGATTTGATGAAGCCGTTCCATACCTTGAAGCATATGCAGAAAGGTCTCGTGTTTCAAGAGAAGACAATTATCAATTAGGATATGCTTATTTTAGAAGCACATATTATGATAAAGCCATTCGTAAATTTGATAAGGTTTCACGAGAAAAAGATAGACTTGGTCAAATAGCATTATATAATGCAGCAGAAAGTTATTTGAAGTTAGAAAATAAAAACGCCGCTCGTTCTGCCTTTCAATCTGCTTCAGAAATTGATGCCGACCCAAAAATTCAAGAAGATGCGCTATTCAATTATGCTGTTCTTTCTTACGAAATGGACTACAACCCTTACAATGAAGCAATCGTTGCGTTTGAAACATTTCTAAATAAGTTTCCTAACTCCAAACGCAGAGGAGAAGTTTATGAATATTTGGTAAATGTTTATGCGAGCACAAAAAAATACGCAGAAGCCCTTAATTCACTTGACCGCATCGACAACAAAGATATTCGACTAAAAACTGCCTACCAAATGATTGCCTACAACTGGGGAATTGAGCAATACGAAAGAAGTCAATATTTGTATGCAATTATGGCGCTTAAACGAGTAGCTACCTACCCTATGGATCCGAAACTTACAGGGCAAGCTTTGTTTTGGATTGCTGATGCGCACTTTATGCTTGGTCAATACGATGAAGC
>SKGS01000023.1 GCA_007117355.1 Lishizhenia sp. | reverse complement strand
GATTACCAACAATAGACATAATTTTTAGCGGTTTATACCACACCCTAATTGTCCGCTAAGGATTTATAAGGGGATTTCAAGATTTTATGACTTTAAGATGCTAAGACGTTCTCAATCCTTAGGGAATTATAACACGACCTTAACTTTCGCTAAGGATTTATAAGAATAAACCCCAAGCTAAACCCTAAAAAATAACTTCAAAAAAATATTCAATTCTAGCGTAACAAAAATAGTATTTTAGCGTTTCCTTTTTAATCGATAAAAAATCTCTTTGTAGATTTTTGTTGCTTAAAGTTCGGTATAATATTTGTTTTGGTTACGCTAAAGATTAATGATGAAAATACTTTTAACACTCTCACTTATTTCGTTTTTATTTATCAATACTTACGGACAAAAAGAAGATCCATCTTGTCTTCCACCTAATAAAAAGGTGCAAAAAATGCTTGATAAAGCTAGAAATGCATCATCGCAAGAGGCTTCGAAGTTATTTAAAGAAGCAATGGATATTGATGATGATAACGCAACGGTTTATTACGAGTTTGCCATGTACGCCTACAATCAAGGAATGGAATTATATGAAAAAAACCCTAATCCTAAGTTGGGAGATAAAAGCTTTGAGCGTGCGGCGTCACTCTTTGAAAAAACCTTAGAACGTTGTTCTTATTTTCATAGTAATTGCTCCTATTATCTAGGAATTATCCATTACACACTTGGAAATGAAGATGAAATGAAAAAGTGGTTTAATGAGTTTCTCGCTTTTGACCACAAAGATGTTAACCGATACTCAAATGACCATCAGAAAAGACTTGCTGATGTGAAAGGTTTGTTTTCCAAAATGGAAGAGGATAGCAAGTTTATAGACAATCCAGTACCTTTTGATCCAAGAATTGTAAAAAATGTAAGCACTGAAAAGGATGAATATTTTCCAATGATTTCTCCAGATAACGAATTGATTTTTTACACTAGAAAATTAGATAGAAGAGCTAAAGGAGATATGGTTTCTCGTATCGTGGAAGAATTTACATGGTCAAAAAGACCAAATATGCACAGCCCTTTTGATGGTGGTAAGCCTGTAAATCATCCGTTTAATGATGGAACGTTTGACAGTTATGGAAGTGCGACACTTTCTGTTGATAACAAAGAAATGATTATTTGTGCTTGTAAAGACGAACAAGTAAGAGGTCAACTTTACAGAAACTGCGATCTATACGTAACATATTACGAAAGAACAGGTCAAGGGGGTAAAGACTACAAATGGACAGAACTTAAAAATCTAGGGCCAAACATCAATACAAAAGACGGATGGGAGGCGCAACCTACTTTGTCGGCAGATGGTAATACATTGTATTTTACAGCCTTACGTCCCTCAACTCAAAGTGATGATATTTATTATTCTAATCGTCTTCCAGATGGTTCTTGGGGACCTGCAAAGCCTTTTGCTGAAATTAATACTCCAGGTAAAGATAAAAGTCCGTTCTTTCACCAAGATTCAGAAACGTTTTATTTTGTTAGTTCTGTTTCCAATGAACGAAAGGGTGTAGGAGGAACAGATATTTTTTATATTAGAAAACAACCTGATGGTTCATGGTCAAAACCAAAAAATATTGGTTATCCAATAAATTCTGAGGAAGATGAAATTGGTTTGTTCGTGTCAACAGATGGGAGAGAGGCGTACTTTTCTTCAAGACAAAGAGGCGTTTGGAATATCTATTCTTTTGAACTTTACGAAGACGCAAGACCTCAAAATGTGGTTTTAGTGAAAGGCGAATTAAAAGACGACTCAGGTGAACCTCTTGTGGATGCGGAAATAGAAATAACCTACGAAAATAGTGAGGAGGTAGAACGTGTCAAAGTGAATGGTAACGATGGTAAATATGCAGCTGTTATCAAAGCTAAAGATGCGCAAGATGTGATGGTATCTGTAAAAAAGGAAGGTTTAGCATTTGATTCTCAAATCATCACTAAGGAAGACTTAGCAAAAGGGGAGACGGTTATCCCTGCTAAAGATATGGAGGTTAGAAAAATTGAAACTGGAAAACCTTACACAATTAACGATATTTTATACGCTACAGCTTCTGCGGAACTTACGAGCCGGTCGAAATTTATTTTAAGACAATTTGCCCGATTCTTAGAAGAAAACCCTTCTATTTATATCATGATACAAGGTCATACGGATGACGAAGGAAAAGCGGATAACAACCTAGTTCTTTCAGAAAAAAGAGCACAAGGGGTTAAAAACTATTTAGTAAGTTTAGGTATTGATAATAAGCGATTAAACTCCAAAGGTTTTGGGCAAAATGACCCTAAAGTACCAAATACGAATGCTGCCAATAAAGCAAAAAATAGAAGAACAGATTTTGTGATTGAGCGATTTTAACTATGTACTAGATAATTAAATTATTCGAATATCGAATAGACGGTCCTTTTGCATATATTTCGTTTGATTACTTGGTTTTTAGTTTATCTTTTTGGAAAATTTAGGGTATTAATTCTCCGTTATTCAAAATTCAATTATTATCAAAACCATTTTGAGTTGATAAATACTACTCATTTAACAAAGGTTTTAATTTTTGTAACTTTTGTTTAGCTCGAAACCGGTAGAAATAGTTAATTTCGCTAACTTCAATAAAAATCTATGACAGAAAGAAAATTTAATAATCTATTTCTTTTATTTTTATTTTTTTGTGGGGCTATTACCTTTAACACTTTAATTGCACAAAGAACATCCAAATTTGAAGGAATAAAAACTATCTACAATTGATTAACAGGGCAAGTTGCTTATGATTTTTCTGTTAAGAACAAAGACACTATTTTAAATGGCAATTTTGATTTTTTAAAAAGTGAAACAGACAGCACTTTTGAAAATCAAATAAATGGTTTTTCAATTACAGGTCATTTTAAAAATGGTATCAAAGAAAAGAGTTGGCAATTTTCAAATAAAGTGCTATCTCCTGCGAATGATATAAAAATGGAGGGGGACCACCTCAAATATTTGAGTAATGGTGTTGAAAATGCTGTGGATGCCTATTTCACGGATGGTAATGCTCATAAAAAATGGGAGTCAAGAAAATTAAAGATACATAATAGTGAAGTAACTGATACCTTATTTTTATCCTTCAGTAATTTCGATAACAATCATTTTTCAGGTGATTTTTTTGCGGTTAATCCAAATTTGAGAATTTTTGGAAAGACAGATGAAGATGGTTTTTTGCATGGTGAATGGGTTTTTGATTACTATGGGGGGCAAAATAATGGAGTAAAAGAAATTAGAAGTTTTGACAAAGGTGTCTTAATCGGGCATATTATTGTTAAAGATGGGAATGAATATGAAATTAAACATATAGGACTAGATAAATCAATTGATGATGAAGGTGACTGGGAAAGTATAGAGGTTGATAGTGAGTTCTTTGACGTGATATTTCAAACGAATTTTGGTAAAAAAGAAAAAGAAGGACAATCTGAATTTACGGATAATATCATACAACATTCCAGTTCTTTCTTAAGAAAAAGTATTTTTAGTTACATTAAAATAAACGATAACTATATTTGGTCAATAATTGATGATACAAAAATTCAATTGCCACTTTTAAAAATCAAGAAATACCCTTATTCATCCGATGAATTAGTTCAAATAAAAGAAGCAAGAGAGAATATCTCAAAAGCAAAAGAGATTGTTAATAATTATCTCAAAGACCCTCAAGTTGAACTAAATAAGCATGCATATAGAGAATTAGCATTGTATTACGAAATTTATTCAGAATATATAGATGAGATAGTAAAACTAGAAAAGGTATTTGATTTACTTAGTCTCCCAAGCTATGAATTCATTAATAGAGAAGAAATTATGCCTTACATTTTCGAAGGACTTGAGTATCCTTCTGAGGTGACTTTTGAATTTAAAGATGAAATTAAACAGGAAAAAGTTGAATTTCCAGAAAACCTAAAAGTTGAAGTCGCTTCAATCAAATCTTTAGCGGAACATGTTAATGAAATTTTAAAAATGTTAAAAGCTAAATTAGAAATAGTTGAACCGATTATTGAACGAAACCGAAAAAGATTTGAAATTGAAGACAAGAAAAAAGAACTTCAAGAATTTATTTCTCGTTTTTCTGCCAATGCTTCTAAATCGAAACAAGCAACAAGTAGAAGAAAATTATTAGACAAATTAGATTTGGATGAAATTCAGCCTTCTTCCCGAAAATACCCAGCGATTATTTTTGAACAAGAACGTGAGGCGGGAGATCAAATATTACACATTGAAAATTTGGCATATACCAATAATGAAGG
>SKGS01000026.1 GCA_007117355.1 Lishizhenia sp. | reverse complement strand
GCCAAATGAAGACTTGCTAACGTTTTATAATAACGAGGTAAAAAGGAAAAATCAAACTCCGGATTATCAATTAATCGGTTAGCTTTTCTAAAAACCATTCTGTAATGTCCTTGATTGTATTTCATCTCAAGCATATCAAATTCTTTAACTTGCCCATGCACAAAAAGGGAAAGGAATAAAAAAACAAATACAGAATAATAATTCTTCATAGTCAATTAATTATGAAGCCACAAAATCAATCGGTGGCATTCAAAATACGAAATAACCAAAAAAGAACAACTGAAAATCAAATGAGCAAAATTGTATTCAACAAAAGGGTGTTAGGATTTTGGATTGTAAGATGATTATAATTCTTGGCGAATTACAACACGAATTTACGTTCGCCAAGGATTTAATCGCAAGATTTAAAACACGCCCACTGCGTTCGCTAAGGATTTAAAGGATTTATTTAATTACAAGCAGACAATTTTAATCCAGCGGATCTATTCTTTCTGACTAACCAGCTTCATGACTCAAGATATGAGTGATATGAATAAAAAGAATCAAAAAAAGCTGCCCTTTGGAGACAGCTTTTAAATCGTTTCTAAAAATACAATTATGGACTAACTAAGTTTATACTAAACTGAACGTAAGGAACTCCAGCAACGTTATTTTCTTGAACATAGTTGATGTCTCTGAAGAATCCACGGAAAAACTCACCGCTGTCAACATCCGAACGATAGTTAATTGCATAACCAACTTGTGCTGAAATCCAAATAAAATCAGATAATGCTTTTTCGTATTTCACATTTAAACGTATTTCTGACCTTCTCAATTCTATTTTGTCTCTATCGTAACCGTCAACATGACTCATGATTGGATTATCATTTTCAGGGAAACATAAGCAATCGTCTCCTTTTCCTCTTAAATGATAACTTGTTCCTTCTAAGTCAAAACCTGCAAGTATCAAATTTCTTGAGTTAAATCTATACCTGTAATGCCCTCTTGCTGGTAAGAGTGACTCTATCCCCCATTTTCCATTTTCAGAAGTATAGTTATACATGATTATTGGGAAATAATTTACTTCACCCGCTCTGTAAGATTGTGTAGCACCAAATCCGAACTGAAAACGCTCATGGAATTTCCAACCAAAAACCCCTAACCATGTATGTTTAACAAAAGACAGAGGTTGCATATCATTCAACGTGTAATCTCCATTGTATTCGGCCATGTAATAGCCTAATAAATAATGCTTTTCATTTAATGGCTTGAAAATAGTTGTGTTGAGTCCTGCTGTTCGGATATCTCCATAAAGCGCTCTGTGCAACGGATTCGTTAATTCGTCTGGATTTTCAAAATTATATCGTGCTTCTGCATAATTAGCTCCAACGTTAATTAAGATTTTACGATTAGACAAAACTGGTAAATTCGCAGAAAGTCTTAAACCGTGATAATTTTGCGCTCTCTGAGTAGCAGACGGAATACTATTTTCTCCAATTCCAACGGCACCAGCCTCAATGTCATGGCTTAACGCATAATCATATCCAACAGACACTAATTTTTGAGGGCTACCTCCTTGAACTTTTACAGTATTGTAACGCTTAACAGTCTCATCTGTCCCGTAATCATCATACATACTAAAATCTTCATCATCATCTTCTTCCTCTACTTGAGCATAGATATTAAGCGCAAAAAAGGACAACGTAACTGCGCACCAATAGTTAAGTTTATTCATAGTTTCAACGTTTTATAGCTTTTGTTTTAGGTAAATATATACATTTTTAACAAAAAACAAATTTCCTTTCGTAAAATTTAGTCAAAATTGACAAGTTATTTTGAAGCATAAGTAAATAATTAATACCTTTACCTAACTAATAAAGCCGTGCTATTATGTTGAAAGAAAAGCTACAATCCATTTTTTTTCCTACTTATGTTTCCAACGTTTTAATCTTTTTGATTTTTGGAATACAAACCACAACTAGTATAACGCAAACAAGTTTTAGTAAAACGAATTTTAGAGCAAAATTACATGCTACAGTTCATCCAGCGACATTTGAACCTGATTTTCACCCTTCCATTTTACACCTTGAAGCTCCTCTGCCTGATGGAAATTCTGCAAGGTCACACTTAATGAATGTGAAAACGCAAATAGCTGAAGAGCAAAAAAATCAATCGACTATTCAACCGAAGAGTTTCAATGCAAAATCAAATATGCAATTTGCTATTGGAAGAAATCACATCCCAATGCGCACGCTCTCTAATGGCTCTCAATTACCTTTAGTTGCTGGTATTCCCAGTGACAACACATTGGCTATTTCCAACGACGGAATTATTTTACTTTCTATGAATTCTACCGTTTATGCTTATGATTTTAATATTGACACCACGGTCATTACAAATGAATTCATTTCGTTAAGACAAATTGGAAATGGCACATTTTCGAGTACCTACTACGACCCAAAACTTTTTTACGACCCAAGTGTTGACCGATTCATTTTGGCTTTTCTAAAAGATTTTGACCCACAGAATAGTGAAATAGTCATTTGCTTTAGTTCTTCAAGCGACCCAAATGACCAGTGGTATGTATATAATCTACCCGGAAATCCACTGGATAATAATCGTTGGACAGATTTTCCAGCTATTGCCGTAACCGATGACAAACTTTATTTCACTGCCAATTTGATTATCCCGGATGTTTCTTGGCAAATTGGATTTGATGGTTCTGTAATTTGGGAAATGGATAAACACAAAGGTTTTTCCGGTGAAGAAGACATTGACATTGTATTTTACAACGATATAAAATATAATGACCGATTTATTAGAAACCTCCACCCTGTTCAAGGCGCAGATGGGATTGCTCATTCCATGTATTTTTTGTCTAATAGAAATTTTGACATTCAGAATGATACTATTTTTGTTCTTCATTTGGAAGGCGAAGAATTGGATGTAAAGGCTCTTCGAACGGATTTGCCATATGGTGTCCCTCCAAATGCTAGACAATTTGACACAGATACAACCGACCCAACAGGTGGACTGCAAACGAACGACGCTCGCGTTTTAGGTGCTATACTTTTTGAAGATGAAATACAATTTGTTGCTAATACCCGAAATCCAGAAACTGGTTTTTCAGCTATTTATCATGGTTTTGTTTTTTTAATGGATGGTCAACCTGAAGTTTTTGGAAACATTTTGGGGGATTCAATAAAAGATTATGGCTATCCAAATATTGCATGGACGGGAAATGAAAATTGCGATAGAGAAACAATTATTGCTTTTAATCATTCGTCATTCGAAGATTTTCCGGGTAATACGGCTATTTATTACTCGAACGAAGGGTTTTACTCGCCTGCTAAAACTATCATTGAGGGATATAATTACGTTAATCGATTACCTACTGACTACGAAAGATGGGGTGACTATTATGGACTACAACGTAAGTACAATGAGCCAGGAATGGTCGCCTCTTTCGGTTATTTAGCGTTGGAAAACAATTTGAACAGCGGTTATCTAGTAGAATTGATAAGTCCAGATACAAGCAAAATGCACGTTCAATTATCACCGCAGTTTAACGAAGGAGTTTGCGCCCATCAATTAAAAGCGATTACTGCGAATGGGATTCCACCTTACAGCTTCCGATGGAATAACTCAACAGATTTTACTGATGATGACCTACTTTTAAATATCTGCAATGGAGATACTGTTATTTTAGAGGTAAAAGATGCTAGAGATTGTATTGAGGCTTTCACTTATGTGTTCCCAAAGGGAAAATTAGACGAAAATGTTAATGTGTATCCTAACCCTACAAATGATTTTATTGCAGTTGCGTTTGATATGGAAGAAACCGGAAAAGTGACCGCCACTATTTTTGATATGTCAGGAAGAAAAGTACACGAAGTTGCCAGTCTAACGGCAAAAGCTGGAAAAAATGAATTTACCATGTTTTTACATCCACTAGCTGCTGGAAGTTACGTGTTACGTTTGCAGCTTGGTGATACAAATGAAGTAAGTCATAAGTTTGTGAAGTATTAATAGTTTAGGATTTTTGTTGATTTCCTTCGCAATGCTCAGGTAGGTTCCTCCCCGTCCTGCACTAACGTTTGGTTATCGAAAGCAATGCTTTCTCTTCCCTCCAAAGGGGGAGTGCTACCGATTGACTTTAGTCGCTCGTATTTTAGTTCCTCGCAAAAAATTGAATTAGTAGCACCTCTCCCTTTGGAGGGAGCTGGAGGGAGGAGCATACCGAAGTAAAACGAGGGCATTTTTACATTGAAATAACTTTGGTGGCTATTATTTTAGTTCCTCGCAAAAAATT
>SKGS01000229.1 GCA_007117355.1 Lishizhenia sp. | reverse complement strand
GTAGTATATAAAAACAAAAAAGCGCCAATAAATTGACGCTTTAAAAATTATTTAATCGAAAGTTGTTAATCTTCTAAAGTCATTTCTTGGCTAGAAGTATCTTGTTGAGGCTCCTCCATTACAACAGTTGTAGAATACATTAACGTCATAACGATACTCATTACACCGATGAATCCAGCAAGACTCCAAGTTGCTTTTTCTATAAAGTCGTTAGTTTGCTTTACACCTCCTATTTGTTGTGCTGCACCGAAATCGGTAGATAAACCACCACCTTTAGGATTTTGCATTAACACCACTAAAACAAGTAAAATACTTGCCAAAATAATCAATATAGTAATCAACTCTGTCATATCTATTTTTTTAAATTCTTTCTTAATTTTTCAATTTGGAATGCAAAGAAACTCTTTTTTTCTGGAAAATTCAAAATTAATTTTTCGTAAGCTTCAATTGCCATAGAAAAATTTCCTTGAAGAGCATAAACTTTAGCCAAGGTTTCACTAACAGGAGTGACACTTGCGTCTATACTTTCTCTCGCTTTTTCTGTCGGAGAAAAAAACTTTTGCTTCTCTTTTTTTGTACTTTGTATGAAAACATTTCGTTTTTTTTCATCCTTAATATTTGTTAAAGAATCTGCTTCTAAATCCTCTTTCTTAGTGCTAATTTCATCATCTTCCTTCTCTGTTATATCAGACTCATCATTGCTGACTCCTAACCATTCCAAAAATGATTTTTCTTTACGGTTACTTGTTGGTACTACTTCTGAATCATTTACCTGAGCATCATTTACCTCTGTTTCTTCAGAAGAAATATCAGAATTGATTGAATCTTTTTTGTTTTTGAAAGGTACAAATCTCGTTGTTTCTTCTACTTCCTCATCCACTTCTAGCGAAATTGAAGCTCCAACTGCATGAGTAAGAATTTGCTTTTCTAATTCATCCAATTCAGATACCGATTGCTTTTTTGATTCGGTATTTGACGAAGCTTCTTGTTCCGTTGACTCTTCAAGGTTATCATTAGATTCAATAACATTAGAAGTTAAATGCTCATCAGTAATAAGCTCTTCTTCCGAAGGATGCACTTCATTAATGACATTGATATTAAGTTCTTCTTCCTGTTGAATATTTTCTGCTTGAGAACTATTTTCAACTAACACATCGTTTTCTAGCTCCTTCTCAGCTTCCAAGATGATAGTTGTAGTATCTGCATTTTCCGTTTGCTCGTGTAGCATAGCAAATAACTGAGTCCTATCCGGAATGTTAATTGCAAATTTTTCTAATTCTTTTTCAAGGTCTAGTTCACAGTACCTCGCAATCCCTTTTAAGTAAAGCAGAGGAAACAACGGAGAAAAAGGGTGCTTTTCACACAGTTCATGCAAATTCGATAAATCCTCTTTTTGAATCAAAGTAGGATTTTTTATTCTTGCCCCTATTTCGTCTAACGTTAACATTACCAGTTTGAAAGTAATTTATTTAAAACATCTTGAATAATCTGCTCATTAATCTCCTCAAATAATTGCATTTGAATTGTACCTACATCCACATCTGCATCAAAATCTACAAATCGGCGTGCATTAAGCTCCATAACATCTTCTTCAGGTGAAGTTATAAAAATTTCAAAGAATGCAGATACTGTTAATCTATTTTTCGCAGCTACATCATCCCCTTGCACTGCCAACGGCTGGATATCATAGTCCAGCACCTTTCCGCTAATTACTACCTGCGGATCAAATGATTCGTCAGCTACAAGCTTGAGCCCAACTCTATTTTGAACTGCATCTTTTAATTCCTCTGTAAGTTCCGGAGCATAACTGATTGGAGCGTTAGCCGCTTCACTTTCTAAGGTTTCCACAACAAATCTTTTCCATTCGGGAGGGACACTGCCATCTCTGAAAGAAATACTTGTAGGCCAACATGCAGAGAACAAAATTACTACTAAAAAATAGAGACTTAAACGCATTACAATTTTAAATTATATTCTTTGATTTTACGATACAAAGTCCTTTCGGAAATACCAAGTTCCTTGGCGGCATTTTTCCGTTTACTATTGTGTTTTTCTAGTGCCTTAACAATCAATTCTTTTTCTCTCTCTTCTAAGGAAAGAGACTCCTCTACTTCTACATGCTCATGGTAATCGCTATCCACAATAGTTGTTGTCTCTTCTTCGGTAGAATAATTCGATGAAGCATCATAATTAGAGGCTTCAATCAATCTATTTGGCATCGTAAGTGGAACATCATCATACAAGTCATTTAGCACATCTTTTTGCCGTCCTGTCAAACTTATGTCTTCGTTACCACTTAGAATATCTGAAACTAATTTTTTTAACTCGGTTAAATCTCTTTTCATATCAAAAAGAAATTTGTACATAAGCTCACGGTCAGAGAACGTTTCTGAATTCTCAGCATTTCCACCAACTACTGCGATGGATTGTTCTTGTGTAATTTGAGGCAAATAAAACGCTAAGATTTCGCTATCAATATCACGTTCTTTTTCTATGACTGAAATTTGCTCTACAATATTCTTTAACTGACGAATATTTCCTGGCCATGGATATTTTTCTAGAAGTGCAATTGCATCATCTGATAATCTTATGGTTGGCATTCTGTATTTCTCAGCAAAATCAGCAGCAAATTTTCTAAACAGAAGATGAATATCACTTTTTCTATCTCTCAAAGGTGGAAGTTGAATAGGAACGGTGCTCAATCGATAGAGTAGGTCCTCTCGAAATTTTCCTTTTTGAATTGCTTGCTGCATGTTTTCATTTGTTGCAGCAACAACCCTCACATTTGTTTTAATTACCTTTGAAGAGCCTACACGGATAAACTCACCTGTTTCAAGAACACGAAGTAAACGAACTTGAGTTTGCATAGGTAATTCTGCTACTTCATCCAAAAAGATAGTACCTCCATCCGCTTCTTCAAAATATCCTTTTCGACTTCCGCTAGCGCCGGTAAAAGCTCCTTTTTCATGCCCAAAAAGCTCTGAGTCGATAGTTCCTTCTGGAATCGCGCCGCAGTTTACAGCAATGTAATTACTATGTTTTCTTGCGCTCAAATGATGGATTACTTGCGGAATAATTTCTTTTCCCGTACCACTTTCACCCGTTACAAGTACACTAATATCCGTAGGTGCTACTTGAACAGCAACCTCCAAAGCTCTATTTAGTAACGGCGTGTTACCAATAATTCCAAAACGTTGTTTTATTTGCTGAATATTCATACTAAACTTACTCAACAATTACACCAATCAATGAGGCGCGTGTACAATCCGTAATTTTAACCATTACATACTCGCCTATTTTTTTATCTTTTCTATCAAAAATCACTTTATGATTTCTGTCCGTTCTACCGACCATTTGCTCTTCTGAGCGTCTGGAAACTTTCTCCACTAGAACTTCTTCTATTTTTCCTAATTGTTGCTTATTAATTTCATAAGCGTGTTCCATTTGTAGCTCGATAATTTCCTCTAACCTTCTTTGCTTTACTTCTTCCGGTACATCATCTTCAAACTTGCGTTCTGCTAGTGTTTTTGGTCGTTCAGAATACTTATACATGTAAGCCAAATCGTATTTTACTTCTTTCATTAAAGAAATAGTATCCTGATGTTCTTCTTCAGTTTCACCACAAAAACCACTAATGATATCCGTAGAAATTCCACAATTAGGAACAATTCTTTTTATAGCATTAATTCTGTCCATGTACCATTCACGCGTGTAGCCTCTATTCATTCTTTTAAGGTTATTACTATTTCCGGATTGAACAGGTAAATGAATATAATTGCAAATATTCTTATACTTTGCCATCACAATTAACACATCATCTGTCATGTCTTTAGGATGCGATGTAGAAAAACGAATACGCAGCAAAGGATTAACATGCGCCACCATTTCTAGTAGTTGAGCAAAGTTAGTTGTTGGTTTTGTTTCGTCTTTAATTTCACCTTTACTAGTCATATTCCATCGATAGCTATCTACATTTTGACCAAGAAGGGTAACTTCTCTATATCCTTTTTCGAATAAATCTTGACATTCTTTAACGATAGTATGTGGGTCTCTGCTTCTTTCTCTTCCGCGCGTAAAGGGAACTACACAAAACGAGCACATATTGTCACAACCTCTAGTAATACTAACAAACGCTGTTACGCCAGCATTATCTAATCTAACAGGGTTGATATCCGCATACGTTTCGTCTCGTGATAAAAGAACGTTTACCGCTTTTTGACCTCCATCTACCTCCTCAATTAGATTTGGTAAATCTCGGTAGGCATCAGGACCGGCAACTAAGTCAACAATTTTCTCTTCTTCTAGTAAGTCTTTTTTTAAACGCTCTGCCATGCAGCCTAAAATTCCAACCACCATGCCTGGTTTTTTGCGTTTGGCCTTATTGAAATTAGTCAGTCTATTTCGGACACGTTGCTCTGCATTTTCTCGAATGGAACAAGTGTTTATAAGAACTACATCTGCTTCCTCTTCATTTCTTGTAGTGGTATATCCTTTATCTCTCAAAATAGAAGCTACAACTTCACTATCGGAAAAGTTCATGGCACAACCATAACTTTCGAGGTAGAGTTTCTTACCATTATCTGATACGCCTTTTGGAAGCTCTATTGCTTCACCTTGACGGCTTTCATCCATTGTTTTATCTTGAATCATCGTTTTCTTCTCAAAAAATTGAGTGCAAAGTTAGACAATATTAAACAGGTGTCAAAATGTCAGTAAAAATATTACGATGAATTTTATGGAATTCAAAAAAAACACGCATCTCACAAATGAACAATAAAAATTATTAAGTATGAAAAAGCAAATTTTAGTATTTCTTCTGATGATATTAGGGGGGTACACATTAGCACAAGGGAACTTTGGAGAAATAGTTGGAAAAGTTTTTGAAAAATCTGAAACCGAAGAACCTGCTTATGGAGCGGTAGTTTGGGTAATGCTCGGAGAATCAAAAATGCCTGGGCGAGTAGATATGGAAGGGCGATTTAGAATTCCTTCTGTACCAAGTGGTAGGTATTTACTTCAAGCTATTTACATGGGCGACACTTTGCAAAATCCTTTTTACGTTTCTGTGAACACGGATGGTATAACAAATGTTGGACGAATTGATATTTTAGAACATGTTCAAATAGGTGACGAAACGGTTGTTTTCGGAACTCGAGACCCTTTAGTTAACTTTGGGGATGTTGGTCAAAAAAGAATTTCTGCTCAAGACATTATGTTAAGTCCTGTACGAAACGACCCAGGGTTATTAGTAGTAAGTAGAAATTCTGAAATCAAGATGAACAACAACGGAGAGTTGATGATTAGAGGCTCTAGAGCTGGTGATATGGTTTATTTTGTAGATGGTATCAAGACAAACGGAATTAAAGCAATTCCTAGCGTGGCAATCGGCGGAATGACTGTTTACAGCACCGCAATTCCTGCAAAATATGGAGATACTACTGGCGGGGTGATAATTATGGAAACGAAAAGCTATAATGACTTGCTGATTGAACGTAAGATGGGGTTGAGGTGATGAGACGATAAGACGATAAGATGTTAAGATGTTAAGACAGTGAGACGTTAGACGATAGACGATAGACATAAGACGATAGACATAAGATGACAAAAAATAGACGTTAGACAAGGAGACCGAGTGGCGCGACGGTAGGCGATGCATTGAGCTTGTCGAAATGAGCGCTGTATCGAGGGCGACTGATGACTGTTAGCATCTCGATAAACTCGATGACCAACATTGGAAATTGAGCTTTTCCAAAACTTTTGATTATAAGGCGTAAGGTTTTTGATTCAAATTATCAAAAATTCTTGCGCTTCTTCTTTTTAAACGTCAAATTTTCGTTTTGTAGTAAATACTTAAGTGTTTTCATTTCACAATTAAATTTTGCGTTGATAATCTAAGAATTCATGTTTATAGGATTAGATATATTCCTTATCTTTATGCGCAGAATGTCAAATAAAGTAACATGATGAAATTACCATTTAATTTATTTCAATGGATTGAGGAAAACAGAGATTTATTGAAGCCTCCTGTTGGAAACAAAAACTTATACAAAGAAGCTGGAGATTTTATTGTTATGATTGTTGGTGGTCCAAATGCAAGAAAAGACTATCACTACAATGAATCAGAAGAGCTTTTTTTACAAATTGAGGGCGACATTACCGTAAGAATTCAAGAAGATGGGAAAGCAAAAGATATAACTGTTAAAGAAGGAGAGATGTTTCTTTTACCTGGAAATGTGCCTCATTCTCCTATCAGAGGTGAAAACACAGTGGGTTTAGTTATTGAAAAGGTAAGAAAGGGAACCGATTTAATTGATGGCCTTATGTGGTTTTGTGAAAATTGTAATAACCCACTCAAATCTTACAAGTTTAAATTGGATAACATCGAAAAAGATTTTTTACCCAGATTTAAAGAGTTTTACACATCTGAGGAAATGAGAACTTGCAATAAGTGTGGTACAGTTATGGAAGCTGATGAACGTTTTATTTAGTTATGAAAGCACAAAATATTTTAAACATTTCTTTTTTCATCTTATTGATTTTTATTGGTCTTTTTTCTTGTCAAGACAGCAATAAAAAACAATTTTTAGAGGAAATTAATCAAATGCAAGCGCAACTGAACGAATTTGATTCGCTTGCAAACCAACATAGAGTTGACACGTTAAATTTAATCATTAACGAAATTAAACAACGAACAAAAGAGGTAGCAGAAGTTTATTCTCCAGACACTATAGATTACGAAATCGCAGAAATGATGAATGCTTACAAAGAATCGCGAAAGGCATTATCGTCTAATTCTGGAAATTTAGCTAAAGTAAGACAAAGCATTCCTGAAGTACGGTTGGCGCTGGAAAATCTAGCTCATGATATCGAACATGGAATTGGCCCAAGAGAAAAATACGAAGAATTCATTCTATTTGAAAGTGGAAAACTACATCAAATAGAAGAAATTTTGAACTATTACATCGAGACAAAAGAAAAATACATGAAAATGTATCTGGAAAATAATGTGAAGGTTATTGCGTTTATTGAAGAACTTAAAGCTAGCAATTAAAAAGCAAATATGATTCAAAAAGTGAGAGCCATAGTATTTTTCATATTTTTCATCTTATGTTTTTTCCCAATATCTTATGGGCAAAACTCAGATGAACAACTAGCGAATTACTATTATATAAATGGTGATTGTGAAAAGGCTATACCTTACTTTGAAAAAGTTTTTGAAAATAATGCAACGCGATTAGTTTTTAATCGATATGTAGATTGCCTAGAAAAAGAGCAAGGCACTAAGGCGACCATTAACATCATTAAAAAACAAATAAAAAACTTCCCAGACGATTACGATTTTTCTGTAATGCTTGGACAGGCCTACGAGAAGTTAGGGGATGAAAAAAACGCTGCTAAAACCTACAATTATTTGATAGAAAGCATGCAGCCCATTAGTAGAAATGTTATTAATGTCCAAAAAGCATTTTCAAAAGTTGGCAAATACGAATTGGCGCTAAGTGCATTAGAAAGAGGTCGAAAAATACTTAAAGGCTACCCTTTAAACATGCAGTTTGCGGAAGTTTACGGAGAGTTAGGTCGTGTGGAGGAAATGATTGATGAATACTTAAGCCTTTTGGATTACAACAGCAGTATGATACATTCCTTGCAGCGCTTGATGCCAAGAATGATTGATTTTGAAGCTGAAGAAAGTGAAGCATACGAAATATTAAAACGAAGTTTAATTCGACGCGTTCAAAAACAACCAAACGACATCGTATATGCAGAGATGTTGATTTGGTCTTTTACTCAACGAAAAGATTTTTCCAGTGCATTGATTCATGCAAAGGCACTTGATAAAAGAACTTCAAAAGATGGCAGAGAGGTATTTAATCTTGGGAAAATTAGTAGTTCCAACAAGGACTATCCAACAGCAAGAAAAGCATTTCAATATGTTGTGGAGCTAGGGAATGACTATCCTTTCTATTATGCGGCGGAGCAATTGCTGTTAAACACTAGATTTTTAGAAGTTACTACGAATCGAAATTATTCACAAGAAGAATTAACAACCACCATAGAAGAGTATCAAAATGCGCTGAATAGAGTTGGAAAAAATGCTAAAGCTGTAAATATTATTTTGGAGTTAGCTCAAATCATGGCTTTTTATGCTGGTCAACCTCAAGATGCCAAAGAACTACTTTTAGAGGCTATGGAGTATCGAGGCGTTTCTTCCATGGCGAAAGCTGAATTAAAGGTACTACTAGCAGACATTTATGTGATTTTAGATGACATTTGGGAAGCATCACTTTTATACATGCAAGTGGAAAAAGATTTTAAATACGAACCAATAGGTTTTGAAGCCAAGTATAAAAATGCGCGTGTATTCTATTATGATGGAGATTTTATTTGGGCACAATCTCAGTTGGATGTTCTAAAAGAATCAACTTCAAAGCTTATTGCTAATGATGCGATGAAGCTATCTATTTTTATTACTGATAATTTAGGTTTAGACAGCAATCTTCGAGCAATGCGGAAATTTGCAAATGCTGATTTACTGATTGCGCAGCGCCGTTACGATGAAGCGTTCATTTTATTTGATTCCATCCAATTGATTTTCCCTTATCACAGCTTAGCGGATGACATTTTAATGCGAAAAGCCGAAGCATATTATGAACAAGGAAAATGGGATAAAGCAATAGAGAAATATGAATTAGTTTTAGCTCGACATGCGGATGATATATTCGCCGACGACGCCCTTTTTCAAATGGCAGTAATCTATGAAGACTATCTTTTTCAACCCGATAAAGCAAAAGATTTATACTTTAGACTTCTAAAAGAATACAAAGGTAGTTTGTACGTTACAGAAGCCAGAAAACGGTTTAGAGCATTACAAGAGAGTTTGTGATTTTTTGTTTTAGATGAAGTTGAGATAGATACACTATAAGCAAAACTTAAAGCTACTGCAAAATCAACCTTTTAAATATAACCCATTTATTTCTTCAATATATTTCAGCAACTTTTCCCGACCAAAGGCAGAGGTGCTTGAAGTAGTAAAAACAGGTGGCAAAGCCTCCCAAACTTTAAGCATTTCTTTTTTATATTTTGCTAGGTTTTTCTGTAACTCAGAGCTAGATAATTTATCAATTTTAGTAAATACCATGGAAAATGGAATACCGTGATGTCCTAACCAATTCATAAATTCTAAATCAATTTTTTGTGGTTCTAAACGAGAATCTATTAGCACAAAGGTATTCATCAGGTTTTCTCTTTCACGTAAATATGACTCTATGAATTTTGTCCATTTAAAACGATTCAATTTAGAGGTCTTTGCATATCCATAACCCGGCAAGTCAACAATATACCATTCTTCATTAATGATAAAATGATTTATCAACTGCGTTTTACCAGGCTTACCAGATGTTTTGGCTAAATTCTTTTTTTGCGTCAACATATTTATCAATGAAGACTTTCCAACATTGGAACGACCGATAAACGCAACCTCTGGCAAAGTTGGCTCTGGGCATTTTTTGATGTCCGTATTGCTAATTACAAATTCGGCCGTTTTAATCTTCATATACTAAATGTCTCACTGTGATTTATTTGGACTGAAAAGAATCTTGTCAAAAATATTGTTTTCAAACTGCAAATATACAGCTAAAATCTAATAGGAGGAATATAAATACTTTCAAGATTACATTAAAATCAAAGCAATTTTAAATAGTTAAATGTTAGCCACTTCCTTACTTAGTGTAAAATAAACACTAAATTGTTTTGTGTTTCTAGGATAAAAAATTAATTTCACTTGAGAATTGTTTATTAAATCTTTTAATCAACAAAAAACTACTGTATGAAAAAAGACTCTTACAATACTGAGTTACGCTTAAAAGGCTCTCTTTGGAGAAATAGTTTAAGCGTTTTTGCTCTGCTTCTATTTATTCAAACCAACATAATTTTCTTTGGTGCAGCGCAAGTAGATAAAGACGATACCTTAACAAATCCTCCCAATATTGTCCAGCCTTTATCAGGATTCTTTGGTGACTTTGCTACTGCTATTTGGATAGATGATTGTACTGATCAAGATTTTTCAGATGGCGAATTTTACAATGTCACGGGAACAGGAGTTGATTTAATTAATAATGACGAAAGCAAGACCTTCGATTCAAGAGATTTTGGTTCATTCGTTCAAAACTCCAACACTTTTTGGTTGCGCGGCGCAGAAATGAAAACATTTAAAAACCCAGTTAACTCTAATGTGTGTATCCCAAGAATGTTTTACAGGGTCTATGAAGTTAGTGCAACGCCCGGAGCTTTTTTGCCAGCAGGGGGATGGGAATTAAATTTTAGAGCCAATTGTGACCTGTCCGAAAATGAATTCACTGATTTCGGAAACGCACCTTGTTCTAACAATGGAGATCAGTTATGGCAATGTGTAACACAACCAGAGTGCAACCCTTCTGTTAATCTCACCAGTTTCCCTCCCGGAGATTATCGACTTGAGGTTTATTTTGAGATACCGGGCAGTACAAGTAGTACAGACCAATGTAATGAATCGGTTTTTGTAAGTAATAGTGGGGCTAATTATTCTGCATTTTTTACCATAGTTTCCGCGGGTTCAGATGGAACACTTGTACTTTGTGAAGGAGAAACACCGACAGAAGCACAATTATTTAACGCATTAAATGGTAATCCAACTGAAGGTGGAACATGGACGCAAGATGAACTGGTTTACACCTACACCGTTGAATCAGGAGCATGTACCCCAACATCAGCTAATGTAACAGTATCTTTTCAAGCGCCTCAAAATGCAGGAGAAGATGGTACATTAGAGATTTGCGAAACGACCACACTTACTAATGCCATGCTATTTGAAGCCTTGAACGGCTCACCCGACACAGGAGGAGAATGGACTAATGTAGGAAATAGTTACACCTATACGGTTGAAGCCACTGCACCGTGTCTTGATGATGCATCTGCAATTGTAAATGTTTCTCTAATTGATTTAAAAAATCCTGCATTTGACCCCTACCCTTCTTTTTGTGAAGGCGCTACTATTCCCGCTTTACCTACTACTTCATTGAATGATGTCGTTGGTAGTTGGTCTCCTGCAATTAACAACTCATCCACAACGACTTACATATTTACGCCTCAAGCCGGAGAGTGTGCAAACACAGCAGATTTGGAAATTGTTATAACTCCATTAATTACTCCAAGTTTTAATTCAGTTGACCCTATTTGTGAAGGAGAGTCATTGGATGACCTACCAGAAACCTCGCTTAATGACATTGATGGAACATGGAGTCCAGCAATCAATAATTCCGCAACAACAACCTATACATTTACCCCAGAAGATGGAGCTTGTGCCAACACAACTACTTTACAAATAATTGTAAACGAAAAAACAACCCCATCGTTTAGTCCGGTAGGACCATTTTGTTTAGGTGCTACCGTCAGTGATTTACCTTTAACCTCTAATAATAACATCGAAGGTACTTGGACGCCAGCAATAAACGAAACAGAAACAACTACCTACACCTTTACACCAAATGCTGGAGAGTGTGCAGAAGAAACAGAATTAACCATCGTTATTTTCAGTTCCCCAGAGATAACTAACCAACCATCTGACGCTACATTATGCTACCGATTTGGTATCCAAGAAGAAACAATTATAACTTCTGACGTAATCGCAGGAGATATTGTTTGGGAAATACTAAATGAAGGTACTTGGGAAACTGTCAGTGATGG
Source organism: Lishizhenia sp. (assembly GCA_007117355.1). Lineage (GTDB taxonomy): Bacteria > Bacteroidota > Bacteroidia > Flavobacteriales_D > Crocinitomicaceae > CSBr16-161. Next base: position 28,503 of record SKGS01000229.1, on the reverse strand, counting down.
TTTTCCAGAAGGAATTTCTTACGAAAATGAAACAACCTCAAACTTAACGATTGTGGGTAGCCCAAACTTAGAGGTAGGTATTTTCCAATATCGTATGATGCTGAGTGACGCAAATAGTGATTGCTCGATAAACTCGGAAATTGCGACACTTACTGTAATGTCAGGTTATCGCGTTGCACCATTGGGACCACAGTGTTCTGGTAGCGAATTAAACTTTGAAGTTTATCCTTCCGATGGGGCAACTTACGCTTGGAGTGTAACAACAGATGCAGGAACGGCAGCAGAACCAACAACAGGTAATACTTTTGATTTTTCTGTTGTGCTAGAAAACAATAACAATGCTCCTACAACAATAGATATTAGTGGTTTAATTGACTTTAATAATGAACAGTGTGAATTCATCTTTACACCTACCATTTTTAACATTCCATCCTTAGAACCTGTGGCAACACCCGACGCTGTTTGTGCTGGTGAATCCATTGAAATAACGCTTAGCGGAACTCCCGAAAGTAGTGTTAGTTATTCAGCAGTTAACGCTTCCTCTCCAAACCCGGTTGAACTAGATGAAAACGGAGAAGGAACTATTCTTTTTGAAAATACAGACAATTCTCAAACGATACAAATCATTCAAGTGAGCACACCTAATTGTTCTGAAGACATCAATCAAAGCATCGAACTAACCGTTCACCCATTACCAGATGTCTCCGCAGGAAATGATATTGAAATTTGTGAGGGAAATGAAATTATACTGAATGCGGCCGGTGCTTCCAATTACTCTTGGACAAATGATGTTGAAAACGGAGTTTCATTTATACCAAATATCGGAGAAACACAGTTCAATGTAATTGGTACAGATGAAAACGGATGCTCAGCAGAAGATAGCGTTTTAGTGCAAACCTATGAAAACCCAAGTTTTTCAATTTCTCCAGCTTCACTAACTGTTTGCTCCGATACTGATTTGGAAATTGAAGTTACTCCATCAGGAGGTTCAGAAATTTATACTGGAACATCATGGTCCAATGATGGAGCTGCTTTTTTAGATGATACAGAAACCCTAAATCCTACATTTACGTCAAGTGAATCGGGGACATTTACACTGACCTTTACGCTTACAGATAACAACAACTGTTTTTCAACTGAAAACTATGACGTTCAAGTCATTGGGACACCAACACTTGAACCAATTGCTGATAGTGAATCCTGCGAAAGTTTTGTTTTGCCAGAAATACAAGGAGAAAACTTGACTGGGAATGAGGAATTTTATACGGATAGCCAAGCAAATGAAGGAATAGTTGTTACAGGTGAAATCACCAATTCTGGGACATACTATGTATTTGACGGTGCGGATGGCTGCTCTGACGAAATTTCTTTTTCTGTGATAATTCATCCACTTCCGGAAGCCTCATTTAATTCTGAAACCGCTTCCTATTGTGATTTTGAAGAAGTTGACGACATACTTGTTTCTGTATTGGGAATTGGCGAAATAACGTTAAACTACCTTCTAAACGGTCAAGAAAATGAAGTTATTACAAGCAATGCAACAGCAAATTTAGGAAATAGTGCTGGGACCTATACTTTGACAGAAGTAAGTGATGAAAATTGCTCATCTAGCTTATCAGAGACTATAACTATTCAAATTATTACAACTCCTGATTCTCCATCCGTAGCTGAAATGCTCAAATTTTGCAGCACGGATGAATTAACTGAAATCAACGTTCCGGGAAGCGGTGGAACTATTACATGGTACTTAGATGAAGACTTGACAGAAATTTATGAAACCGGCAGTTCTATTTTACCCATTAACGAAGTAGGAGAAATTAATTATTTCGTTACGGAGACAAATCAAAACTGTGAGAGTTTCCCAAGTCAGATAACAATTATAATTGAAGATTGTGAACTAATTATTGCAACAGCAATAACACCTGATGGTGACGGGAACAACGATGTTTGGATTATTCCCGGTTTGGATGAAGCGTATCCTGATAACAAAGTTTTTATTTACAATCGTTGGGGAAATCAAGTATTCGAGCACACTTCGTCTAGTGGCAATAAATACAATGACAATCCTTGGGACGGAACCTATCAAGGGCAATTACTTCCTGCTGGTTCCTATTACTACATTATTCATCTAACACCAGAAAATAAAATTAACGGAGCTATATCCATAATCACTAATTAAGTAGCACTATGAATAAATTACTATTAACATTTGGTCTGGTTTTATTGTGCATTGTTACGCTTGATGCACAACAATTACCGCAATTCAGTCAATTTCATCGCAATCAATCGCTATTTAATCCCGGCGCTACTGGGGCTTATGATTTTGTTGACATAACAGTTGGAACACGCTATCAGTGGTTAGGAATACGCAACGATAACCAAGGTAATGTAGCGCCTAGAACTTTATATTTCAACGGAACAACAACCCTTGGGAAAAATAAAGAATATTACAACCCTGCCCTTCGCGTATCGTCTGGGCCTATCAAAAATCCAAAAGTAGGAACAGGCAGGTTAAAACATGCATTAGGTGGACAAGTATTAGCGGATGAATATGGGGCATTTAGACAGTTATCCATAGCTGGTACGTATGCAGTTCATGTTCCAATGAGTCAAGAAATCAATCTATCCTTAGGAATTAGAGGTGGGATTCGCAATCATTCATTCCTGCGTGAAAAGGCTCAGGTTCTTTCTTCGTTAGTGGGAGGACCTGCCGATATAACTTATGATAATTTCATAGCAAATGGTTTCAACCGGACATTTATAGATATAGGCTCTGGACTGTTTTTATATTCTCAACGATTTTTTGTTGGTTTCAGTGGTTACCAACTAACGCAAGACTTTGTTTCTTTCGGTAGTGGAATAACGGATTTTAACCCCGTGAGACATTTTGATGTTTCAGGTGGTGTTATCCTTCCATTGAATAATGATTTTACACTTATGCCAGCTATTTCGCTAAAACTGATGTCGCCTTCGGTTGCTATTGGTCAACTAAATATTCAAACAGAATATAAAGAATGGCTTTGGTTTGGATTGGGTTATAGACATACTGAGTCTTTCTCCATTATGGCAGGAGGAAATATAAACCAACGTTTTAAATTGGGTTATTCTTTTGATTATGTCACAAGTCGAATAAATCATTTCGCAGCAGGTGGTCATGAATTGGTTCTTGGTTTTATGCTGAGATAAATAACTTACTATTAATACAGATCTATGATACGAAACATTGTTTTTTTAACAACTATCCTTTTTGCCTCATTCTTTTATTCCACTTGTCAAGAATGGGATTTAGGGGAAGTTCAAAAATTTTCAAGTACGGTGAATACTGATGCAGAAGAAAGCAACTTAATTTTCGCTAAGGACAGCACCTCATTATTTTTTACACGTACTTTTGACAAACGCAACAAAGGCGGGTTTTATGACCAAGACATTTGGTATTGTGAAAGGCAGGAAGATGGCTCCTACTCCGTTGCTCAACCCTTAAAAAAACTGAATAACAAATTAAATAATGCAGTTGTAGGAATCAGTACAGATGGAAAAAGACTATACGTGCTAAACGCTTATGAAAAAGGAAAAAACGCAAAAAAAGGACTTGCAGTTTCCGAACTTGGAAGTAATGGTAAATGGGGAAAACCAACAGGAATAGACATTCCAAACTTATCGATTTCAGGCGATTTTTATGGGTTTTACATTTCAGAAAGTGAAAAACACATCATTATCTCTTATCATGGAGAAAATAGTTTAGGCGAAGAGGACTTATATATCTCCTTGTACGCTAACGGCAAATGGTCTGAACCATTACATTTAGGGAATACGATAAACAGTAAAGGTTTTGAAATAGGTCCGTTTTTATCTTCCAACTTGGATACCTTGTTCTTTGCAAGTAATGGACATCATGCAGAAGGCAAGTCAGATTTATTTTACAGTGTAAGACAACATGGAGATTGGACGAATTGGTCTGCGCCCGTAGCATTAAATTCGGAACTCAACTCGCCTAAATTTGATGCCTTTCTAAGTTTTAATAAAGATAAAGTATTTTGGACTTCCAATAGAGAGGATGAGAGAACCTCAATTTATACTGCTTCCATTTTACCTCCTCCGGCTCTAGAAATTGGAAGTAAGAGCAAATTAATTTCTTCAACCCCTGAGGAAGCCTACGAATTATCCGTTGAGGTTCTATCGGGAGTTGGTCCTTACACCTATAAATGGGGAAATAATGAAGAAAAACCAACAATTACGGTTACCGAATCAGGGGTTTACAGCATCGAAGTGACCGATAAACTTGGCAGAGTAGCATACGAAGAAATTTTGGTAGAAATTACGGTTCCTGAAATTGTTGATATCGCATTTGAGCCCTTTGAAGAACTAATTTATTTTGATTTAGATTCCGATAAACTAAATGCAGAAAATATTGCTACGTTAGAGGAACTTTTACCAATATTATCAGAGAATGAAGAGCTACACATATTCGTTGAATCGCATTGTGATATTCGAGCAAGTATTTGGTATAATGAACAACTTTCACAACGAAGAATGCTCAGCACTAAAGCGTTTTTTAAGCAAAATGGAATATCTGAAACACGCATAACAGGTGCTTTCAAAGGGAAATTAGAACCAAAAATTGATTGTGGAAATAATTGCACGGAAGAACAGCACAGAATAAATAGGAGAACAGTACTGAAAGTTTATCAAAAAAATGACTTAGAGGAAAAAAGTGGAAGTTAATAACCTACTATTTAACCCTAAGTGTTCGCCCAATTTTTAAAGTTGTTGTAGGACGGATATTATTTAATCGACAAATATTACTGACTGTCGTTCCGTATTTTTTGGCTATATGACCTAATGTATCACCACTTTTTACTTTGTGGTATTGAGCAACTGCTGCACCGCTTGAAGCTGCAATATTCAATGATTGAGCTGCGGTGGTTCCAGGGTAAAATAATCCACGATGGATAAACAAATTTTCACTTCTCAACGTTTGGTTTTCAAAATCAATAATAACTTCTGGATCCATGGGCGCATCATAAAAACGTGTTTCAAAATGCAAATGTGAACCTCTTGACCTACCAGAGTTTCCTCCCAAACCTATCGGCTCTCCCGCTTTCACCTCTTGATTTGGAACTACCAAGTGCTTACTTAAATGGGCATAAAAAGTTTCTAATCCATTGTAATGTCTGATGACCACTAAGTTTCCAAAACCACCTTCATTATACCTTGCATACCTTACTTTTCCTGAAAAGGCAGAAACAACAGTATCACTAGTCTTTAAGGAAATATCAATACCATTATGGTATCGCCCTTTCCTCCATCCGTACCTTGAAGTTACACGACCAGGGTGTGGTATTACAAATTCATTATGCCCTTCATCAATTGCACAGAGCCAAATGGTATCCTTAAGCTTGGTTAAATCGTTTGACCTTTTTGAAGGATAACATTCGTCCATGTTCCAAGGTAAATCAAAATTAAGCGTTGAGTCTTCTTGAAAGTATGCCTGTAAAAATGGATTTAATACGCCTGAGAAATCTCTATCTTCAATATATTCCCAAGTTCTATTTGTATAAATAATCATAGTACCTTGTTCGGTATGAAGTGTGTCTAAAACTTCCTGAGAAAAAGATATGTTTTGAACTAAGAAAAAAACAAACAGAATCCTGAGTTTACTCATTTTTATTTTACTGAATATTTTGCTATTTACCGAATAGCTGTTTCTAAAAACCATGGCTATAAACCGATGAGTTATTATCGTTTCTTGAACATCAAAAGTCAAGTTTTTCAAAAAATTGTCGGGATGAGAGGATTATTCCGCTACGCTACATGCTCTCCCTGCGGTCGGGTCGAACCGAGGTTCTCATCCTATCCCTGAACATTTTTTTTTCAAAAAATTGTCGGGATGAGAGGATTCGAACCTCCGATCTCGCGCCCCCCAGACGCGCACTTTAACCGGACTAAGCTACATCCCGAATTTTTGCTTGGCAAATATAATGTTTTAAGTCTGCTAATTTCTACTAAGAGAAGGTACTTTTAAGAAAAATTATAATGTCCTAGGGTTTTTAATTCTTATTCACTTCATAAACAAGCACATCATAAAATAAATCTTCATTTGGTTTAACCAAGTCTTGAAATCCTTTTTCTCCGTATGCTTGTTCGGCGGGAATATAAATCATTAGTTTATCTCCTTCTTTTGCAAAATGAAGAGCTTTATAAAGACCTGGCACAATATTTCCATCTCCCATTACAAGCCTAAAGGGTTCGCCTCTCTTGTAGCTATTATCATAACGAGCTTTTGAAGCACTGCTTGCCCAATAATGAATCATGACTTCATCCTCAAAGTCGATGCGTTCTGTAATATTTTTCTTCTCCTCTACTCTCCAAATCTTTATACCATCGACATTTTCATTAGGTTCAAGCATTTCTAACACTTTCAAAGATACTATGGAGTTTGAATTGGGTGGAACCACTCCAGGAATTCCCTTTTCTCCCCTATCCAATTCAGAAGGGATAAAAATTTCGACGTCGTCGCCAACTCGTAACTCCTTCAACGCAATATCCCAACCCGGTGTTTGTAAATTCCATCCTACAAAAAATGGAATAGCTTTCTTTTTTATTAAATGATTACCATCGTATATTTTTCCATCTTCTAAAGCGCTAACATAATCAATTAAAACCATGTCATTTTGCTTTATTTTTGAACCTTCCCCTTTTTTTTTCCAAGTGATGGTAATACCATTGTCTAATGCTAAAAAATCATCTTTTAGTTGTTGTAGTGAAGAGTTATCCATCTCTTCCTTATCCGTTCGACTTTCCAATTCATTTTCCAATTCTAAATTGTCATCATTTAACGATTGTTTCTTCACCCCTTCAACCTCACAGGAAAATAAGAAAAGAACAAAGCTTAGAAAAAGTAACCTATACATTATCTTATATCTTTTAAATGAATATCTACTACTAAGGCTTGTAAAGGAGGTATTTTATCTAAGTCTCCAACTAAACCATGCCCCAAATGACTAGGGAAAATCAATTTTGCTTTTGCACCTTTATTAAGATATTTAATTCCTTCTTGAATACCTGATTCAATATCGCTTTTATCAACTACAAACTCATATGGGTCGTTTGCTTCTGATTTGTAGCAAAGCGAATCATCTAGTAACCTTACTTCCAAATCTATAGAAACCGTCTGACCTTCTAAAGGAGTTTCTCCTTGCCCCTCCTCATAAATCCAATATCGTAGTCCGGTACCTGTTTCTTGTATATTCCAATCTGGACGACGTTTTAAATAAAGCTTTATGTCTATTTCTTGTTCAAACAGAAGTGTTTCTCCAAGTTTTGCAGAGTTTTCCTTTGTCCATTTCACAGGTTTAGTCGGCTCTAAATTCGTATCACATGAAACGAGAAATAGGACAAACAAAATACATCCAATACTACTATTAATCGCAAAATTCATGCAAGACCCTTTTTAATTCTTCAACAGCTTCATTCATTTCACCTTCCCATCTACCCCCTGCGGCATTAGCATGACCACCACCATTAAAATACTTGGCTGCTAATTCATTAATGGGATTATCATCACCTTTAGAACGAAAAGATATTTTTATTATTCCATTACTTTCTTTAAAAAATACGGATTTATTTACACCTACAATGGACAAGCCAACATTTACCAATCCATCGGTGTCGCCATTTTGGTAACCAAATTGTTCTAATTCTGCTTCAGTCAAGGTTAGAACAGCTGTGTTATATTTATCTACAATAGTTAACTTTTCGTTCGTCGCATAACCTCTTAATCGCAACCTTTCTATTGTATTGGTATCAAAAACAGATTCGTGAACTTTAGCGTTGTTAACACCTTTTTCCAGTAAAAAAGCAATAACTTGATGTGTTTTTGTCGTTACACTAGGATAACGAAACGAACCACTATCCGTCATGATTCCACAATATATTGGTTCTCCAATTTTAGAATCAATCATTTCCAAAGAATCGAGAGCTTCGATAAACTCAAATATTAATTGCGCTGTGGAGCAAGAAGATGTATCAGAAAAAACTACATCAAACTCATCTGTTGGATGAAGGTGATGATCAATCATTACCTTAAATGCGCTTGAATCTTTGACCATTTCACTCATATCTTCACCTAGACGACTCAATGCATTAAAGTCCAAACAAAACATTAAATCCGATTTTTGTATTTCAGATTTAACCTTCTCTTTATTGTTTTGGTAATTCAGAATTGAATCGAAACCATCTAACCAAGTAAAAAAAGTTGGAGCTGGGTCAGGATGGCAGATAACTACATTTTGATTGAACTTTTTTATGAAGTGGTAAAGTGCAAGCGAACTTCCTATGGAGTCACCATCAGGGGATTTATGCGCAACTATTACAATGCTAGAAGCTTTATTAATCCTGTCTTTAACCCCTTGCAACTTATTGGGGGTAAATATATTTTGCGGCAACATTATTTGTTAAGCTTCTGTGGTTGGTGTTCCGAAATTCATCGGAGGAACATTACCTCCTTTTTCTTGAATAACTCCAAGGTTTTGCTCGTATTTGCGAATATTATCCTGCAATGCATACATCAAACGTTTGGCATTTTCTGGAGTCATAACCACTCTAGAGCGCACCTTTGCCTTTGGCATACCTGGCATCATTTGCACAAAGTCACATACAAATTCTGAAGGTGAATGTGTAATAATTGCAAGATTTGAGTAAACTCCATCAGCTAAGCTTTCAGGGAGTTCAATGTTGTTTTTTTTGTCTTTATTATTTTCCATAGGGTAAAGATATAAAAGAATGTAATAAAAAAGGGGTAAACGACAGCTTACCCCTTATTAATTTATAAAAGTATTGTTAAACTTTTTCTGTTAGTTCGTCATATACTTGTTGTGAAGCGACAATCATCTTTTGGAAATGTCTTGTTCCTGTTCCTGCTGGAATCAAATGACCAACAATAACATTTTCTTTCAATCCTAAAAGATCATCTTGCTTACCAGAGATAGCAGCTTCGTTCAGTACTTTTGTTGTTTCCTGGAATGAAGCAGCTGAGATAAATGACTGAGTTTGAAGCGATGCTCTCGTGATACCTTGTAACAACGGTGTTGAAGTTGCAGGAATAGCTTCACGCGCTTCAACAACTTTTTTGTCTTCACGTTTCAACTGAGAATTTTCATCTCTAAGTTTACGCGCAGAGATAATCTGACCCGGTTTTAGGTTAGAAGAATCACCAGCATCAATAACAACCATTTGTCCGAAAATTCTATCATTTTCCTCCATGAAGTCCGCTTTGTGAACTGATTGATTCTCTAAGAAGCGAGTATCACCACCGTCAACGATTTCAACTTTAAGCATCATTTGTCTAACGATTACTTCAAAGTGTTTGTCGTTAATTTTTACACCTTGTAAACGATATACCTCCTGAACTTCATTTACCAAATATTCTTGAACAGCAGTTGGTCCTTGAATATTCAGAATGTCTTTAGGAGTAATTGCTCCATCAGACAATGGTTGTCCAGCACGAACAAAGTCGTTTTCTTGTACAAGAATATGTTTAGAAAGAGGAACAAGGTATTTTTTAATTTCACCGGTTTTAGCTTCGATAATAATCTCACGATTTCCACGTTTGATTTTACCATAAGATGCAATACCATCAATTTCAGAAACAACCGCAGGATTAGATGGGTTACGAGCTTCGAATAATTCGGTAATTCTCGGAAGACCACCAGTAATATCACCACCTTTTCCACCAACTCTTGGGATTTTCACAAGGCTCTGACCCTGTTGAATTTCTTCTCCTTCTTTAACAGAAATATGAGCATTTACAGGAACTGGATAAGACTTTAGAATTTCTCCTTTCTTATCCACAACGTGAATAGTAGGGTTCTTCTTTTTATCTCTAGATTCTGTAATTACTTTTTCAGCAAAACCTGTTTGCTCATCCACCTCTTCACGGTATGTAATACCTTCAATTACATTTTCAAATTGAAGAATACCAGTCGCTTCAGAAACAATCACAGCGTTATAAGGATCCCATTTACAGATTACATCTCCTTTTTTAATCTCTGAACCATTTTTAATTAACATTTCAGCACCGTAAGGGATGTTACCAGTCATGGCAATTAAACCTGTTTTCTTATCTAAGATTTTCAATTCAGCAGAACGACCAACTACGATTTCTTTTTTCGTACCGTCTTTTTCTGTCTTAGTAATTGTTCTTAGCTCATCAATTTCAATAGTACCAGTTGCTTTTGATTTCAAATCATTTTCGTCAGCAATATTTGATGCGGTACCACCGACGTGGAACGTTCTCAATGTAAGCTGCGTACCTGGCTCACCAATAGATTGAGCAGCAACAACACCAACAGTATCACCAATCTGCGCTTGTCTATGCGTTGCTAAGTTTCTACCGTAACATTTCGCACAAACACCTCTTTTCAATTCGCAAGTAAGAACTGATCTGATTTCTACCTCTTCAATACCTGCATCCTCTATTGCTTGAGCTTTATCTTCATCAATTAATTCTCCTGAAGTAACTAACAAATTATCGTTATCGTCGTACACATCATGAACACTTGTTCTACCAACTATTCTTTCGTACAATGATTCAACAATTTCATCATTTTTCTTCAACGGAGTAGCTACAATACCTCTTAAAGTACCACAATCTTGCTCATTAATTACAACATCCTGAGCTACATCCACTAAACGACGTGTTAAATAACCAGCATCCGCCGTTTTTAGCGCCGTATCCGCAAGACCTTTACGAGCACCGTGAGTTGAAATAAAGTACTCCAAAATCGACAACCCTTCTTTAAAGTTCGATAAGATTGGATTTTCAATAATTTCTTGAGCAGAAGCACCAGACTTTTGTGGTTTTGCCATCAAACCTCTCATTCCAGAAAGCTGACGAATTTGTTCTTTCGAACCACGAGCACCAGAATCAAACATCATGTAGATAGAGTTGAATCCTTGATTGTCGTTTTTCAACTGCTCCATTAACGTGTGCGTCAAGCGCGAGTTTGTTCTAGTCCAAATATCAATTATCTGGTTGTATCTTTCATTGTTAGTGATAAGACCCATGTTATAGTTTTCCATTACCTCGGAAACACTTGCATGTGCCTTTTCAACTAATACATCTTTTTCCTTAGGAATAATAATGTCATCCAAGTTAAAGGACAATCCTCCTCTAAATGCCATTGTATAACCAAGATTTTTAATGTCATCTAAGAATTGCACTGTTCTAGCTGTACCTGAAACTTTTAGAACTTTACCAATGATATCTCTTAATGCTTTTTTAGTCATTACATCATTGATGAAACCAGCTTCATTAGGTACAAACTCATTAAACAATACTCGTCCAGCTGTTGTCTCAATCATTTGTAACGAAGGAACACCTTCCTCATTCAAGTCGTAGGTTTTAACTTTGATATGAGCGTGGAGATCCAAAGCACCTTCATTGTAAGCAATGTTTACTTCTTCCGGAGAGTAGAAAGTCATTCCTTCTCCTTTCATTACTCTATCCTCAGAAGTTTTTCTTCCTTTGGTAATGTAATATAATCCTAAAACCATATCCTGAGAAGGTACAGGGATTGGTGCACCGTTAGCAGGGTTTAAGATATTATGAGAAGCAAGCATTAAGATTTGCGCCTCCAAAATTGCGGCATTACCAAGCGGTAAGTGAACCGCCATTTGGTCACCATCAAAGTCAGCGTTAAATGCCGTACAAACTAGCGGGTGTAATCTAATAGCTTTCCCTTCTATTAACTTCGGTTGGAAAGCCTGAATACCAAGCCTGTGAAGTGTTGGAGCTCGGTTTAATAATACTGGATGACCTTTTAAAACATTTTCAAGAATATCCCAAACTACAGGCTCTTTTCTGTCAACAATTTTCTTAGCCGATTTAACTGTTTTTACAATTCCACGCTCTATCATCTTACGAATGATAAATGGTTTGTAAAGTTCCGCTGCCATGTCTTTCGGCAAACCACATTCGTGTAACTTCAAGTCTGGACCAACAACAATAACCGAACGTGCAGAGTAATCAACACGCTTACCTAACAAGTTTTGACGGAAACGACCTTGTTTTCCTTTCAATGAATCTGAAAGAGACTTTAATGGGCGATTTGATTCTGTTTTAACAGCACTTGCTTTTCTTGAATTATCAAATAAAGAATCAACAGATTCCTGAAGCATACGTTTTTCATTACGTAAAATCACCTCAGGTGCCTTAATTTCGATAAGTCTTTTTAAACGATTATTTCTGATAATAACACGTCTATACAAATCATTTAAGTCAGAAGTAGCAAAACGACCGCCATCCAATGGCACCAAAGGACGTAATTCTGGTGGAATAACAGGAATCACTTTCATAATCATCCATTCCGGACGATTTTCAATGCGCTCTTGCGAATCCCTCATTGCTTCAACAACTTGTAAACGCTTCAATGCTTCGTTCTTACGTTGCATAGAAGTCTCGTTGTTTGCCTTGTGACGCAAATCGTAAGATAACGACTCCAAATCCAATCGTTGTAACAAATCATAAAGAGCTTCTGCTCCCATTTTTGCAATGAATTTATTTGGATCTGTATCTTCTAAATACTGATTTTCTTTAGGTAAAGTATCTAAAATATCTAAATACTCTTCTTCCGTAAGGAAGTCATAAGTATTTAAAGGCTCACCTTCTGAATTTTGAGCAATACCACCTTGTACAACAACGTACCTCTCATAATAAATAATCTGATCCAACTTCTTAGTTGGTAAACCAAGAAGATAACCAATCTTATTAGGAAGAGAACGGAAATACCAAATGTGCGCAACAGGAACAACAAGCGAAATATGCCCCATTCTTTCACGACGCACTTTTTTCTCTGTAACTTCTACACCACATCTATCACAAACGATTCCTTTGTAACGGATTCGTTTATATTTTCCACAATGACACTCATAATCCTTTACTGGACCAAAAATTCTCTCGCAGAACAGACCATCTCTTTCTGGTTTGTACGTTCTGTAATTTATTGTCTCAGGCTTTAATACTTCTCCACTTGATTGCTCTAAAATTTGCTCTGGTGAAGCAAGAGAAATCGTGATTTTTGAGAAGCTACTCTGAGTGGTTTGTGTTTCTTTTCTATATGCCATTTTCCACAAATGTTTTCAAATTAAACAAGTCAATTAATCCATTGTAACGCTAAGACCAAGTCCTCTTAATTCATGTAACAATACATTGAATGATTCTGGAATTCCTGGTTCAGGTAAATTATCACCTTTCACTATCGCTTCATAAGCTTTAGCTCTACCATTAACGTCATCTGATTTAACTGTTAATATTTCTTGTAAGATGTTAGCTGCACCAAATGCTTCAAGTGCCCATACCTCCATCTCACCAAAACGCTGACCACCAAACTGAGCTTTACCTCCAAGTGGTTGTTGCGTAATTAATGAGTATGGTCCTATAGAACGAGCGTGCATTTTATCATCAACCATGTGTGATAATTTCAACATGTAAATGATACCAACTGTTGCAGGCTGATGGAATTTTTCACCTGTTCCACCATCGTACAAATATGTTTTCCCAGAACGAGGAATTTCTGCTTTATCACAGTATTCATCAATTTGAGAAGGGTGAGCACCGTCAAAAATTGGTGTTGCAAACTTCAACCCAAGCTTTTCACCAGCCCATCCAAGAACAGTTTCATAAATCTGTCCAAGGTTCATACGAGAAGGTACACCTAATGGGTTAAGTACAATATCAACTGGTGTTCCGTCTTCTAGGAAAGGCATATCTTCTTGACGAACAATATTCGCAACAATACCTTTGTTACCGTGACGACCAGCCATCTTATCACCAACTTTTAACTTTCTTTTCTTTGCAACATAAACTTTAGCAAGTTTAATTATTCCTGTTGGCAACTCATCTCCAACTGAAATATGAAACTTCTTACGCTTGTAAGTACCAAGTAAATCGTTTGCTTTGATATTAAAGTTATGAATTACTCGCTGTACCATTGCATTTTTATGGTCATCTGCTGTCCAGTTTCCAGGGTTAACAATAGCGTAGTCGATAATTCCAAGACTCTTGTCTGTAAACTTAGAACCTTTTTTAATGATTTCTTCACGATAATTATTGAATACACCAGCTGATTTTTCACCCTCAAGTATAACCAATAACTTTTCAATAAGAACTTGCTTTAATTTCGCTAAATCCTCTTCAAACTCATTATCCAATTGCTCTAGAATTGGCTTGTCTTGGTTCTTCGTTTTTCTATCTTTAACTGCTCTAGAGAATAATTTTTTTCCAATAACTACACCTCTTAGAGATGGACCAGCTTTCAATGATGCGTCTTTTACATCACCCGCCTTATCACCAAAAATTGCTCTTAACAACTTCTCTTCTGGTGAAGGATCTGTTTCTCCTTTAGGTGTAATTTTACCAATAAGTATATCTCCTTCTTTGATTTCAGCACCAATACGAATCAGACCGTTTTCATCTAAATCGCGCGTTGCTTCCTCCGAAACGTTAGGAATATCAGCTGTTAATTCTTCCATTCCTCGCTTAGTATCTCTAACCTCTAATGAATACTCGTCAATATGAATAGAAGTAAAGACATCTTCGCGAACAACTCTTTCAGAGATAACGATTGCATCCTCAAAGTTATACCCTTTCCAAGGCATGAACGCTACTTTTAAATTTTGACCTAATGCCAATTCACCTTTTTCTGTAGCATATCCTTCACAAAGTACTTGATCTTTGATTACTTTATCACCTTTCTTAACAATAGGTTTCAAGTTAATCGTTGAACCTTGATTCGTTTTCATAAATTTCGTCAAAGGATATCTCTTAACGTTTCCATCAAAACTTACAAGTTCTTCATCAGAAGTTAAGGTATATCGAATAACGATTTCGTTAGCATCTACATATTCCACTACACCCTCTCCTTCTGAATTGATCAAAACTCTAGAATCTCTTGCAACAAGTCTTTCGATTCCAGTACCAACGATTGGAGAGCTTGGTTTCAATAATGGAACAGCTTGTCGCTGCATGTTAGATCCCATCAAAGCACGGTTAGCATCATCATGTTCCAAGAAAGGAATAGAAGAAGCCGCAATCGAAGCGATTTGATTCGCCCCAACGTCCATTAAATCAAGTTCTTTTGGATTTACTACAGGAAAATCACCTTCTTCTCTCGCTTTTACCGATTCTGCTAGGAAATTACCTTTGTCGTCTATAGGTGCGTTCGCCTGAGCAATAATTTTTGCATCTTCCTCTTCCGCTGACAAATAAATTGGTTCAGAATCAAGTTGAACTTTACCATTCGTAACAGAACGATAAGGCGTCTCAATAAACCCAAGTTTATTTACCTTAGCATATACACACAATGAAGAAATCAAACCAATATTCGGTCCTTCAGGTGTCTCAATAGTACAAAGGCGACCATAGTGCGTGTAATGAACGTCTCGAACCTCGAATCCTGCACGCTCTCTTGAAAGACCACCAGGCCCTAGAGCTGAAAGTCTTCTTTTGTGCGTAACCTCAGACAATGGATTTGTCTGGTCCATAAACTGAGAAAGCTGGTTCGTCCCAAAGAATGAGTTAATTACTGAAGACAATGTCTTAGCATTAATCAAGTCAATTGGTGTAAATACCTCATTATCTCTAACGTTCATTCTCTCACGAATGGTTCTAGCCATTCTAGCTAAACCAACTCCAAATTGAGAATATAATTGTTCTCCAACGGTTCTAACGCGACGATTTGATAAGTGGTCAATATCATCAACCTCTGCTTTAGAATTAATCAATTCTATAAGGTATTTGATAATTTGAATTATATCATTCTTCGTTAGTACTCTTGATTCTTCAGAATCTTCAAGACGAAGTTTTTTGTTAATTCTGTATCGACCAACTTCACCTAGGTCATAACGTGAGTCGGAGAAAAATAATTTTTCAAAAACATTTCGAGCCGTTTCAAAATCTGGTGGCTCTGCGTTACGCAGTTGACGATAAATGTGCTCAACCGCTTCTTTTTCAGAATTGGAAGTATCTTTTTGTAACGTGTTATAAATAATTGTGAAGTCAGCTGTATTTGTATCTTCTTTGTGTAAAATTATTGTTTTTACACCAGCATCAATTATTTCTTCAATGTGTTCTTCTTCTATTTGCGTTTCACGGTCAAAAATAACTTCATTTCTCTCGATAGAAACAACTTCACCTGTATCCTCATCCACAAAATCCTCTACCCATGTTTTTAGCACACGAGCAGCTAATTTCCTTCCAACAACTTTTTTCAAATTAGCCTTAGTTGCTTTAACTTCGTCAGCTAAATCAAATATTTCAAGGATATCTTTATCACTTTCATATCCGATAGCACGGAACAATGTAGTAACTGGCAATTTCTTCTTTCGATCAATGTAGGCATACATCACATTGTTAATATCCGTTGCAAATTCTATCCAAGAACCCTTGAAAGGGATAATTCTTGCAGAATACAATTTAGTTCCATTTGCGTGTCTGCTTTGACCAAAGAAAACACCTGGAGAACGATGCAACTGTGAAACGATAACACGCTCCGCACCATTAACAACAAAAGACCCTTTTGGAGTCATATATGGAATTGTACCCAAATATACATCTTGAACAATAGTTTCAAAATCCTCGTGCTCAGGATCGGTACAATATAATTTCAATTTTGCCTTTAAAGGAACACTGTGCGTTAATCCACGTTCTATACATTCTTCAATCGAATATCTAGGAGGATCAACGAAGTAGTCCAAAAACTCTAACACGAATTGGTTTCGGGTATCAGTAATTGGAAAATTTTCAGAAAAAACCTTAAACAGTCCTTCCTTTTCTCTGTTTTCGGGAGTAGTTTCTAATTGAAAAAACTCTCTAAATGATTTTAATTGAATATCTAAAAAATCTGGATATTCAAAAGAACTTTTGCTTGAAGCAAAATTAATTCTTGTAACTGTATTTTCTGTTGTTGCCAAGACTACAAATTTTTGTTAGAAAAAGAACAAATGTGTTATAACGCACAAAAACAGCACAAGGCATCCCGAAAATCGGGGATGCCTGTACTGTATAAAAAGTAAATAATTACTTAATTTCAACTTCAGCTCCCGCCTCTTCCAAAGAAGATTTAAGACCTTCAGCTTCGTCTTTTGCTACACCTTCTTTCAAAGGAGATGGAGCGTTATCCACTAATTCTTTAGCTTCTTTTAAGCCTAAACCAGTTAATTCCTTAACTAATTTTACTACTGCTAACTTGCTACCACCAGCAGCTTTAAGGATTACATCAAACTCTGATTTCTCAGCAGCTGCTTCTCCTTCACCACCAGCACCACCAGCAGCTACTGCTACTGCTGCCGCAGCAGGTTCAATACCATACTCATCCTTAAGGATTTGTGCTAATTCATTAACATCTTTTACTGTTAAGTTTACTAGCGTTTCAGCGATTTCTTTTAACTCAGCCATTTTATTTTATTTAAATAAAGGTTCTAAAAATAATTAATTAACTATGCTCTTTCTGAGAGCGTTTTTAAAATTCCAGCAATTTTGCCACCCTGACCCTTAAGACCAGAAATAACATTTTTCGCTGGGCTTTGAAGCAAGGTAACGATTTCACCAATAAGTTCCTCCTTACTCTTAATAGATGTAAGTGCTTCTACTTGGTCATCACCGATATAAATTGCTTCTTCAACGTAAGCACCTTTCAGAATAGGTTTGCTATTCTTCTTGCGAAATTCTTTTATTACTTTCGCAGGTGCATTACCAACCTCTGCAAACATAACCGCCGTTGGGCCAGCTAACACAGCTTTAAGATCGCCATAATTCTTTTCAGAAACGCGTTCCATTGCTTTTTCAAGAAGAGTGTTTTTTACAACTTTCAAACGAATATTGCTTTGAAAACACTTTTTTCTTAATTGGTTAATTGTCTCAACTGTTAATTCAGAGGTATCTGCTAAATAGAACACACCAGATTCTTGCAATTCTGCTGTTAGTTCATCAATGTACTGTGCTTTTTCTTCTTTTGTCATAATTCAACGTTTTTAAGCCACAATAGATTTAGCATCAATTTGAATACTTGGGCTCATAGTTGAACTCAAATAAACACTTCTGATATATGTACCTTTAGCTGCAGCTGGTTTCATTTTTATCAATGTAGCGATTAACTCATTAGCATTGTCCTTAATCTTTGCACCGTCGAAAGAAACTTTAGCGATGTTAGAATGAACAATACCATATTTATCTACACGGAAATCTATTTTACCAGCTTTCACTTCTTCTACAGCTTTGCCGATGTTCATTGTTACCGTACCTGTCTTTGGGTTAGGCATTAATCCTCTTGGTCCTAAAATTCGACCTAAAGCACCAACTTTACCCATTACAGAAGGCATTGTAATAATTACATCAACATCAGTCCATCCTCCTTTAATTTTGGCAATGTATTCATCTAGTCCAACGTAATCAGCACCTGCAGCTTTAGCCTCTTCCTCCTTGTCAGGAGTACAAAGTACTAGAACACGCATGTCTTTACCAGTACCGTGCGGAAGCGCCACAGTACCACGTACCATTTGATTAGCTTTTCTAGGGTCAACACCAAGTCTTACGCTGATATCTACAGAAGCATCAAAGTTTGTTTTAGTAATTTCCTTCACTAAATCACAAGCCTCTGACAACGTGTACGTCTTCTCTAAGTCATACTTAGCCAAGATTTCTTTTTTCTTTTTCGAAATACGTTTCATGATTTTTGATTATTTAGTTTGCGGGAAAATCACCTTTAACAGTAATACCCATACTTCTTGCTGTACCAGCAACCATTCTCATACCTGCCTCAACTGTAAAACAGTTCATGTCAGTTAGTTTATCTTCAGCTATTGCTCTAACCTGATCCCAAGTAACCGAAGCTACTTTAACACGGTTAGGCTCCGCTGAACCACTTTTTAATTTAGCGGCCTCTAACAACTGAACTGCTGCTGGAGGAGTTTTTATTACAAAATCAAAAGACTTATCACTGTAAACAGTGATAACAACTGGCAACACCTTTCCTGGTCGATCTTGAGTTCTAGCATTAAACTGCTTACAGAACTCCATGATATTCACACCTTTAGCACCAAGAGCTGGCCCTACTGGTGGTGAAGGATTGGCTGCACCGCCTTTGACCTGTAATTTGATCAATCCTGCTACTTCTTTAGCCATTGTTTATAATTTATGTAGTGCAAATGTGGATTAACGATGGGAAGCTTTAATCATCTAACCACTCCTACGGTTTATACTTAACTTTCTTTCTCAACTTGCATATAGCTCAGTTCGACTAAATTCTTTCTTCCAAAGATTTTAACCATAACTTTAAGTTTCTTCTTATCCTCGTTGATTTCATCAATTGTACCATTAAAATTGTTGAATGGACCGTCAATAACCTTAACAGATTCACCAACAACAAATGGAATTTTCATTTCTTCTTCACTTTCGGATAATTCATCTACTTTACCCAAAATTCTGTTCACCTCCGATTGTCTCATTGGTAGGGGATCACCACCTTTTTCAGCACCAAGAAAACCAATAACATTAGGAATACCTTTTATAACATGCGGAACTTCACCAACAAGAGCGACCTCCACCAATACATATCCAGGAAGGTAAGCTTTTTCTTTGCTTATTTTTTTTCCATTTCTTATTTGAAAAACCTTTTCAGTTGGAATTAATATCTGACCGAAAAAATCGTCCATTTTAAGGCGTGAAACCTCCATTTCAAGATATTCCTTTACCTTGTTTTCCTTACCACTTATGGCGCGAACCACATACCATCTTTTCTTTATTTCTGACACAACTTGAGGTTTTAGCATTATGGATAAATCAGACCTAAAATACCTTCCCAGAAATATGACGAAGGATTTACACCGAAAATAAAATCCATTACAAAAATTAAAAGTGAGAATACAACAGATGCAATAACTACCACGATAGTATTGTTCTGTAATTCTGACCAAGTTGGCCAAGTTACTTTATGCACTAATTCGTGCACAGTATCTTGTATATAAGCTTTAATATTTGCCACTTCAGTTTCTATTTATTGCACGGGCGGTAGGATTCGAACCCACGACCAATGGTTTTGGAGACCACTACTCTACCAGCTGAGCTACACCCGTAGAAAAAAGGGGAGTTTTAGGCTCCCCTTGAAAAGTATATTTAAAAATATTACTCAACGATTTCAGTCACCTGACCAGCACCTACAGTTCTACCACCCTCACGGATTGCAAAACGTAAACCTTTGTCCATAGCAACTGGTACGATTAGAGTAACATTGATAGTTACGTTATCACCAGGCATAACCATTTCACGTCCTTCTTCCAAAAAGATTTCACCAGTTACGTCCGTTGTACGGAAATAAAACTGAGGACGGTATTTATTGTGGAATGGAGTGTGACGACCACCTTCTTCTTTTTTCAAAACGTAAATCTCAGCTTTGAATTTAGTGTGTGGTTTTGTTGAACCAGGCTTACAAATAACCATACCTCTTCTGATATCTTTCTTATCGATACCTCTTAAAAGAAGACCTACGTTATCACCAGCTTCACCTCTGTCCAAAATCTTACGGAACATCTCAACACCTGTTACAGTTGACTTTAATTTCTCGTCACCCATACCAAGAATTTCAACCTCCTCACCAGAGTTAATCACACCAGTTTCGATTCTTCCAGTTGCAACTGTTCCACGACCAGTAATAGAGAAAACATCTTCTACTGGCATCAAGAATGGCTTATCCACATCTCTAGGAGGAAGCTCAATGTAAGTATCTACAGCCTCCATCAAATCATTTACAGTTTTAACCCACTTATCTTCTCCGTTAAGAGCACCAAGTGCGGAACCTGAAATAATTGGAACGTTATCTCCATCATAATCGTAGAAAGACAACAATTCACGAACTTCCATTTCTACTAATTCTAAAAGCTCCTCATCGTCCACCATGTCAACTTTGTTCAAGAAAACAACGATTCTAGGTACACCAACCTGACGACCTAAAAGGATGTGCTCACGCGTTTGAGGCATCGGACCATCAGTTGCTGCAACCACTAGAATTGCACCATCCATTTGAGCCGCACCAGTAACCATGTTCTTAACGTAGTCAGCGTGACCTGGACAGTCAACGTGCGCATAGTGACGATTAGCTGTTTCGTATTCAATGTGTGAAGTATTAATTGTAATACCACGCTCTTTTTCTTCAGGAGCGTTGTCAATTGTATCAAAACTTCTTGATTGAGCTAAACCTTGAGATGACAATACAGAAGATATTGCAGCTGTCAAAGTTGTTTTACCATGGTCAACGTGACCAATAGTTCCAATGTTAACGTGTGGTTTGGAACGATTAAAATTTTCCTTAGCCATTTTTCTATTTGTTACTTGTTAATATATACTTTTTTAAACCTACCTTACAAATACACCAAATTTCACTCATAAAACACGAGTGAAACCTAAACGTAGAGCCAATGACGAGATTTGAACTCGTGACCTCTTCCTTACCAAGGAAGCGCTCTACCCCTGAGCTACACCGGCAAAAAGTTCTTTAAAAACTATAAGAGCGGGAGACGAGACTCGAACTCGCGACCCTCAGCTTGGAAGGCTGACGCTCTACCAACTGAGCTACTCCCGCTAATTTCTTATACATGTACGTGGGGATGGATGGACTCGAACCAACGATACCTTACGGTGACAGATTTACAGTCTGCTGCAATAGCCACTATGCGACATCCCCAATTATGAGCCGATGGAGGGACTCGAACCCCCGACCTGCTGATTACAAATCAGCTGCTCTAGCCAGCTGAGCTACATCGGCGCAATGTTGGTAATATAGTTTTTAAAGAACTACCTGACAAGTACTAGACCCGTTCGGGGATGCAAATGTAGTAAAGAAATATTTCTTAGCAAGCAATTTTTTATTTTTTTTCAAAAAAAAATAGCAACTGTTTTAGCTGCTATTCCTACATTGCTGTATTTCAATGTTTAAGCAAGTGTTTTCTCTTTATACTTCATCAACTGCCTTCTTAAGGCATCCGTGACAAGGTCTGTTGCTTCTTCAAATGAATCACATTGTTTTTTTGCAAACAACTCCTTTCCAGGAATGTTAATTTTAATCTCTGACACCTTGTTGTTGGCCGCGGCTTTTCTATCTACCTTTAGATAAACTTCACAAGAAACTATGCCATCAAAGAAAATAGATAGTTTTTGTACCTTTTCCGTCACAAAATCTTTAAGTGAACGGTCTGCTGTAAAACTAACAGCTTGAATCATAACATCCATACTAAAAAGTTTTTAACCTCTGGGGTGAGCTTGTTTATAAATATTACTAATTTCTTTAAACGAATTATGCGTATAAACTTGAGTTGCGCTTAAATTCGCATGCCCCAACACTTCTTTAATCGCCTCAAGACTTGCCCCATTATTTAGCATGTGAGTAGCAAATGAATGTCTTAACACATGCGGGCTCTTCTTTTGCATTTTCGTTATGGTTGAAAGGTATGAATTTATTTTTCTATAAACAAATTTTGGATATAATTTATTTCCCTTTTCCGTACATAACAAATAGTTACACTCTAATTGTAAAAATTCTTTTTGCTTTTTGTAGGACGTAATGATAGCCATGAGACTTTTATTAATAGGGATGATTCTTTCTTTATTCCTTTTTCCTAGAACTTTAATTGTACTGTTTTGAATATCTTGTGACTTTAAATTTATCAATTCTGAAAGTCTCATTCCGGTTTGATAAAAGAGTTCGAAAATCAACTTATCTCTAAGGCCAGCAAAGTCATCTGAAAATAAACACTCCGTTTTTTCTAGATCAATCTCTTGTTGTTTAACAAACTCAGGAAGGCGTTTATTCTGTTTTAGGTTATTTATTTTGAGCATTGGGTTTTCGTCAACATAACTCTCCTTGATACACCATTTACAAAATGTTCTTAAACTTGAAATTTTTCTGTTTATGGAACGGTTCGATAGTCCGTCTTTTTTTAAGCTGCTGACCCAAGAGCGGATAGATGTATAAGTTAGAATTTTCTTAATAGTATTTTTGTCAACATTTCGGTTATCAATAAAAGCAAAAAACCTTTCTAAATCAAATAAATAAGCATCAACCGAAAGTGTTGCCATTCGTTTTTCTGAAATCAGGTATTTTTGAAATTGTTCTAACATAAAAAAAGGAGCTCTTAATAGAACTCCTTTACGTAATTATTTCTAAAATGTTTTATATTTCAGCAGAAATTAATCTTTGTTTGTAAGCAGCCTTAATTTTTTGTTGGCGCAATTGAACAGAAGGCTTGATAAATTCTTTGCGACTTCTCAATTCTCTCATTACTCCAGTTCTTTCAAACTTTTTCTTGTACTTCTTGAGCGCTCGCTCAATGTTTTCTCCTTCTTTTACTGGTATAACTAACATATTGTTTTATTAAATTAAATAATTGCTCTTTTCGAAATCAGGCTGCAAATTTAAACTAAAAAAAGTACTTAACAAATTTATTTTAATATTTCTCGTGAAATTACTACTTTTTGGATTTCGGATGTACCCTCACCAATGGTCATTAATTTTGCATCGCGCAAGAACTTCTCAGCTGGATATTCTTTAGTGTAACCATATCCACCCATGATTTGCACAGCTTCATTACCACATTCTACTGCTACTTCACTAGCAAAATATTTAGCATAAGCTCCTTCTTTTGTTAAAGGTCTATGATTATTTTTCAAAAATGCGGCATTAAACGTAAGTAATTCGGCAGCTTGAACTTTAGTTGCCATATCTGCAAGTTTGAAACTAATCCCTTGAAATGCTGCAATAGGCTTACCGAATTGTTCCCTTTCCTTTGCGTATTTAACAGAAGCTTCATAAGCACCTCTTGCGATTCCACAACTAAGAGCTGCAATAGAGATTCTACCACCATCTAAAATTTGCATGGCCTGTACAAAGCCTCTTCCAACTTCACCGATAACATTTTCTTCAGGTACTCGAACATTATCGAAAATCAACTCAGCTGTTTCACTGGCTCTAACACCTAGTTTGTCCTTGATTTTAACAGCTGAAAAACCTGGAGTTCCTTTTTCAACTATAAATGCTGTAATTCCTTTGCTATCCAACAAATCCCCTGTTCTTACTAGTACTACTGCTACATCGCCAGAGAGACCGTGAGTTATCCAGTTTTTTGCACCATTAATAACCCATTCATTTCCTTCTTTAACTGCGGTGGTTTTCATTCTCATAGCGTCAGACCCGGTATTAGGTTCAGTTAAACCCCAAGCTCCAATCCATTCACCACACGCTAATTTCGGCAAGTACTTTTTCTTTTGCTCTTCGGAGCCGTGATAATAAATATGCCCTGTACATAATGAGTTATGCGCAGCAACAGATAAACCTACTCCACCGCAAACTTTACCAAGCTCAATAAGCGCAGTTACATATTCGTAATAACCAAATCCGCTTCCGCCATATTCTTCAGGAATGTAGATGCCTAGGAGACCAAGCTCTCCCATTTTTTTCATCGCATCAACTGGAAAAAATTCTTCCTCATCCCATTTATTCATGTTTGGACGAATTTCCTTTTCAGCAAAATCTCTCACCATTTGCTGAATCATCAATTGATTTTCATTATAGTCAAAGTTCATTTTTTAAAAAATTTAAGATTTTATTTGTTTTGTTCGTTCATTAATAGGTCGCTAAATTAAGAATATTTTCAGAGTAAGTGCTCAATTTATTTTGTCCTCCTAAGAAGGAAAGGTTGATTAAAAAGTTAAACCCAGCGATTTGTCCATTTTGACTCAATATTAATTCTGCGGCAGCCTGAGCTGAACCACCTGTTGCTAATAAATCATCGTGAATCAAAACCTTATCACCTTCATTTATAGCATCTTCATGCATTTCAATCGTAGCGCTTCCATATTCAAGATTGTAACTTTTTTTTATCTTTTTATATGGTAATTTACCTTCTTTTCGTATCATTATAAATGGAAGATTCAATCTAAAAGCAAGGGCAGCTCCGAATAAAAACCCTCTACTTTCAATACCTACAACTTTTGTTATTTCACTATTTTTATAGTAATTTGTTAAAAAATCGAGTGTCTTGTTTGATACTTCTGGGTTTCTCATTAACGTGGTAATATCTTTAAATACTATACCAGGTTTTGGGAAATCAACAACATCCCTAACAACACTTTTTATTTCTAACTCTAAATCTTCTTTATTCATGATTTGTTTTTTTTAATAATCAGGAATTATAAATCTAAATAAGGTTTAATTTTCCTATATTTTCTAATATCTATTAAAGGCGATTTAATGACTTCTTGAATTTTGGAAAATGCTCCCAATTCATTCCTTAGTGAAATAATGGAATATGCTTCTTCATTCGATAAAAGAGGATGAGATTTTAACTCACTAATATCAACCGAATTAAGCTGTATTTTTTTGATTATATCTTGATTAATTGAAATATGTTGTACTAATGAATCAATTACTTCATCAGGCAAAAAACTCATTAGTGTGAGTTGTTCTTCGTCGATGAATCCACCAAGCTGAGTTCTGAATTCGATAATTTTTTTCGCTCTATATTCACCTATTCCATGTACTTGAACTAATTGGCTAACATCAGCACTATTTAATTCAAAAGGCGATTGAATGGTTGTAACTTTTTGAGAAGTCTTTTTTGTTTTTGACCTCTTAGGTGAGTCTTTTACGACTACAGAATCAGGCAATAGGATTAGGGATTCTAAAGATTCAAAAAGATCATTAGAAATCACAAAAGCATTTTTGAAATCTTTTTTAGTTTTGAAGCCTCTAATACGATCTCTAAAATTAAGTAACGCAATAGCTTGTTTTTCGGTCAAGCCAATATCCATCCATTCATTTTTCACTAAAGCATTCGGATTAAATTCATCCGCAGGAATTTTGAATCTATCCTTTGGGTGTCTTTTCTGATAGGTCTGCTTTTTGTCAAATCGCTTTACAAATGACGGCTTTTTTACTGTACTATCCTTTTCCAACAGTTCTTCTCCAATATCATCTATGTATGTGATTTGATAGTTGTTTTTAAAAAACAAAACCTCTAACGTATAACTCACAACTGTAAATAGTAAGAATATACCAACAAGAAAAACTGCTCCTCGTCTAGTTCTTCTGGAAAAGTTAATGATATCTTTGTCCCATTTTTTCACTTTGGTTACTTAAATTTCTTGATAACACCAGTTTTTATCTTGGTAAAATAAGTATTCATATCCGACTTTACCTCTGAAGACATTATCAATAAGCCAAGAATATTAGGAAATGCCATTCCTAGAATCATTAAATCAGAAAATTCAATAACAGCACCTAAACCAACTGAGGAACCGACAACCACAAAAACTAGAAATAATAACTTGTATGAGATATCAGCTTTTCGACTTTTTCCGAATAAATAAGTCCACGCTTTAAGCCCGTAATAAGACCAAGAAATCATAGTTGAAAATGCAAAAAGTACGACAGCAAATGACAGTACGTACATTGACCAGCCACCGAGCGAAGACGAGAAAGCTGCTGACGTTAATGCTGCGCCTTCAAGGCCTTCTGAATCCGTGGCATACCCAGTAAAAATAATTACTAACGCTGTCATCGTACAGACTAATACAGTATCTATAAATGGTTCCAATAAAGCCACCATTCCTTCACTCACTGGCTCTTCTGTTTTAGCAGCAGAGTGTGCAATTGCAGAAGATCCAACGCCTGCTTCATTAGAAAAAGCCGCACGTTGAAAACCAAGAATAAGCACACCAATAAATCCTCCATAAATAGCATCAGGTTCAAAAGCACCACTAAAAATCATTCCAAAAGCCTCTCCAATGTTTTCAATATTTATACCTATGATTGTAAGCGCACTAATCACATAAAGTGCAACCATTGAAGGCACAACCTTATCCGTTACTTTTGCAATAGATTTAATTCCTCCGATAATTACTATTCCAACCAAGATTGCTAAAACTAACCCAAACCAAAAGCCATAGTTTGAAAAACTTTCCCAACCTGGGATTTCAGTCAATTGGTTAAACGCTTGGTTGGCTTGAAACATATTTCCACCACCAAAAGAACCACCAACACATAAAATAGCAAAAAGAACAGCTAAAAACTTACCTAACTTTTTCAATCCCCTTTTACTTAATCCCGCACTTAAATAGTACATAGGACCACCAAACACTTCGCCTTTTTCATCTGTTTCTCTGTATTTTACCCCTAATGTACATTCTACAAACTTGGAAGACATACCAATTAGTCCAGCTAAAATCATCCAAAAAGTTGCACCAGGTCCACCCATGCTTATCGCTATAGCTACACCAGCAATATTACCCAAACCAACGGTAGCAGAAAGTGCTGTTACTAAAGCTTGAAAGTGAGAGATTTCTCCAGATTTACTAGAAGGGTCATCGTACTTACCTCTAACTAATTGTATTGCATGAATAGCCCCTCTGAAATTTATAAATTTCATTTTGAGCGTGAAGAAAATTGCTCCAAACACTAACCAGACCACAATCAAAGGTATGCCTTGATCTTTTGTATCTAAATTTCTAAAATAAAAAGGCTGTGGTTGTTCATATTTTATCTTGGCAATTTTCTTATCAGATCTATTTCCGCGCTTATTTGTAAAATAAACTAATTCACCTTCTGAAATTAATTGATTTACTATACCATCTCCGACAGCGTATAGAATAATAGGCTCGCCATCTTTATTCAACTTAGCTATTGGTTGTTGATGTTTAACGCGTTCCTTATCAGAAACAAGCCAACGCTCTAATGTGTAATTTTCAATGAATTTATCTAATGCAAAAGGAGCTTTTAAAACATAATTGCTAACCTTTACCGTATCAGACCATAAGGGATAAAACAACACATTAGAAAGCAAACTAACTGCTGGCTTCATTATAGCATTAAACTTTTCTGGAATACTCCTAAGTTCTGTTTTAGCAGACACAACAACAGTGTCATTTGCAGCATCTATAACTTTTACATTGATGTCTGTGCCCTCGGGTAAGCCAATTGCCTGGTGCTGATAAATGGATACTGTTTGAATATTCCAGAAATAGCGGTAAGGAGCCTGACCACCTCTTGCTTCGACTAGGGCAACAACATCGTCAATTGCATCATCAATATTCTTTAATTTGATTGTTGCCTCTAAAGGTTGTGCTGTTATTAATCCTGAAAAAAGTAATAAAAATAAAATTTGAAAAATATAAAATCGTCTTAGCATATCAATTAATCTCGGTTCATTTAAGCCCTCGAAAGATAATAAACATTGTTAGTTTAACCATATTTATGCTAAAATAAATCAATCCTTCAATGATTATTCATAGTTGAAAAACTAAGAACAAGAAAATAAACTGACCTCGAATATAAAAGCACTTGCCCTACTTCATCAACGTCACATGACCATGATGCACTTCACGTTTATCGTTGTATTTACTTCTGAATTGTATTTTCCAAATGTATGTTCCTTCTTGTACAATCTCACCTCCGTAAGTTCCGT
>SKGS01000123.1 GCA_007117355.1 Lishizhenia sp. | reverse complement strand
TAGAACCAACATTTATGTTTCCCGAGAATTAGAAAATGGCATTTACTTCATTCGCTTGCACGATGAAAAAGGTCAGTTCAATGTTGGAAAGGTAATTGTTAAGTAAAAGACGGTTTTGAGATCTCAAAAAATAGAAACAAAAGAAATGAAAATCAAAAAAGAGCCCTTGAAAAAAATAAACGAAACGTTTTACGCTTTGCTGTTAGTGGTAGTGGCTGTTTTTGGGCTTGGGAGCGGGAATGCTTGGGGGCAGAGTTTAGGAGATTTTAGATCTAAACAAACAGGCAGTTGGGGCACTGCTTCAACTTGGCAAATTTTTAATGGCACTAATTGGGAAGATGGCAATTTCACATGGACGGATACCGATTTAGATACTCCAACTTGGACTAATCAAGGACCACATTATGAACGAAATACTAGTCCAAATCGTGTAGCAGGTTTTGGAGATCCTGGAGATAATTGGTATTATACTTCTGTAGAGTTAACTCAAGGAAGAACCTATATTCTAACTTATGATCGAAGAACTTCTTCAAATACTAATAATAATCATCGCTTTAGAATTGCTATTGGTAGTTCTGCTCCAGCTGATGCCGCATGGTCTTCTGCAACACAATTAGAAAATCAACTGCATGGGAATACGAATTGGCAAACTAGAACTGCAGCTAACACTTTTACGCCTGCAGAATCTGGGACCTA
This sequence comes from Lishizhenia sp., assembly GCA_007117355.1. Taxonomy (GTDB): domain Bacteria; phylum Bacteroidota; class Bacteroidia; order Flavobacteriales_D; family Crocinitomicaceae; genus CSBr16-161. The sequence continues at coordinate 3,635 of SKGS01000123.1, read as the reverse complement.
TTATTTGGGCTTTAGGTTAATTGCTTCTGATGGTCAATGGACACAATTTGGACAAACTGTTCAACTAATAGCCAATGATTCTCCTGGATCAACATCATCTGCTACTATTACCATTCAAAATGGTCACAACGTGACACAAGGATTAAACTATACTGCTGGGAGCAGTAATAATATTATTATTGAAGATGGCGGGACATTGACTTATGATGCCGGACATAATTTTAATTTTAGTACTTTAGTAGTGCAAAACGGGGGAACGTTTGTAAGAAATTCTACCAACACCCATCCAGCTTCTGTAACAGTAGAAAATGGAGGAGTTTATAGGCACAATATAGATGGAGGGACTATCCCTACAATGACTTGGAACGAAGGTTCTACGCTCGAGATAACTGGCTTTGCGGGCACAACGGGCACAATGCCAACGGCAACCGGTACATATCAAAATGTTGTTTTTAACTGGACTGCAAATTCTTCTGCTACTATGGAGAGCAACTTCCAAGATATTCAAGGAGATTTAATAATAAAACAAACAGGAACTAGCAGCAACAGATTAAACTTTTCTAATTCTAATGGAGAAACAACTTTCAATATTGGTGGAGATATAATAGTAGAGGGAGGTACTTTATACGGAACAGTATCTGCAGGCAATAATGTTACCTTAAACATCGAAGGTGGGATTAATGTTGATGGTGGAGTTTTGCAAGCTTATAATGGTAGTTTAGGGAGTTCAACTGGCTGGGTAAGAATTAATCTCACAAATAATAATAGTGGTAACAAGTCTTCTATAATGAAAATGACTACTAGTTTTGCAGCTACCAATAGAGCAAAATGGGAAATAACCATTAAAAATGGCAGAACAATAACTTTAGGTAGTAATTTAAAAATTGGAACAAGGAGTAATGGTACCAATAATAACTCGCAAACGCTAACAGTTGAAGATGGCGCCGTTTTAAATGTTGGAACTTTTATAGTTGAAGAACAAGGTACAATAAGTAGAGAAACTTGTCGTCCAAGATTTGATTTACAGTCGGGTGCTACACTTATCACAGCCCACGCTTCGGGTATTACAAGTAGCGATGCAACAGGCTCTATTCAAGTAACAGGCACAAGAACCTACAGCACAGGAGCAAACTACACCTATAACGGAACAGCGACTCAAGTTACAGGAAATGGCTTGCCAGCGTCAGTAAATGACCTTAGCATTGACAACGCAGCTGGTGTGACCCTCACCAATGCAGTTACAGTCAACGGAGCACTCAATTTAACCAATGGAAACCTATTGGTAGATGATAAAAAATTGACCTATAATGGAACAGCTTTCAACAAAAACAATGGTCAAATCAATGCTGCATCTGGTGAAATAGACTTTGTTAATGCTTCTTCGCTTACTTTGCCAAACAATGTATTTGACGGCCCAATTAAAGACCTTACCTTATCTGGCGCAGGTGGGGTTAAAGTAAGAGAAAACATTGAAGTTACAGGGGTCTTAAACCTCGCAGCCTCCAACCCAAATGACACTGATGGCATTTTGGATATGGTGAATGATTATGGTGATTATTTAACTTCTAGATACAGTACCAATGGTGACGGAACACTTTCTGATACGAGAACTACTGCTTCTGCTGCCAATGATGATCCGGTGAATAATTTAGACAGTTATGTTTTAACCATGGGGGCTAATGCTACTACAATTGGTAACGGAGATGTAACTGGAAAAATTACACGTACCAGCATAGCCAATAACACAACTTACTCCTTTGGAAATAAAAACATGACTTTGAGTTTTACACAGGTTGATGATAGTGATTTGCCAGAAACGATTACGGTTGTTGTAACAAGAGGAGATAAAGGTGTTCATCCTGATAAACAAGAAACTGATTTATCATTTGCTCAAAATGAGAATGATACGCTACTTGGTGCTATTCATGTTGGTCGAATTTACCAAGTAATGCGCACAGGTGGTCATCCTGCAACACGATTTAGTATTTCTTTCCCGTATGAAGACAGTGAGCTAAACGGAAACTCAGAAGCAGACTTGGTAACTTGGGATCACCACGTGGATGTCGGTGGTTACGACGGAGCAACACCCCACGAACATGGAAAAACATCCAATGACGCTACAGAAAACTTTGTTACCTTAGCTAACCATGGTCTTTTTTACCTTGTCGAAGAAGCAGCAGGTTCAGATACTAAATATTGGATGCTTTCCAATAAGGTAACTGAAGATATTCGCTGGTTGGGAGCAGTTGATAGTTCTGATGAATGGGAAATTCCGTCTAACTGGAGTTCTGGTTTAGTACCTGATGAAAATACCGATATCGTTATTCCAAATGAAGATTTTTATGACACAGAACTCAATTTAAATAGTGGTAATTATGAAGTAGGCACCATTGAAATTAAACCAAATGCTGTTGTTCATGGCGGTTCAGCAACCTTAACACTAAAAAAAGCACCTGCTCTTGATGGCGGATCAGGGACATGGATTAACCAAGGTAATTTTATTCCCGGAACAAGTACTGTGTTTTTTGACGCTACTAATGCAACCTATGGAGGAACAACCAATTTTCATAATGTTACCGTTGCATCAGGAACAGACCTTACATTACAATTAGGTTCTGAATTGAGAATTGCTGGTACGCTTGCTACATCAGGAATATTAGACGCTTCTTCTAATGCTAATACTATCGTGTACAATGGAACTACAGCGCAAACCACCGCAGCACTCCCTACAACTGTGTATAATTTAACAGCTGATAATTCTGACAAACTTACACTAGACGATGACATTACGTTGAAAGGAAATTTGGTGATTGAGGAAGACTCTGAATTAGAAGCTTTGGACAAAACACTCACCATTGAAGGAGATTTCGAAAATAACGCTGACTTCACCAAAGGAACGAGTACCTTTATTTTTGCGGGTTCAAGTGACAAAGCAATAAAAGGAACACAAGCGACTACTTTCAATAATTTAACTATGGATGGTAGCGGAAAGTTAACACTTGAGCAAGAAACAACGGTGGATGGTACACTTACGCTTACCAATGGTTTGGTAGCTATTGAGGATGAGAATCTAATTCTCGATGGAACACTTTCAGGAGGGGATGCGACCTCTTATGTATCTTTTGAAGGAAATGGATTGTTTAAGCATCAAGTGAATAATGGGGGATCTGGATCTGCAAATGTATCATTTCCTGTTGGTTCTAATAGCAGGTACGTTCCTGCAACAATAACTTTTTCAGAAGCAGATGGTTCTCCAAGTTCTTACCTTACCATAAGAACAAGTAATTCTTCCCCTGGCGCATTAAATCCAGAAAATACATATAGAGTAAACAGAACGTGGTCTATAGTTCCTGAGAATTTAGTTAACTATAACTATAATGCAATACTTACCTATTCTGGCGATGAAATCGTCGGTAGTGGTGATGAAAGTTCGCTTACGCCTGTAAAATATTCTAACGACGAATGGTATAAACCTGAAGGAAGCAGTTTTACAACAGGTATCGAACAGGGTACTGCAAGTATTGATATTGCAACAAATACAGTAACTTGGTCTGAATTAACTTCTTTCAGCGAATTCACTATTGTTGGTGATGCTGCAAATGCATTACCTGTAGAAATGGTTTCCTTTTCAGCGC
>SKGS01000062.1 GCA_007117355.1 Lishizhenia sp. | reverse complement strand
CCTGTCTTTTCCTAGTACTGGATGAACTAAATTAAGATTTCCGCGTCTATTACTGCGAACTTCAAACACATTAACCAAACTATGGTTTTTATAATCAAAATAGCTGATTAAGTAATTCGTTCTTGGTTGGAGACCTTGTAAAGTCATTTTTTTAGGTCGCCAAGTAATTTCAATTGCTTCATGAAACGACTCATTATTAATCGTGCAATCACCATGTGGATCTTCATATTGTAAAGGCTCAGTTATAGCATTCCCAATGTTAAATGTTCGGTTATACAAAACTCCAACTGCATTTGACTCGTCTTTATTTGTAATGTAATGATGTTCTTTTAAGTACCCATTTCTTCCTCTAATGGTAGAACGTTGTCTTCCAAATTCTGGCCCTGATTTTAATATGTCTAAAATAAAGTCCTGCTCATAATAGTTTTGTGTTTTGACAATTTCTGGCCAAATTCTGCGCTGATCCAAGACTGTTACATTATCGCCAGGTTTGTACATGTATGCTCCCCAAATGTAATGACCCGCAACACCAGATAAATTCAACCGCATCAAGTCTATTTTGTGCCCCTCTAAGTCAGAACAAGAATTAGAGAAATCCCCATGGTCCGACTCGCCAAAAATAACAGGTTTATCGTAAACATTTTGTAATTTTTCAATCCCACATGTATATGAGTTTTCTCCCTCTTCGCAGTCGTTATTGCTCCTTCCTCTTTTGGAAATTATCATTTTATCCGGTTGGGAAGCATAATAAGACAAAGAAATAAAATCAATATTCTTTTCAAACCATGAACTATCGTTGTACTTAATATTAGGATGTTCGATGTTTGAAAAAATACTTTCTTGCCCTCTAGGAAATTTGCCAACTGCACCCAACAAATAATGATTAATATTGAGTTCTTCTTTAATATAATTTGCTATTTCTCTATGGTAAATATGAGCTGCTTTTCTTGCGCTATCTCCTAAAGCACCAATACTGTCGTAAGGAACATAATGTTCCATCCAATTTTCATTCATGTGCCAAGGCTCACTAAGAAGCTCAATTGTGCTTATAGCTGGAGTGTAACCCCAACGAGCCATAATGTATCTAATGCGTTGTTTGAAAAACCTCATCGCTTCAGGATTCAGCGGAAAATCGGATGGCATCCTAGAGTTAAACTCTTTAGAATAAGCATAAGGGGGATTTACATCTTTATGCGGTGGAGTGCTCGGATCATGCCAATTATCTGTGTAATCGTGAGCAAACATATAATAATCCGCCATTTGCATTATAGGCGTATGGTACATCAAGTTAAAATTAATCAAAACGTCATTCTCTTCGCAGAAATCTATCATTTTATCCATCTCCCAAGCTGCATACTGACGATCAAAATAATTTCCTAGTTTTTCAAATTCAATTTCTGTTGCCAAAGGACTCATGAAAAACCGAAAATACTTCCCTCCTTCGTTAACATAACGTTGAATGTCGTTTTGAAAAAAGTACCAAGTTTCCAAGTTCAATTTTTCTTTTGGATTATGCGTCCAAACCCTATTATTATTTATAGAAGGAAACGGAAGATTTGCTCCTGTTGGAAGTATCATTTCTCCATCGCGTTCAAAGTATCTTTTCGAAGAATGTAAGGACACAAATCCTTTGTTGGTAGATTCTAAAACAGTAAATTTCAAAGGTTGTGAAACTCGATACAACTCCCCTAACACATTTAATTTTAGGTTCACCTCCCATTCGCCAGATTCTGTAGGGGCAAACCTTACACGCAAAGGGAATTCTGTATCAATATTTCGCCAACCATTTAAACGGAAATCTCTTTGCATATCGACATAATAAAAACCTGACCGTTCTATCTCTTGACCCGTTTCTAGGTGTTTAAACACCGCCACAATATCGAGTTCCCATTCCAAAAAAGGGTTAATTGAACGTTGACCCCGAATAGGATTTTCATGGATAAAAGCATTAATACGGTTGTTCAAACGTTCAGGAACTTCAAATCCCAATTCAAGTTTCGCATACTTGCGAATTTCGTTTTTTTCGGGGGTAATAATTTGAAGTAGAAGCGGCGCTTTTGGAGACTCATTTTCTTCTTGAGAAAATGCAACGAAACTTATCGAAGCGATTATAATAATTCTTAAAAAATTCCACATCTTAATAAAGCATTTTAAAGTTCGAAAGATACATTTTTTTTCTCGAAAAAAGTCAAAGATAATTTCAGCTACAGCAACAGCTATTCCTCTGCTCTTTTCTTATTACAGGGAAATTTTAAGCCTTGATAAGCCAATAACTTTTCAACAAATCATATAATATTACCACTTTTTACCACCTATTAAAATAATGGCTCAATTATAATATTTTCAACATATTTGAGACAAATTTTGAAACCTTACAGCACAATTCAGCGTAATAAGTTTTCAACAAATAACAAAAAGTGGTAATAAGTGGGAAAATCTCATTATTTTTACACATTATAAACTGTTATGGCTGGATTAGTAGGAGAATACGAGGTAAAACTAGACGCTAAAGGGCGCTTCTTGTTTCCTTCTCATTTGAGAAGGCAGCTCTCTCCTGCTTCCCAAGAACGATTTATGTTAAACAAAGGCTTTGAAGAGTGTTTGACTTTGTACCCGATGAATGAATGGGAAAAACTCAGCGACAAACTGAGTAAACTCAATTTATTTAAACCAAAAAACAGAATGTTTTATCGTTTATTTCATCAGGGAGCGAAAGATGTAGCACTAGACAATGCTGGGCGGGTATTAATTCCTACAAACCACATGGAAAGAGTTGGTTTGAACAAAGAGGTGATGCTTATTGCCTACAATGACAGAATCGAGATTTGGGATAAATCCAAGTACTTCGAATTAATCGAAGAAAGCATAACAGACTTTGCTGATTTGGCAGAGGAAGTAATGGGTAACTTGGGAGATGACAACGAATAATAATTACACATACCACACTCCAGTAATGTTGCAGGAATGCATAGATGGTTTGGCAATCAACCCAAACGGAATCTATGTGGATGTTACTTTCGGTGGTGGTGGTCACTCACGGGTTATTTGGGAAAATCTCTCACAAGGTAAACTCATTGCTTTTGACCAAGACCCTGATGCGCTCAACAATGCTTGGGAAGCCCCAAACTTCCATCTTATACCCAGTAATTTCGCATTTCTCAAAAACAATTTAAAGGCTTTAGGAATTGAACAAGTGGATGGTATTCTTGCAGACCTTGGTGTTTCCTCTTATCAATTTGACAAACCGGAACGCGGCTTTTCTATTCGTTCCGATGAAAAATTGGACATGCGAATGAATCCAGCACAAGAAAAGTCTGCGCTTCAAGTGGTAAATGATTATGCCGCTCAAGAACTCATGCTTGTTCTTGCAAAATATGGTGAATTAAAAGCTCCTCGTAAAATAGCAGAGAAAATTGTTTATCATCGAATGCAAAACACCATTAAAACTACTGGTCAATTGGTGAATGCTATTGAATCAATGGCACCAAAAAACAAAACGAATCAGTTTTTAGCTCAAGTGTTTCAGGCTATTCGCATTGAAGTAAACGATGAAATGAATGTCTTAGAAAAGTTTTTAGAACAAACAAAAGACGTAATAAAGCCGAAGGGCAGACTCGTTGTAATGTCCTACCATTCTCTCGAAGATAGATTGGTAAAAAACTTCATTAAACGTGGGGATTTTACAGGCAAGATTGAAAAAGATTTTTTTGGTAATATACTAAAACCATTTACAGAAATAAATAGAAAGCCCATTAAGGCATTAGAAGAAGAATTAGTTGCTAACCCTCGCTCTCGAAGTGCGAAATTAAGAATTGCAGAAAGAAATGAAGGGTAACGAATACATAGAATCATCAAGCAAAAAGGAAAAGCCAAAGAAGGCTAGGAAAAAGTGGCTCAACTTACAGCGCCCAAAAGAGGCGGCTTCAAAAGGGGAGAATATTTCTGGTTGGATAACTGGTGATGCTTTAGAAAGTGAATTTGTAAAAAAGCATTTAGCTTATATCTTTTTTATTATTTGCCTACTTGTCCTTGTTGTGAGCAAAGGCTACTATGTAAAGCAACTAGCAAATGATATCGGAAAAACAGAAGAAGAGCTAAGTCAAATTACAGCAGATTACATTGAATATAAAGCAAGACTAGAGGAAGAAACAAAACGAATAAATCTTATCTCAAAATTAAGACCATTAGGATTGAAAGAAACAGTTAATCCAACTAAGGTAATACGAATAGAAAAAGAATAGCGATAACATGGTGACTGCAAAACATATCATATTACGCATTTATGTCATTTTCATTTTATTGGCATTAATATTTCTATTGGTGATAATTAGAAGCTTTTCCAT
>SKGS01000036.1 GCA_007117355.1 Lishizhenia sp. | reverse complement strand
TTTTAAAAAAAAATTAACCCTTTATTTTTACCCCTCGTTTTATGCACCGCTCGTTTGCGGGGTGCAAAGATACACACTCTTTTTACTTTGACAATACGTTTTGGAAAGTTTTTTTGTGAAAAATTTCATTTAAAAAATTAAACACTGATAAACAGTTGTTTATACTCGAAAAAAATTACTCTTTTACAAAACCTTTTGCTTGTAAAAGAACAGACATGCTGTTTTTAATTTCTAAAGCATTAACTCTTGCAGCTTGAGCAAAATCGTGATTATTTGATGCGTAAATTATTCCTCTTGAAGAGTTAACTAATAGCCCACAATCATTGTTCCAGCCATAATCGACTACATCATCGAGGCTACCGCCCTGAGCTCCAACACCTGGAACTAAGAAAAAATTATTTGGAACTGTTTTTCTTACACTACCGATGGCTTCTGCCCTAGTTGCACCAACCACGTACATCAAGTTTTCTGGTGTCCCCCATTTGCTGCTCTTTTCAAGAACACGCTCATAAAAGAACTTACCTTCTTCATCTTTTAACGTTTGAAAATCACTAGCACCTTCATTGGATGTTAAAGCAAGTAATATAACCCATTTATTTTCATACTTTAAAAAAGGTTTCACAGAATCAATCCCCATATAAGGTGCGACAGTTACAGCGTCAAAATTGAGGTATTCAAAAAATGTTTTTGCATAATAGTCCGAAGTATTTCCAATGTCACCGCGTTTGGCATCGGCAATCGTAAAAATGTTTTCAGGAATATAGTCAATGGTTTTTTTTAAGGAATCCCAACCTTTTGAACCTAAACATTCATAAAAGGCAATATTCGGTTTGTAGGCTACACATAAATCCTTTGTGCTATCAATAATGCGCTTATTAAATTCAAAAATTGGGTCTTCGAAATCCAACAAGAAAGAGGGGATTTTGGTTAAATCAGTATCAAGACCTACACACAAAAATGATTGCTTTAATTTAATCTGTTCTATTAATCCTTCTTTCGTCATAGTAATTAATTTTCACCTTTCATTTTTTCAGCATTTTCAGCTACCTTCAATGCGTCAATCATTTCTTGGATGTCTCCATTCATAAATGCAGACAGGTTATACATTGTTTTATTTATTCTATGATCGGTAATTCTACCTTGCGGATAATTGTATGTCCTAATCTTAGCAGAACGGTCTCCAGTTGAAACCAGTGATTTTCTTTGTTCGGCTCGCTCAGCATTCACTTTTTCCAACTCTTGTTGATACAACCTTGAGCGCAATACTGTGATCGCTTTCTCTAAGTTTTTATGTTGAGAACGACCATCCTGACATTCAACAACTATTCCTGTGGGAATATGGGTCAAACGAATAGCAGATTCTGTTTTGTTAACGTGCTGACCACCCGCGCCTGATGCCCTAAACGTGTCTCTCTTCACATCAGTCATATTAAGTTCTACGTCCACTTCTTCCGCTTCAGGAAGAACAGCAACAGTGATAGCCGATGTATGGACACGACCTTGAGATTCCGTTTCTGGAACTCTTTGTACACGATGAACACCTGATTCAAATTTCAATGTACCATAAACGCCATCACCTTCTACATTCATAGAAATTTCTTTGTAGCCCTTTGTGCCGCCCTCATTAGAGTTGATTACTTCTACTTTCCAGTCTCTTTCTTTGAAATACATTGTGTACATTCTGTAAACATCTTCCACGAAGATACAAGCTTCATCCCCTCCAGTCCCAGCGCGTAATTCAATAATCACGTTTTTATCGTCTTCGGGGTCTTTAGGAATGAGCATGATTTTAATCTCTTCTTCCAGTTCAGGGCGTTCTTGTTCTAAGTCGTCAAGCTCCATCTTTGCCATTTCTCGCATTTCTGGATCTTTTTCAGTCTCAAGTAATTGCTTGGAAGATAAAATATTATCAAGAACATTTTTGTAACGATGATACATTTGATCCACTTGTTCTAGATCTTTATATTCCTTATTCAATTTCACGTAGCGATCCATATCGGCAATAATTTCTGGATCCACTATAAGTTGTCCAACCTCTTTAAAACGATAATGAATCGCTTCCAATTTTTTTAACAAATCTTCCATAGCTTAATTACATGTAGGTGAATGTCCCTTTTTCAGAGATAATTGTAAGTTTTTTAACCTCTGACTCCTCTACCCTTCCAACAATTTTTGCTTCTACGTTAAATATTTTTGAAATAGCAATTATCTCGTCAGCAATATTTTCTGGAACATACAATTCCATTCGATGCCCCATGTTAAATACTTTATACATTTCTTTCCAATCTGTATTTGATTCCTTTTGAATTAAATTGAAAAGAGGCGGAATGGGGAACAAATTGTCTTTAATAACGTGACAATTATCAACAAAGTGAAGCACTTTTGTTTGCGCTCCACCGCTACAGTGAACCATTCCGTTAATTTCTGACCTGAATTTTTCCAAAATCTTTTTGATAATTGGGGCATATGTTCTTGTTGGAGAAAGCACGAGTTTTCCTGCATTAATTGGTGCATCAGCTACCTCATCCGTTAATTTTTTGGAGCCTGAATAAACTAAATCTGAAGGCACTTTAGCATCATAACTTTCTGGAAATCTTTCTGCTAAGTATTTTGCAAAAACATCATGTCGAGCAGAGGTTAGTCCATTAGAACCCATACCGCCATTATACTCCTTCTCGTAGGTTGCTTGTCCATAAGAGGCTAATCCTACGATTACATTTCCTGGCTTAATATTCTTATTATCAACTACATCAGTTCGTTTCATTCTTGCCACAACAGTAGAATCCACTATAATAGTACGAACTAAATCACCGATATCTGCTGTCTCTCCGCCTGTAGAATAAATACCAATTCCTAACTCTCGTAATTCTTCTAGTAACTCTTCTGTTCCGTTAATTATTTCAGCAATAACAGAACCATCCACTAAATTTTTATTTCGTCCAATGGTTGAGGATAATAAAATATTTTCAGTAGCACCAACACATAGTAAATCATCCAAATTCATGATGATTGCATCTTGCGCTATGCCTTTCCAAACAGAAATATCTCCTGTTTCTTTCCAATACATATAAGCGAGTGATGATTTTGTACCTGCGCCATCTGCATGCATAACCACACAGTGCTCTTTACTTCCTGTTAAAATATCAGGAACAATTTTACAAAACGCTTTTGGGAACAACCCTTTATCAATTTTTGAAATAGCATTGTGCACATCTTCTTTTCCTGCGGAAACTCCACGCTGATTATATCGATTATCTGCCATACTGAAAAATAAGTTGCAAAGATAAAGATATTATTTTAGGATTTTAGGATGTTAAGATTTTAAGACGTTAGCATCTCGATAAACTCGATGACCAACTATAGACGTTTGACAGTCGGCTCGATAAGCTCGATGGCTAACATTAGAGGTTTTAATGGAAGAATGATAGTATGTTAAGGTTTAAGACTGTGAGACAAAAAGATAATTAGATTTATACAAAAATCCACATTAATACCTTTTCTGATTCTTTGAGCTTTTTGTCAAGTTTCAGAAAAGCTGCATCGGAAATGGCAGGGCAACCCCAACTTTCGGGAGTCCCTTTCGGATAGAGGGGTTCGTTTGGTATTATTCCCCAAGAATGAAAAACAACAACTCTTTTCAGTGCATTATTATTGGTTGATTCTAATCCGTGTAAAAGATACTTTATATTCACCCCGAATTGGCTGTAGCCTCTTTCTCCAATTAAATATTTCCCAAGCGACGAGCAATGACTGTCGGGGGTATTGCTGAATTCAGGCTGCTCCTTGGACGCATCTCCCATCGATGGATTACCTAGACAACATCCGTGAGAAACAAGGTTTTCTTGAATTACTTTATTTTTTTCAAAATCCCATACGAAAAAACGATTTACACCAGAATGTAAGCTCATATCAATGAGGATACAAAAATCTTGGTTGTAGTTCTTTTCCTTGCAAAACTTTTTAGCTTCTTTTGCTTTTTGCTCAAGTTTAACCCTATCTACTGAGGGAATAGTATTTATTTCATCTTCAAGAATTTCACCCGAGTTAATCAAACCTTCATGAAGTTCATTCTCTTGGAAACAACCAAGTTGAAAAGAACTGAAAAAGAGTAATAATAATCCGAAAATTAGGACAGTGTTTTTTCGAAATTTCATAAATGATTAACGTTGTTGCAACCAATTTATTTTATGAAGAAAATCTAATTTAAGTAATGAATGAACAAAAGTTTTTAGCCAATCCACCATCACTTCAACCGATGAATCATGTGGAAGCCTCTTGGAATGTAGCCTTCGTTCATGTAAAACTTAATTCCTTGAAAATTATCGGTGTAAACATCTAAGCCAAGCATGGTACAGCCTTCTTGAATAGCTACTTGCTTTAAATAATCCGTCATTCGTTTACCAATTCCTTTAGAGCGATGTGTTTCAGCCACAACAACATTATCTAACTCCAAGTATTTTCCACACCAAATTTTGTTTCCTATCCAATAGCCGCTTATTCCAACAATCTGATTATTCACTAATACCCAAAGCTGATGATAATTCATAGGAATCATTTTTTGCAAAATATCTTTGTATTCTTCTAACGATAATGATGGGTATAATTCTGTTAATAAAGGATGCGCTTCAACCATTTCTTGAAACTCATGTACTTCTTTTAATTGGAATGGATACATAAGAAATAGATTAACGCATTTTTTGACGTTTCAACAAATAACTTAATAACACCTGATGAAGTGGTTCTCGCGTATCGACAAGCTGATAATCTATCCTATAGGCACCACATTTATCTTCGATAGTTTTAAAATACGATGCGATGCGATTTTGGTATTCTTCTTTCACTTCATTTGGCTGAAGTTTAAGTTTTTCACCTGTCTCCATATCTACAACGGTATAAGGTCTGTTTTCTAATTCAAATTCAAGTTCATGTGCCTTATCAACAACATGAAAAACTATAACTTCGTGTTTATTATGTTTTAAATGTTGTAGCGCCTGAAATAATTCATCTTGCTTTGATGGGTCATCAAGCATGTCTGAAAAAACAACAATTAAACTTCTTTTGTGGGTTAATTCTGCTATTGCATGTAAAGCTTCTATTGCGCCTGTTTTTTTGGTGTTTTCAGAAGAATAATTGGTCAATTGCTTTTCTAATTCTGCATACAGATAACGATGATGTCGCGTTGACGATTTGGCCTCTGAATGCAATTCGAGTTCCTCCGAAAATAAAGAAATACCCACCGCATCTCTCTGACGTTTTAATAGTTCAATAAGGCTTGCAATGGCATAAACGGAAAACTCCAACTTCGAAAAATATGCTTCGTCTTTCTTGTAAAGCATAGAGCTAGAGCAATCTAAGACCATTTGACAACGTAGGTTGGTTTCCTCTTCATATTTTTTGGTAAATAGCTTTTCTGTTCTTGCGTATAATTTCCAATCGACATGACGAGTTGACTCGCCCGTATTGTAAAGACGATGTTCAGCAAACTCTACAGAAAATCCATGAAAAGGACTTTTGTGCAAACCTGTTATAAAACCTTCAACCACTTGCTTTGCGAGAAGTTCAAGATTTCCAAACTGGGCTATTTTTGCTCTATTAATTTCTGTGCTCATTTGCCACGAAGTTAAAATAAATTTCGGTTAAGGTTTGTATGTTTTTAAAACAGATTTTTTACCAATTTCACGAGTAATGTAATCCACGCTTAATTTCGGGCTTCGGGCAGGAGAATGACTTCTACCATAAAATATAATTTGCAAATGCAATTTATTCCATGCCGATTCAGGGAAAAGTTTTTTAGCGTCTTTTTCGGTTTGTTCCACGCTTTTACCACTGGTTAATCCCCAACGATACATTAAGCGATGAATATGTGTATCCACTGGAAAAGCAGGAACACCAAAGGCTTGAGACATAACAACGCTCGCCGTTTTATGTCCCACGCCCGGCAGTCTTTCTAAGGCTTCAAAATCGGCTGGCACTTCGCTATTATGCTCATTGATTAAAATATGGGATAAATCATAAATTGCTTGTGATTTTCTTGGAGATAAACCACATGGGCGAATGATGGCTTTGATTTCTTCTACGGACAACTGAATCATTTTTGCAGGTGTATCCGCTTTTTCAAATAAGAGCGGAGTGATTTGATTGACCCGATCGTCTGTGCATTGAGCAGATAATAATACAGCAATTAGCAGTGTGTAAGCATCTTTATGATCTAAAGGAACAGGGGTTTCTGGATAGAGTTTATCCAATTCCTCCATGATATATTGTGCTTTCTGTTTTTTAGTCATACACTTATTTCAATTTAAACCCATTTCTAACAAAATTTAAAAACTCTTTAAAAGTGGATTTATTGCTAAATACTGATTTGGCAATGTCAGCTCCATTTGGTTTTTCATCTTCTCTTAGTTTCTTAGGTTGAAGCTTTGTCCCTCCATCTGGCTTGGGTGAATCTTCTTGTTTATTCTCGTCTTCTTTTTTAGTTTGTTCATAAAAAGAATTCTCAATTTTATGCAATTTATCAGCTTTCTCAAATCGCTCTTGCGCTTTAGCTTGATATCCTTTTTTCTCTAAAAGTAATCCAAGGTTATTGTGAGCAACTGCATCTTCTGGGTCAAGTTTAACAGCGATTTCATATTGTTCAATTGCGCCGTCTAGATCTCCAAAAAAATCTAAAGCATAAGCCAAAGAAGCATAGCGATAACTATAATCAGGCTCTATTTCTTTCGCTTTATTCAAGTCATCCAAACATTTCTTTTTTAAGTTTAGGTGAAGATACAATACGCCTCTATGAGAGAGGATATCTGGATTATTTGGAGCTTGTTCTAATGCTTCATCAAATGCTTTTAAAGCTCTTTCAAACTCTTGAGCATCTTGCAATTCGTTAGCTTTTTTATGTGCTTCGTTTACAAACATGACTTTTCTTTGTTGTTCTTTTGCCTAATTTTGTACTTTGGCTTTACAGTAATAAATCAAAAATATGGACTTTCCACAATATAGAAAGCGTTTCGATGAAAAGTCTTTCTACAAAATATTAAACGAACGACAAATGGAAGAAGTTCAAATTATTGGTGACAAAGCGTTTAAACATGTTTTAAATGCTGATAAATATTTTGAAATTGTTTTGTTACAAGACATTTTATCTGGAAATAACGGAATATATTTGCCAATTGAAGAAAATGAATATGCGATTAAAGAAAAATCAATCTCTACCAAATAGTATGAAACAACCCATATTAATTTTATTGTTTTGTTTGGGTTTAATCCCAACACTAAACGCACAATATTTAGAAGGCACGGTTTCTATTGGTCATACCTTTGGAGATCGCGCTGCAATAACTGGTGGAGTGGCACGTATTTATCCGGGCACGGTTTATGGATTATCAGCAAATTACTTTTTGGATGATTACTTTTCCTTTGAGATGATGTATCAATTTCAGGAGTTACGAGGAACAGCTAATTCAAGCTTTTGGCAAATAGATATTGATCAGCAAATTCGATTGAACTATGTTCTTGTAGGAGGGAATAGATACTTGGATTTATCGGATAAAGCTTTTTTGTACAGCGGATTAAAATTTGGTGTGTTAAATGTTTCTTCTGCCTCTAATAATTTTCGTTCTATTACACGTTTTGCAGTAGCGGTAAATGGAGGTTTTAGGTACTCCATAACTGAAAAACTTGCTTTAAAAACACAATTAAACTTACTCTTACCTATTATGGATGTAGGAGCAAGCATTTGGTGGAGTCCAGGTGAGGGAACCTCGGTAGGGGTTGTTTCAAGTACTCCTTTTGCACAATTTGGAGGAAGTTTTGGCCTTATTTACAGGATTTTTTCAAATTAAAATTATCGCTAAAATCGTTTCAAGAACTGCTCTACTTCCATCCATTTGATTCCTTTCATTTTATTTTTGAAATGAAGTAATAAATCTTTCGCTTCCGGATTTTCCGGATATTCATAAACAGCATAAATTGCAAATCCGTTTAAGGAACTGGCAAGTAATCGAACTTCTTGTAACTTAGCATAAATCAAACGTTCTGAAACAGAAAAATCAATTCCTTTTACAGCTATCTTAGAGTCATCGTTGTACAGATCCATTTTTACAGGGATTACCGCCTCTTTATTCACTTCTGTTAAAAGTTTGTTCTTTTCAAAGTGATCAAATTTTGATAAGTTACACGTGTTTCTCCAAGACAGCATAAATGAACGAGAAGCTTTTTTCTGTTTAATCATTTTTTCACCGAGCAAAGAAAATACCAATTTTTCATGTAGTTCTTCGTCCATCCATTCATTTACCGAAACTGGCAATGAATAAATAAGTGTTCCAAGTGTTTCCTGACTAATTCTTTCTAGTTCTTCTTTAGAATAGTATGGATCAAACAATAACAGTTCCTTTTGATCTTGTCTGTACTTATCTATTTTCTCTTGAAAATAATTTAGGTTTCGTTTTACCGATAAATACACCTCTGGGGCTAGTAAAAACTTCAATAAATTCATTCTCTTTGAAGAAACATACATTCTTGGCCCTTGCTCACCGCCAGTAAATAAGGCTAAAGACAGAAGTTCATCGTTTAGCGCATTCGTTTTAAAATAAATTATAGAGTAAAACGATTCCATTATTTGTAGGTATAAATAAAGTTTTGAATGGTAAAAATACAATAGTTTTTGAATTCATCATGAAAGCACCGTTTGAGGTTGTCCCAATAGCTATTTCTCAACTCTGGGTATAGGCTAATTTGAAACTTTAAATCGGCTGTAAATTTATCATGATAAAGCACTAAAAACTCTTCTAAAATAGTGAAAAGTTCATTTTTGATTGGTTCAAAAAACCGTTTAATAACAGGATTTGACAAACCAATTGAACTAATCGTATTAGGAGAAAAGATAAATGCATTTTTGTCCGGAAAAAGTTCGTGTTTACCCAGAATTTGACATTTCTTACCTAGAACGATATGTTTTCTTGTTACCGTTGAAAAAACAGGAAAAAATAAATCAATTAAAAAAAGTTCAAATAAGACCTTAGGGCGAACAAATTGATTAAACTTTCGTTTTTCATCCCACGCAAAACTATTCCATTCATCAAATAAAAGAATGCTTTCGAATTGTTCTTCACAGTAGTAAGACTTATTATTTAATTTGAAAAACCCCGTTGGAATTCTAGGAATTTTAAATTGAGAAAATAGCATAGATGAAATTTTCTCAGTTAAAATCATTTCAGGGGTAAGTGGACTATGTAGTAAGAATTTTCTAAAATCATGCGTAAGTAAAACCGTTGGTTTTTTGACTGAACTACTACTTATCGTCAACGGTTTTAGCTCTTCCATTTTTTATTTAGCTTTATTTTCTAACATAGGAACAAAACTAAAATCACCATAAGTTGCTTCTTCAAATTCTGTTTCAGAAAGCTTTATCATTCTAGTCATGATTTGTTTTTTTCCTTCACCAACAGGAATGACTAATATACCGCCTACTTTTAGTTGGTCTAATAAAGCTTGTGGAATAAAAGGAGCGCCACAGGTAACAAGTATTTTATCAAAAGGCGCAAATGTTGGTAGTCCTTTAAAGCCATCACCAAAATTAAGTCTCGGTTGATGACCAAGTTTTTCAAGTATATTTTTTGCGTTGAGATATAATTCTCTATGTCGCTCGATGGAAAATACTTTTGTTCCCAATTGACAAAGGATGGCTGTTTGAAAACCACTTCCAGTTCCAATTTCAAGTATTTTTTCTCTTTTCTTTAATTCTAAAAGCTGGGTTTGAAAAGCGACAGTATAAGGATGAGATATCGTTTGACCTTTACCAATTTGAAAAGCCGTATTTGAATAAGCCTGTTTTTCGAAGGCTAAATCCAAGAAGAAATGACGTGGCGTAGCATCAAAAGCTTGTAAGATATTTTCATCGCTAATTCCTCTTTCCTTCAACTCTTCAATGAGTTTTCGGCGCATTCCCTTATGCTTGAATGTATCCATCATAGTGCCGCAAAAATACCAATTATCACTAATTTGGCATTGATGGTTGAGTTAGAAGTTTTAATTATTTGGTTCTACAATGAGTTTAATGGAGTTTAATCTTAATAACTTGAGGACTTCTTAAGCTTACCCGCTTTAGTTACGGAGTTTGAGCATTGCATGGAGAAAAACAACCTAACTAATATCAGTACATTGGTATTAATGTGTAATTCTAATAAGCACTTCTAAAAAATTCTTTCTGTTAGTTACCAATTGACATTATTTTCTTTTTACTTTTTTCCAAATCAGAAAAAGTAAACAAAACTGCTTTTTCCTAGGAATCAAAAGTTTTAAAGGCGTTTGCTTCGCACCACAGATGACCTTTATCACTGCATGCTTCCACTACGTTCGCAATTCCGTGATAGTCACTGTTAACGCTGATAAAACTTTGGATATAAGGGTGTTCAAATGACATTTTGCTAAAGAAAAATAGTGCTATAAAAGCTTTCTCACAAAATAATTGAGTTTCAAAGATAATTCAAGTATCTTGTAAATTTTAATGATGACTTGAGCCTTATACATTAAATTACCAATAGAACCAATTATTTCAACATCCAACTTCCACCGACCGCACAAACATTAGAAAGCGCTAAAAAGTCCTTGTGATTATCTGCATTTAACCCACCTGTTGGACAGAATTTTGCACTGGGAAAGACCTGTCCATAGGTTTGCAACGTTTTTAATCCACCAAATAGATTGGCTGGAAAAAACTTAAACACATTTACTCCCAATTCCATTCCTGCAACAATTTCACTTGGTGTGACAACTCCTGGTAAAAATGGGATTTTACTTTCATTCATTTTTTTCAAAAGAGAAGGGCTACCACCGGGTGAAACCATAAACTTTATACCTTGAATTTTATTTAATTCATCAATTTGATGGCCATTTACAACAGTTCCAACACCAACGTCTATAGAGGGGTACGCATTAATCATCATCTCAATACCTTCTAAAGCAAAAGATGTTCGCAACGTAATTTCGGCACAGTTAATTTTTGCTTTAATTAACTTACTAACAGTCGCGTGCACATCTTCCTCACTATTTAAAGTAATCACAGGAATGACCGTGTGTTTTTCTATAATTTTTTCTATACCATTTTGTATCATAAACACAAATTTAAAATATGAAACTTGCTCCCTCTTCACTTGAACAAACATGCGTGCGAGGAAACTGAAAAAGCTCTCGACCTGTACCAAATGTATCACTATTGTCCTTTGTACGAGCAGGACGCGATTCCACGCCATCAGTTAGACAAGTTAGCTCACCCTTGTTGCCATCTAAGCGAATTAAATCTCCAGTTTGAATCTTAGCAATAAGGCCGCCATCTTTCGCTTCAGGCCATAATTGTATTGCTGAAGCTACCTTTCCAGAAGCACCAGACATTCTTCCATCAGTAATTAAACCTACTTTATATCCACGTTTTTGTAAAATGGTTAAACTCGGTGTAAGTTGATGTAATTCAGGCATACCATTTTGTTTAGGCCCTTGAAATGGTAATACAGCAATAAAATCTTTGTTTAATTCATTATTTTGGAAGGCTTTGATAAAGTCTTCTTGTTCATCAAAAACAATTGCTGGTGCTTCAATAAAACGATTTTGTTCTTCAACAGCAGAAATTTTAATAACACCACGTCCAATATTTCCTTTCATTAAACGAATACCACCTTCTTTTTGAAACGGATCTGTTGCAGGGCGTAAAATAGAAGTATTTAAACTTTCGCTCGCTCCATCTTTCCAAACAATTTTACCAGATTCTATTTTTGGCTCTTGTTTATAACGAGATAATCCGTGACCAAAAATCGTATTAACATCTTCGTGTAACAAACCATTATCAAGTAGCGTTCGAATCACAAAGCCCATTCCTCCAGCGGCATGAAAATGATTCACATCAGCTGCACCATTTGGGTAAACTCTTGTAATTAAAGGAATAACAGCAGATAATTCTGAAAAATCATCCCAGTTGATAATAATTCCTGCGGCGGAGGCGATTGCAATTAAATGAATTGTATGATTGGTTGAACCACCAGTTGCTAACAAACCAATGATTCCATTTACTATTGTTCTTTCACTAACTACATGCGAAATAGTATTTTCAATTTTACGGGAATTTATATTTTCGAGCAATATTTTGATACCCTCTTCATTTAATAATTCACGCAACTCAGTCCCGGGGTTTACAAAACTAGACCCTGGGAGTTGGAGCCCCATTATCTCCATTAGCATTTGATTGCTATTAGCCGTTCCATAGAAGGTACAGGTTCCCGGAGAATGGTAAGAATCTGATTCTCCTTTTAGCAGTGCCGCACGGTCTATTTTTCCTTCGGCATAATCTTGTCTAATTTTTGCCTTTTCTTCATTGCTAATTCCTGTTGGCATTGGTCCACCGGGTAAAAATATTGTTGGGAGATGACCAAATTTCAAAGAAGAAATCATTAAACCAGGTACTATTTTATCACAGATTCCAAGATTAACAACACCATCAAACATATTGTGCGATAATGCAACAGCAGATGACATAGCGATTACATCTCTACTGAAAAGTGACAACTCCATTCCAACTTGTCCTTGTGTAACACCATCACACATTGCAGGAACTCCGCCAGCAACTTGAGCAGCAGCATTATATTTATTGGCATATTTACGAATCATTTCGGGGTAGGATTCGTAAGGCTTATGCGCTGATAACATGTCATTGTAAGCTGTAACAATTCCAATATTTGGTAGTATATCTTCTGAAAGAATAGATTTATCAACCGAGCCACATCCGGCAAAGCCATGTGCTAAGTTTCCACAACTTAACTTTCCTCTTTTTGGACCAGCATCAAATTGCTTTTTTATTCTTTCAAAATAAATAGAGCGAGATTTAGCACTCCTCTCTATAATTCTATTTGTAACTTTTTCTATTACTTTATTCATAACAAATGCTTTAACAAAAATAAACTTCGAAGTTTGAAATATCTTTAGTTAGGTTGTAAATCGGTAAGTTTTCATCTTTTGCTTTATCAAAAACAGCTTTTTTTTCTTCACCGGTAAACATCAAAAAAATATTTCTAGAAGATCTAATCAGACCAGATGAGCAAGATATTCTTTTCTTTGGATGCTTGGGAGCTCGTGTTGAAATCAACGTTTTTTGCATCGATTGCAAATCGTTTTCAGATGCGTTATCATTAGGAAAAAGAGAGGCAGTATGACCATCTCCACCCATTCCGAGCAGTGTAAAATCAATCCTTTCAAAGAAAGGTTTATATGTTTCTTTTACTATTTCTAAATTTTTTGACTCATTACTTACTTCATTAACCATTGGGATAACCGTTGCGCCGTAGGATATTGCTTTAACCATTACCTGAATGAGTGAATGGTAATTACTTTCTTCATCGTCATTTGGCACAAAACGTTCATCAACTAATCCAATGGTAACCTTTTCCCAATCCAGGTCTTGGCTGGATAAAAGACTGTAAACACCAAACGGAGTGCTTCCGCCAGAAAATAAAATTCTCGCATCCCCAAAATTTGTGATGGCGTCTTTTATGATAACTGAGATCTTTTTAACTAGTAATGTTTCTAATTCTTCTTTATTTGATTGCTGAAATAACTTCATAAATTGATGTTTTTGACCATTGTTCATTACTATTCATAATTGCATCTCCTGGGCCCCATGTACCCGCTTCGTAAAGAATATTTTTTTGAGATACTTTTTTCCAGTTATTTGTTATTGATTCAACCCAAATCCAAGCGGCCTCTAATTCGTCTTGGCGCATAAAGAGCGTTTGATTCCCTCTTAAAATGTCTATAAACAAACGTTCGTAAGCTTCAGGAAATCTACCGTCAAATGAATCGCCAAAATCAAGTTTTAGTGCAATAGGTTTGTACCTGTAACCACCAGGACCAGGTAGTTTAGACATTTGAACTAACTCTATTCTTTCTTCCGGTTGCAATCGAATTATTAATTTGTTTCCAGAAATTTCCTCTTCTTTACTAAAAACATTGTAAGCGACAGGTTTAAAATTAATGATAATTTCAGAATAGCGTTTTGGCATTCTCTTACCTGTACGAAGAAAAAACGGAACTCCTTTCCAGCGCCAATTATCAATGTAAGTTTTTAACGCAACAAATGTTTCTGTGTTCGACGAAAACTTTTCAATATCCTCTAGGTATGAATTAATTAATTGACCTTCTTTTTCGCCTCTTGTATATTGACCTCGAACAGTATCCGTTTTAACGCTTCGTTCATCAAAAGGACGCAAAGCATGCAAAACTTTAAGCTTTTCGTCTCTAACGAAGTTAGCCTCAATTCTCACAGGAGGTTCCATAGCAATAAGACAAAGAAGTTGTAATAAATGATTTTGCACCATGTCTAACAAAGCACCACTCTTATCATAATAGCCACCTCTTTGCTCAACGCCAAGACTTTCAGCAACTGTTATCTGAACTGAATCAACATGATTACTGTTCCAAGCGTTTTCAAACAAGTGATTTGCAAATCGAAGAACCATTAAATTTTGAACCGTTTCTTTACCCAAGTAATGATCTATTCTGTAAATC
This sequence comes from Lishizhenia sp., assembly GCA_007117355.1. Taxonomy (GTDB): domain Bacteria; phylum Bacteroidota; class Bacteroidia; order Flavobacteriales_D; family Crocinitomicaceae; genus CSBr16-161. The sequence goes on along the minus strand of SKGS01000036.1, from coordinate 724 downwards.
TGATCCTCTGAAAAAACTTTTGATATACTTTCATTAATTTCTCTCGAAGTAGCAAGACTATTTCCTAACGGTTTTTCGAGTACAACTTTACTCAAGTCGTTTACTAAATTGTATTTCTTTAATGCATCACAAATCTCACCAAAAGCAGAGGAAGGTGTAGAAAGATAAAAAACTGATTGATAATCTGGTTGATCTAAAAGTTTTTCCCTTAACTTATCGTAACCTACTTCGTCCTTACCGGGAACATGGAGCACTGTTACTTTATCTAGAAACTCTTTTATTTTCTTTTCATCATACTTAAAATCAATAGATTCAAGAATGGATTTTTTAACTTTTTCTAAAAATGTTTTTTGTTCGACACCGGATCGAGAAATGGCATAAACAGAAAAGGCAACATCCAACTGTTTATCTAAATAACGCTTACATATTGCGGGATATATTTTTCGTACAGCAAGATCTCCATCTCCACCAAATATGATTGCATTGAATGGTTTTATCTGTAATTTTTTCTTTCTCATATTCTCTATATCAATAAAAAACTAATCTATAGCACTAACAAATATAACACTTTTACAATACTTTGTGTCTTAAAAACACTAAGTAATTGAATTTTGTTACATTGTTAAGTCAAATTTTTGTTAATGCGTCAATTATTTGCTCTAACCCGCTTTATTTAACAATCATAAATCGCTAACTTTAAGCCATGAATAAAAAAATATTTTTC
>SKGS01000248.1 GCA_007117355.1 Lishizhenia sp. | reverse complement strand
TAAAAAAAAATACGCAACATTGTTGCGTTTGTATAAGAAATGTTATTTTTGGGAAAAAATTAAATAGTTATGAAGAAAATATTTGTATTAGCTGCTGTTTCAGTTTTTGTATTAGCAAGCTGTAAAAAGGATTATGTATGTGATTGCCACGTTGACTATAATGATGGAACTCCGCATGAAGATATTGAATATGATATCAAAGGGGCAAGTAAATCAGACGCAGAGGATGCGTGTGACAATTTTGAATCAACATTGAAAATCAATCCAATTGTTGAGAAAGTGAATTGTGATTTAGATTAGCAGTAGTTTTCATAATAGCATGTTTGGGCTGTCCATTTTGGGCAGCCTTTTCATTACCAAATAATCGACGAAGAGGTGGATTCCAACACCTGCCCGGACGATAACTGAATAGTAAGTTTAAAGTTCCTTAATTCTTCTTGCGGTTCTTGTCTGATAAGTCTAAAATACGTATTCAGTATTGGCCAATTTTCGTTGGAAAGGTCTTCGTTTAACTTTTCAATGTCAAAGTTATTTCCTTGAAGATCAAAAAGTTTTGCATTTAAAGATTCTCCTGCTTCAATACCTTCAAAAGGAATATTTGAAATTAACTCAAAACTCACAACCTCTTGTTTTATCCCCATGTAACCTTCGGGAGAACACTTGAGTGCATACACAGGGTTTGTGAAATAATTCTGCCAAGAAGAATGTGTAGCTGTCAGAAATGTAGGGTTGTAATGGATGGATAACAATAATGTATCACGCTCGAAAACCGAATTTTCCATTATCGTATCGCGGTTCGCTTGTAACAAATTCAAATCCACTTTTTCAGGAAGCCAATAGGGTTTAATATCTTTACAAAAATCACAAGCGGTTATAAGCAAACCAAGTGACCCTGAACTAAGAAGAAAAATTAAAAATAAGCGTTTCATTTTCCTTAAATTTAAAATAACAAAACATGAAGTTAAGAAAAAAAATCGATTGTTCTTAATTAATTGGAACAATAGCCGTTATCTTAGCAGCTGAAGAGAACGTATGAGTAACCCAATAAAAAAACTTGCAGGACAAACAGCCATTTATGGGCTTTCTAGTGTCATCGGGCGTTTTTTGAATTATTTATTGGTTCCTTTATACACGAGTGAACTGGTATTTAAAGACCCCCGTGATTATGGTGTTGTGTCTGAACTATATGCATGGGTAGCCTTTTTGATGGTTTTTCTCACCATGGGCATGGAAACAGCGTATTTTAAGTTTTCTTCTGAAGGAAAAAACAAAAAAGCTATTTTTCAAAATGCCTTATGGAGTGTTATCGGTATCAACTTTGTTTTCTTGCTTTTCGTTGTATTTTTTTACCAATCCATTGCTGAAAAATTGTTGTATGGTGATAATCCAGAGTATATATTATTACTCGGTTGTATCATCATAATTGATGCGGTTTCGGCTTTACCATTGGCAAAATTACGTGCTGAACAAAAAGCAAAACAGTTTGCAATCATTCAACTTACGAGTATTGGAGTGAATATTGGGTTAAATCTGTTTTTGCTACTAGTTATATTCGATACAAACAATCCGGAGCAAGGGGTGCGTTTTATTTTAATTGCTAACATAGTTGCTTCATTGGTAAAACCTTTAGCATTGATAAGCGACTTTAAACAACTGCGATTCAACATAAATTTCGGCTTAATTCAACAAATGCTGAAATACAGTTTTCCTTTAGCTATTGCGGGGTTAGCATTTATTGTAAACGAAACGATAGATCGAATTCTATTAAAACCATTAACCTATAAAGCTAATGTAGATGAACTTGGGGAAGTACTAGCGTTAGGCGATGCAACAGCCCAAGTTGGAATTTACAGTGCAAGTTATAAGCTAGCCTTGTTAGTTTCCATTTTTTTACAAGCTTATCGCTACGCTGCAGAACCTTTTTTCTTTGCTCAAGCAAAAGATGAAAACAGAAACAAGGTTTATGTTAAGGTAATGAATTATTTTGTTGGCTTTTTGTTTCTGTGTTTTCTCGGGGTCTCCCTTAATATTGATGTGTTCAAATATTTTATTCCAAACCAAAATTACTGGGAAGGATTGAAAGTTGTTCCCATTTTATTACTTGCCAATGTTTTCTTAGGGATTTACCTCAATCAAAGCATGTGGTATAAATTAAGTGGACAGACAAAATATGGTGCTTATATTGCAGTAGGTGGAGCAATTTTTACGCTTGTTGCAAATATTCTATTGATTCCTAGTTATGGTTACATCGCGTGTGCTTGGGTAACACTAGGTGCTTATTTTGGTCAGTTGGTAGCTTCGTATTATTTTGGAAAAAAGCATTATCATATTCCTTATAATATTCGCAAATTTTTCCTTTATGCTGGTCTAGCTATTTTACTATTTTTTATTACAAAATGGATGGCTTTGACAGAGGGATGGCTGCAATTGTTTATTCACAATGCTTTTATTGCCTTATATTTACTATTTTTTCTCTGGTTAGAAAAGCCTTTTAAGAAACAGTATGAATAAAATAGTCATCTTTTTTTCGCTTTTATTATGGGTAAACAACGTTTATTCACAAGACACAATTTCGCCTCAAAGATTAATGCCGCACTTTATTCAAGGAGAAAAGAAAGATTTTACATTAGTGGATATTGAGTCGGTACATTCTAACGGTGAATTGTTAAATGAAAATAAGCAAGCAAAACAGTTTTCAGTCAAAATGACAGAGCAAACCGACTCCACTTTTATTTTAGCATTACAGCAACATAAGACCAACTACAAATTTGAAGCATTTGAAGACTCAGCAGGTATAGAAGCATTATTATTCACTATGATTGAAGCTGTTGAAGAATCAATTATTGATGTGCCGTTTTCATTTAAAATAGATACAAATTTTTATCTAATGTCAGCCATAGCACCAGATACTTTTATCAACGAAATGAAATCGTCTGTGAAGGCAATATTTGATTATTTTGAAAAAGAATTAGAAGCTTATTTTGATGACCCAGAACAACTTAAAGAATATTTACAAGATTATTTTATCAAGAATTTAGCCGAACGAATATTAACGTATAAAGAGTGGATGGAAAACTTGCTTCAGCCCTATCAATTAACTTATTTTGAAGACTCAGTAAAAACAGACACTGTAGTCGTTTCTCCAGCAATTCTAGATAATAATAGGTTGAAAATTGAGGCAGAAAGAACCACTCAATTGGAAGATAGGGAAGGGGATAATTTTAAATTAATCGCATCCATCTCGTATGAATTAGAGGAACTTTTGAAAAAATTAAAACGAACCAATGCAGAATTGTTTGACTGGAAACCAGATGATTTATTAATCATAGACCGGTTCATTGTCACGGTTTCAGCAAACACTGTGAAGAGTGCCTCTAAAGAATATATTGCAATCATTCCCGGTGCAAAAATTGTTCGTGTTTCTGCTGTAAGTTGGGATGACTAAGGCTTAAAAATTAAATCTCAATGAGATTTTATAAACAAAGTTTGAAGAAAAGTCTTCAAGCGCATAGTGTCCAAATCGGTGAAACACACCCATTCCTAAACCAGTAAAACCGGATTTTAATAAATTATCGATAATTATTCCAGATTCCATGAAGCCTTTTTCATGCACTTTGAAATCCAGTTGTTGGTGCGTTTGCCTATTCGACATTGTACCGATTCCATAGGCGTTATGCAGCGAGATTAATGGTTCTGTCCATTTCGTTTTATTCTTTAATGGTAGAAAGGTTAACCGTGTAAATAATGCAGTCTGTCTATCACTAAAAAACTCTGCGGGCATCATCGTTTCAAAGGTATTAGGAACGGATAAATTCCAACTTTTCCCTGTACCGAAAGGCATTTGTGCTAATGTAATTGGAACATCTCCTATTGTTGCTCCGCTGGCAGATAAAATGGAAAGTTTACCAAATCCACGAATAGAAAAATCTTGCTCTACATTAAAATTCAATCGCCAATAATCATATTGTGCGTCAAGTATTCCGTCCCATCCTTTGGAAATTCGTAAGTTCAATTTTGGTAGTTTTGTGCCTAAAGAAACCCGCTGCTCGCCAAGTTGCATTACTTTTTCACGAATATTCCAAGAAAATAATAGGCTAGTTTCCGCCAAATCAAATTGTTCAAAAGCTGAAATGGCAGGAGCTGTGGGAGCAAAAGAATAGTCATCAAAATAATTTACCCTGCGGTAATCACCCAGAAGTTGAAGTTTCATATTTGGCGTAACAAGCCCTGAAATCCCAACCGAAGCTCTTCGTTCTCTATCCATCTGATTAATGAAAAAATTCCGATACAACGAACCGCCAATTAAATCAAATTCATCTCTTTTGAAGTCGATGGTACCGCGCTCAAAAACATCATCTCTGTAATTGAG
>SKGS01000113.1 GCA_007117355.1 Lishizhenia sp. | reverse complement strand
TTACTTTTTGTATTGGAAAGTAACCACTAAAGATTTTTTAACGTATATTCTAACATCATTTGAAATAAATGATTTCGCGTATTTCCGCCGTAAATTCCGTGGTCTTTATTAGGATAAATGAATAAATCAAACTGCTTATCTGCTTTTACCAATGCTTTAATCATTTCCATGGTGTTTTGATAATGCACATTATCGTCTCCTGAACCATGAATAATGAAATAGTTTCCTTTCAATTTATCCACGTGATTAATAGGTGAGTTATCGTCATACCCATCTGGGTTTTCTTGAGGAGTTCGCATAAATCTTTCCGTGTAAATATTATCGTAAAAACGCCAATTAGTGACCGGTGCAACGGCAATTCCCATTTTGAAAATATCTGCTCCTTTTGTCATTGCCAAAGACGCCATGTAACCGCCATAACTCCATCCCATAACTCCAATTCTATCCGCATCAACATAGGGTTTTTCACGTAAGTTTTTTGCTACTGCAATTAAATCTTCCGTTTCCAATTTCCCCAATTGTAAATAAGTAGATTTTTTAAATTTTGCACCCCGGTTCATTGTTCCTCTAGTATCCACTGAAACAACGATATAACCATTTTTAGCCAAAAGTTGGTGATAGGCAAAATTCGCACTTCCAAAATTATTGGAGACCATATTGGAACCTGGACCGCAATAAACATTAAAATAGACAGGGTATTTTTTTGTTTCATCAAAATTAGGCGGGTAAATAATCCACGCATTTAGGTCGTCTTCAACTCCTTTGAGTTGAGTAAAAGTTTTTGGCTGAAATCCATATTGCTCTAATTCAAAATTTAGAATTTCATTTCCTTCTAACGTGTCAATTAATGAGCCATCACCTTTATGCAAGGTGAAAATCGGTGGGGTGTTAGCATTGCTCCAAGATTGTACATAATAGCGCATTCCATTAGAAAAAGCAGCATTTGTTGTACCTTCTGTTTTACTTAGTATTTTTGTCTTCTTGCCTTTGAAATTGGTAACGACCAAATCTTTATTTATAGCCCCAGAAGCAGACGAAGAAAAGTAGATGGTTTTATTCTTCTCATTTATTCCTTTTAAGTCAATGACATCCCAATTTCCACGAGTGATTTGTTCCGTTTTTCCATCAACTCCGATTTTGTAAATGTGATTAAATCCATCTCTTTCGCTTGTGATTAAAAAGTTTTTATTGTCGGGAAGGAATAGTAAATTATCATCAATTTCCACATAAGCATCGTCTGTTTCTTCATAAATAACAGCACTTTTCCAATTATTACGTTCGTTAAAAGCTATAATTTTCAAATGATTCTGATGACGATTTAAGGTACGAACCAATAATAAGTTATCGATTGGAGACCATTGAAGCCTCGGAATGTATTCATACTCTCCAACTTCAAGAACAGCAGTAGTGTTGCCGTTCAAATCTCTCAAATGAAGTGTAACTTTACTATTGTCTTCTCCTGCTTTTGGGTATTTGAACGTATATAAATCAGGATACAAATCGAAGTGATAAGTCATTGTGAATTCTTTAACATGACGTTCATCAAATTTCAAGAAAGCTATATAACGACTATCTGGAGACCAATCAAATGCTTGTGTGATAGCGAACTCTTCTTCATACACCCAATCCGTTGTTCCATTAATGATTTCATTTATTTTGCCGTCTGTTGTCACAGGGAAAATAAAATTATCCTCTAAGTTTTTCACGAAAATATTATTGTTGTGAATGTATGCTATTTTTTTTCCATCTGGAGAAAATCGTGCTAATGTTTGAGGTGAATGGTCTTGGTCTAACGGAACAAAAGATTTAGTTTCGATATCAAAAATAAAATATTCCGCAGTATAACTTCGTCTGTATTTTTTCTCTTTGTTGGTTGCAATTAATAGCTTAGTTTCTTGCTCGTTAAATTGATAGTCATCTGCTTTTCGGAGTTCATTATCGTATTTAAAGTCCTTTCCATGCGCTAAGACTTCTCCTGCGACACCTGTTTGTGTAAAATTATACTTTAGAATAGACTTAAAGCCTTCTTTTTGTGTGAATCTTGTATAATATTCACCGTCTTTCATAGAACGAAAACCATCCACTCCACTAGGGAAAAAGCGGTATTCAGACCAAATTTTTTCTACGGTTAATTCTTTTTCTTGTGCTAAAATGGAAAATAGCATTAAGCAAGAAAATAAACAAGAGATATACTTTTGCATTGCGCTAATTTTTTCAGTAAAGTTAGTAAGCATTGTTTAATTAGAATGAATTTGAAATAAGAATAAATTATATCATCCAAATTTTAAGCCAAAGAGGATAAGGTGTGATGAATCACCATCATTATTTTCAAGAAACCGAAATTTTAGAGTTATGAACCAGATTTTTTCATTAAAAATAATTAGACAAGCCGTAAAAATGCTCATAAATCTTTAGTTAGTCCTTTGAAAACCAACCCACTAAAAAGAAAAGTAGAATACACAAAGTAGAAAATACATATTTTCGTTTTATTCTAAGAAATACTGCTGGTATTAGTCCGCCTAGCAAGAAACACATAACGTTGATTTTACTGCCATTCGAATGAAAAGCGGTATATTTTGGTAAAAAAGGAGAATTCATTTGTTTTGAATCAAACCAAATTTTAATGACCAAAGAAATGAATGTTACTAAAATCAAAACTATTAAAATAAGATTTGACTTTTTCCAAAATGAACTGTTATGCATAATCTTCTTTTCTTTCACCTTTACTTCTTTAAATCATGCGGTTTGATTGTAAAAGAGAAAAGGTTTAAATAATCAGTAAATTATCTCATAAGTTACCGTATCAAATGGAGTACAGAATATACTATCGTGATTAAAAATTTCGGAGCCATTCACCCAATAATAAAAACCGAAGTACATGTTTCCATTGTTTAAACATTCGAAGATGGTGTCTTGAATACCATTAAAATGATAATAATCATTTGGGCAACATCCGAAACAATCATTTCTCCCTTGAGACTTTAAAATTTTGAGCTTATCATTGGGCGAGGGATTGAATTGGTTTTTAATGATTAGCTGAACCCAAGACTGTGTTGCAGTATGAAGTGTAAAGAAGTTTTCTTGACTTGGGTTTAATTCCGAAAAGAAAATAGTTTTTTCAACATTAAAATACCCATCTTCGTTGTATCGCAGTTCAAAGCGCTCTGCTCTATTTCGCTCTATTTCAAACTCGAAGCTGCCGTCTTCTTCCAGCTCAATTAGTCCTCGAAACTCTCCGATTTGACTACCAAGTGGATATTCGAAAAGTTGTATTTCACCAGTGTTTACAGGAGCTACGTTTGACATGTCCATCACAACACCAGTAATTCGAAAAGACAGGGCTTTTGGTTTACAAGCACTATTGAAAATGAAAAATAGCCCAATGGAAATAAAAAGAAAGAAAACTATTTTCTTCATGACACAATTTTAGTCGAATTTAATTTATTTCTTCCAAATGAAAAAGAATTTTTTCTGACATTTTGTTAATTGAATCATAGTTTAACCAAATTGCGTCTTTATTTCTACGAAACCACGTGAGCTGACGTTTGGCATAGCGTCTTGAATTTCTTTTTATGAGTTCTTTTGCTTCTTCGAGGCTAATCTTTCCATCTAGGTAATCAAACAGTTCTTTATAGCCAACGGTATTTAATGATTGTAAATTCCTCCATTTTTCCACAGACTTTACTTCTTCTAGTAGTCCTTTTTCAAACATATCCTCTACACGAAGGTTTATGCGCTCATAAAGTGCCTCCCTAGGGTGGTCGATGACAAAATAATGTGTTTCAAATTCACGCTCTATTTTCGTGTTTTTTGAAATATCTAATTGAGATTTCCCTAAAATTTCTCTTATTTCAAGTGCTCGAATAACACGTAAAGGATTTTGTAAATCAATTTTTTTCGCTACCTCGGGGTCTTTAGCTTTTAATTGTTCTTGCAAGAATTCAAGTCCTTTTTCTTCGAATTCATTGTTAAAATAATCTCTAATTTTTTTATCATGAGGCAAGTCGTCGATGCCGTAAATAAGTGCATCAATAAACATTCCAGAGCCACCAACTAATATGGCATAATCTGAATCGCTGAACAATTTCCCTAAAGTTGCTAGTGCTAGTTTTTCAAACTGACCAGAAGTTAAAGGAGTTTCGACACTATGGGAATCTATAAAATAATGCGGAACTCCTTGTTGTTCTTCTATTGTTGGTTTTGCGGTGCCTATCGAAAGTTTTTTATAAAACTGACGACTATCGGCGGAAATAATTGCGCAGTTCAATCGCTTTGCTAAATCTACTGATAGAGCAGTTTTACCACTTGCAGTTGGTCCAGTTATTACTATTAGTTTTTTGTTCATTTAATTAGTGCTGTTTCACTTTAGGATTTAAAGATATTGATTATCTTAACAACCTAATAACCTTATGTCCTTCAC
>SKGS01000114.1 GCA_007117355.1 Lishizhenia sp. | reverse complement strand
TAACGAAAAAAGACCCGTTTTCACGAGTCTTTTTTTTTAAATTTCAGAAAATTATTTTCTTTAGAAGTAAAACATCAAAACAACCGCTCCATTGAAATTATCTGTTGAGATATTCCAACCAGATCTACCTGCGTTTATGTTTGTAGTGGTTCTAACCAAACCGTTTTCTCCTGTGTTTGGGTCAAAAAACTCTGATACAGTTCGACCTTCTCCAGTAATACTGTACATTGTGTTTAGACCAAACTCTGCACCAATTGAAAGTTTAGGAGCAATAAAATACTCTACACCAACATACGGACGCAAACCAACAGAAAACGTATTTCCTCTTTCAATAAGTGTAGTTCGCTCACCTTGAGGAAAACTAGAACCTGAGAAGAAATTTGTAGTTGTTGTAGGCGCTTGATTTAACATTCCAAACGCATTACCATATTCATAGTTTGTTGTGCTTCGAGAAAACCCAAACATTACATCAGCTCCAAAGATACCTTGAACGCGACCTTTACCTTTTCTCATCTCAAATCCAGCACCTATAGTGTAGGACTGATCTGCTAGTCGCATCACATCTTGAACTAATGAATCAGGTGAGTTTTGCGTATCGTCAAAAACTTTGTTTCTTAGAGCGTCTAACGAAGTATTAACTCCTAGGTGTGCTCTCAAAGCAGTAGAACCGTCCAACATATACTTTCCAAAAATCATGTTATTACCTAACACGAAGTTACCTTCTGTAATGTTAGTGTTGTTCCCCATAAATGAAATCAAAGGAACAACATTGAAACCAAGGCCAAACTCTCCACTTTCCGGAAGAATTGCCTTTCCGTCTTTATTTGTAAGTGCATCTTGTGCTTGTGCTCCTGAAGCCAGGAACAAAGCACAAACAACACCAATTACCGTCTTTTTAATCATACTAATTACTTTACAGCGTTTTATTAATTATTGTTACGAAGATAAGTAATATTTCGCTCTTTAATATCATCTACATAAACTGTTTGCGAAATTGGAGTAACTGAATAGATTCTTGGCTCTGTAACAAATTCACCATCCTCTAAGTAGGTTGTCTCATATTCAAACGTTGCTGGACGGATAGAAATAGTCTCCATTCCATTAGACTGCGTCACAGGAACTTGAATAATGTATTTGCCTTCAGCGTCAGTTGTTGTTCTGTATGTTTCACCGTTACCGTTACTTGTAATAAATGACACAACAACATTTTCTGGAACAGCTTCTTTGTATGGAGAAACCTCAGTAATTGCAAAAGTAGCATTTGTACCACCTGAAATAGTTACAACGTCACCAACTGTATAATTTTCACCAGCATTATTTAATGTAACGCTTAAAACTTTCCCTTCTGTAACCTCTGTGATTTGAACGGTTGCATCGTTATTTCCACCTACAATAGTTACAATTTGACCAGCAGCATAACCAGTACCTTGTGCCCATGATGGAACGGTAACAGCAGTAACATTTCCTGCATCAGTTGTTACATTCAATTGAAGACCAGTTCCGTCACCAGTAGTGGTTGTGCCGTAGGTACCATTCCAATATCCAGTACCAGCATTTAATAAACTAACCGCTTTAACAATACCTATCTGCTCAGCTGTAAAGTTCACAGTCATTCCTGAACCTGTTCCACCAGTAACAGCAACATTATTCGCTGTAACATAACCAGAACCTGTTGTTAATAAAGTATCGTTAACTGTTCCAGAAATATTTGTCTTTGTTCCTGTTTTAGAAATCCCAGTTACATCTCCAAAGTTATCTGTAAATGTAGCATCAATAAAACCACGAATAGTTGCACGATTCACAAAATCCTCACCCTCCATAGAGTATGCAAAATCTCTCACGATAGTTTGACCTTCTACAATTTGGATATTCGCTTCTACTCTAGAAAAAACCCTTCTGCTTACAGTCGTGGTTTGAAAACCTTCATCATCTGTTGTGATAATAGTTGCGTCAAATTCAAACGCGTCAAAAACAGCTTTTGCATTTATTGGTTTTTTGCGAGCAGGTAAAGTAACAGTGTACTCGCCATTTGCTCCTACTTCCACACGTTCAGAAATCTGGTCATATTGATAATTTGGGTTTGGCTTCACATCCAAGTCTTTACCATCAATAATAAAGGTTATTCCTGTACCAGCTGGTACGGTTTGAACTTCAAAGCTCGATGCGTCTAAGTTTGCAGTTAATCTACCTTTTACGATTGTTGTTCCTGGCTCTAATGGAACTTGAGTTTCTTCTTTCTTACAAGAAGTAAATGTCATTGCAACAGAAGCAATTGACAGTAATCCTAACATTACTTTCTTTTTCATTTGATTTAAAGTTTAGGCTTGCGCCGATTTATAATAACTAAGTTTAAATTGGCGACAAAAGTAATATAAAAATTTTTACGAAGATTAAAAAGTGAAAAAAAATCAAAACTAAGTTCACTATTTTCATCACCCAAGAAAGAATTTACTGGAGAACAATTAAAAGTTTCTAATTTTGTCTAAAAAAGAAATAATGTCAAAACTATTAATAAAAAACATCAAAGGGTTAGTACAAGCTGACAGGTCCACTCTTACTTATAAAAAAGGGAAACAGATGGATGAACTGCCAATTATCGAAAATGCTTTTTTGGCCATTGAAGATAATGAAATCCTAGCTTTTGGAACAATGGAAGAATGGGGTGGTATAACCGACTGGAGAGACTTAGAAGTTATAGATGCTGACGGAAAATATGTATTACCTACTTTTTGCGACTCCCATACACATGCTGTTTTTGCAACAACAAGAGAAGAGGAGTTTGTGGACCGCATCAAAGGTTTAAGTTACGAAGAAATAGCTTTAAAAGGCGGTGGAATTTTAAACTCAGCAAGAAAACTTCAGCAAATGTCGGAAGATGAATTGTTCGAGGGCGCTAAAGAACGATTGTATCAACTTGCAAAATATGGAACTGGAGCATTTGAAATAAAATCAGGTTATGGGTTATCTGTAGAAGGAGAACTCAAAATGCTTCGGGTAATAAAAAGACTTAAAGAGACTACTCCTTTTGCTATTAAAGCTACATTTTTAGGAGCACATGCCTTTCCGACAGAATATAAAAGCAACCATGAAGGTTACATAGATTTAATCTTGAATGAAATGCTTCCTGCTATTGAATCTGAAAAATTAGCGGATTACATAGATTGCTTTTGTGAACGAAACTATTTTTCTGTGGAAGAAATGGAAAAGCTTTTAAATGCTGGACAATCCATAGGTTTAATTCCAAAAGTGCATGTTAATCAGTTTTCTGTGATGGGTGGTATTGCCTCAGCGGTTAAGTTCAATGCGCGGTCTGTTGATCATTTAGAAGAGTTAGCAGATGAAGATGTCAAGGTTTTAAAAGGAACTAATTGTATTCCTACCTTATTACCTGGTTGTTCTTTCTTCTTAGGAATTCCATATGGTCAAGCTCGAAAATTAATTGAAAATGATTTACCAGTAGCATTAGCAAGTGATTTCAATCCAGGGTCTGCTCCAAGTGGAAACATGCAATTTGTAAATTCATTAGGATGTACTAAGCTAAAGATGACGCCAAATGAAGCAATCAATGCCACTACCATAAATACTGCTTTTGCCATGGGAATTGAAAAAACGCATGGAAGTATCTCACTTGGAAAATCGGCTTCTATCATGTTAACTTCGTCATTAAATTCGCTAGCACAAATACATTACTCGTTTGGAGAGAATAATGTAGAACGGGTTTGGGTAAATGGAGTAGAAATTTAGCAAAATCTGAACGGATTTAATTCTTATTTTGTAACTTGCATAATGCAAAAAATTATCGTTCAAAAAATCCTCTATTTCTCATTGCTATTATGCTCGTTTTACTCTTGGGGGCAAGACAGCGCAATTGATAGAAGTAATAACCAGTTACTTTGGGAGATTTCTGGGAATGGACTAGAACGAGCATCGTACTTATTTGGTACATTTCACACAAATGATCCAGCTGTATTTGAATTTTCAGACTCTGTTTATTGGGCTATTTTAAACAGTGAAGCTATTGTACTTGAAACAGATATTACAAGTATGATGGGGCAAATTGATGTTTTACAACCCAATTTCTTTAATGTCGTTCCAAGAGGTCTGAGATGGCTTCTTCCAACTGTAAATCGCAATAATGAAACTAGAACTCAATATGGAACCGATTCTGGTAGGCCTCAGTTTATTGATTTGTATTTCAAAGATCTTGGAGATGGTTGTGGAAAATCATTTTTTCCGTTGGAAGGTGTAGAAGACCAAATGAATGTTGGGGGTAATTTAAAACCTTCTGCTGCCGGAAGAAAATACAGAAATCCGACGGAGGAAGAACTAAAAGTAGCTTATTTAATTGGTGATATTCAAGAATTGCATGACTTAACCAAACGATCAACGCTTAACTTCGAAGGACTTTATGAAGAATTAATTACAGACAGAAACTTTGTAATGGCAGACGGATTAGACACTTTGATGCATCAACATAGTGTTTTTTGTGGTGTTGGAGCAGCTCATCTTGGAGGTAAATTTGGCATTATTCGCATACTTCAAAAGAAAGGATATAAACTGAGACCAATAAAAGCAACATTTACCGAATCAAAAAACAAATACTTAAATCAATTAGAAGCATGTAAAACTTATTACCACGAAGACATAACCTACGGCTATCGAATACCTTTTGGAGGCAAGCCGAATATTACACAAGAATCTGACGGCATTCAATCTGCAGACTATCAAGAATTAGGCCAAGGAAATAGTTATTCCGTAGTTACTTCACACGCCGAAACTTTTGCAGATGCAAGAAAAATGGCATTTGCTTATTTTGCTGGCAAACAAAATGAAATCAGTTTTTTAGACTCTTCTTATTTGGAAGATGGAACTCCCTATTTTCAGGCTAAAATCACCAAATACAATGAGCAATACTGGCTGCGTTCCTTTTTTAGAAACGATATTCTATACCTTCTTTATGCTTCAGGTGGACATCGCTTCATGAATTCCAATAGACCGAATGCATTTTTTGAACAATTTGAATTTATAGAAAAATCACCCTCTTCAGATTTAGTCGAACTGCACACCTCTCCCATTGGAACAATGGAAATTATGCTTCCTAAAAATGCGCTTATTGAAACAAAAGAAAACTTTGATGAGCATTCTTGGCGAGCAAAGTGGTTTAACCCTGTTACAAGTGAAAACTTTTATGCTTTTGAAAGCTTCTTGACAAATAACTCTATGTATTTCAAATCTGGAAGATTCGGAGAATATCTTTTAAGTGAATTTCATGAGGACAGCATTTGGATTGATGATGTTAAAGATTACGATAACTTCATGGAGAAGCATTTCTTTGCAGAACAAAACGGCAGAAAAGTTTGGGGGAAAATTAGACTAATGGGAAATATCTTGCAGTTTGTTCAATACTCTGGCGCTGATGAGACTCAAAGAGATGCATTTTTAGCAAGTATTACAACAGTCACAACTTTTTCACCGTTACCTGAGATTGATAATTCCCATTCTGATTTTAGTATAGTGACAAGTAAAAAAGGGTTCGATCGAATTCCTGATGAATATCCTGTAGGTCATCGCAATTTAAAACATTATGTTGCTCATGACTACAAGAATGCTGCTTCATTTGAAATATATTTTAAAGAAGCTAAGCCCTGGGCTTATGCGGAACTTTCCGATAG
Organism: Lishizhenia sp.; assembly: GCA_007117355.1. Classification (GTDB taxonomy): domain Bacteria; phylum Bacteroidota; class Bacteroidia; order Flavobacteriales_D; family Crocinitomicaceae; genus CSBr16-161. The sequence continues at coordinate 9,757 of SKGS01000114.1, read as the reverse complement.
AGCGTTGCTTACTCAACAAGTAAATTGGAAAAACACTACAGTCCCACAAAAAGTAGATACCGTATTTCACCTAAACGACAGTATTCCTTGGATGGAATTTGAAATTCAATATCCCAATGCTAAAAACTGCTATGCTGGAAAGGTTTTTTTAACAGGAAAACGATTGGTGACTATTGCAATGTATTATCCATTACCTGCCAAAGAAGTGTATTCAAAACACCCTTTTATTTCTAGTTTTAAATTCACCGAGATGCCAAAAAACACCATTCAAATAGTTGACACAGAAGCTTTACAAAACGCATTAAACCATCCAAGTGAACGAAAGAATGTTGTAATATTTTTTGAAAAACCTTTTACAACAAGTAAAACAGCACTTCGCTTACTTTTTACTTTAGACAGTTTAGATAATTCCAGAGCTTCCAAGTGGTCATTTTCTTCTCCTCGAACCACTTTAGCAAAACATTTAACTATTTCTGAACTTTCCGACTCCGTTTTTAATTATTGGAAAGAGAATGCAATTAAAAGTGAAAATCGCTTTACGGAAACCTTTCTTAACCTATTTTTATTAAGTAGTGACACTACAAATTATTTCGAAGAAGCCATGCGGTGGGCAATCAACTTTTCTATTTCTTTGGAAAATCCTGAACAACTTATTCGAACAGGTCTCAATTTTCCTGCTCAGATTTCGAGCTTCATGCCCTACCTAACGAAAAAAGCATTAGAAAAACCTAATGCAAGTGCTAGTTTCTTAGATTTACTAGAAGAAGGGTTGGACAACGGGGCAATAGTTTCATTTATACAATCTAAGCAATTTGAAGAATACTGCTTAAAACAAAATCAAGAATTATGGGTAAGCCTTCGCTACTTTCAGCTCATTAAAAATTATCATTCAGCGTTATGGGAGTTAATTGACTCTTGGGGAGATAAGAATGTTACAAACCAAGAAATTCAAGGTATTCGTCTTGCTTGGAAGGAATTATTAAACCTAAAGTTAACCAAAAAAGAAAAAGCATATGTTTCGAAAGACATATTCGTTTCTATTGGATACGCCAAAGTTATGTCACTGAACAATGCACATGCTGTAAATAGATTTAGCTTTGAAGAAACATTAGGCCTATTAACTTTCGATTATTATAAAGACAACTTCAGAGACCCCAATAAATCCGTGGCATATATCACCACAACAACCGTTCCTTCGTTCAATGGCGATAAATCTTATGCGATTTACAATGGAATTGAAAATGGTGTTTCATTTTATTTTGCGCGTTTAATTGATGCTCAAAAAATCTTGCCAACTATTCATGAATTTGGGAATGATGTGCTATTTCTTCCTTCTAATAATGCCGCTTCGAAAAAGGAATTGATAGAAATATTGAAGGATCAGGTAATAGAAAATGGAGAGATATAACCAGCATTCCAAGACTTCTGAATGTAACTTTTCGGCTGGAATCAAGAGCTTTTACTGAGCCAACTTCCTTATAACCGTAATACGTTCTTTTCTAAATTGGCTTTTTTACTTTTTTTATTCAGCATAAAAGTCTTTCAGCGGTCTTCATGAGCTCACTTCGTTCGGTTCATTGCCAAAAAAAGTAAACAAAAAAGTCTAGCGCTGTATATTTTTTATTGATTTCACTCCTAAAATTCGATAATGTCGGTGATTTCCTCCGGCTAGCTACTTTCCTGCGCTTACGCTTGGTTATCAAAAGCGGTGCTTTTTCTTCTCCATTATTAGCGAATTTCAGTTCACTCCATCTTCAAAAAAATATAAAGGCGCATCCCTTAACCAAATGACTTTTTTGATAGGATTTAACATTCTCTCTACTACTATTAAGAAATATTTAAATTTCTAATCTAATCATTAGATAACTGAACTCAAACCTTAAATGCTATTAATTTAAAGAACCATCTACCAAATGCCTAAAAAAGAGTTATTTGGAATTATAAATGTTACTTCGATTGAGCCGCTCTGGTTATCGCAGCATGCCGTTTACGAATTCAACGCATTTAATAAGCCGGTAAAACTACCGTTTTACGTAAATCCTAGCTACTCGCTTATTGATACTTGTCATAACTTCATAAGGAATGGTGTCCAATAATCTAGCGAAATCTGACATGGTTTGGTTTTTACCGATTATTTCTACTTCATCACCTTCTTGGATATCCAAATCTGTCACATCCACCATGGTCATATCCATACAAACTTTTCCTATGATTACACATGGATTATTATGTATAAAAACTTTTCCTACTCCATTACTCAACGACCTTCTAAAGCCGTCAGCGTAACCAATTCGAATAGTCGCAATTTTCATATCTTTTTGCGCTTGAAAAGAACAACCATAGCCTATAAAATCTCCAGCTGATATGTTTTTAACTTGCGAAACAGTGGTAAACCATTTTATCGATTCCATCAATCCTTGGGTATTTGAAGCGAATCCGAATAATCCTATGCCAATTCGGACCATATCAAAGGCTGCAATTTTTGAAAAGTTGATAATTCCTTCGCTATTTAAGATGTGAAACAAAGGTCTTTTATCGTTTGTGAACTGTTGTTCAAACTCCGTTTTTACGGAAACAAATTGGTTAATCTGCTGCAATGAATACTGTTGGTCATTATTATCTGCATCCGCTAAATGAGAGAAAACACTTTTTAAATGAACTGCTTCAGTTTTTCTTAGCATTTCAATAATTTTTGCGACATTATCTTTTGAAATTCCCAACCTATTCATACCTGTTTCTAACTTGAGATGAATTGGAAACTTAGTTAGCTCTTTTTGTTGAATAAAATCTATAAAAGCCTCTAAATGACCAATAGAATAAATTGCTGGTTCTAATTGAAAACGGATAATATCTTCGTAAGCATTCAATTCTGTATTCATTACCAAAATGGGTAAGTGAATACCATTTTCTCGTAACGTGACTCCTTCATCCGTATAAGCTACTCCGAGGTAATCAACACCATTTTCTTGCAAAAAATGAGGAATTTTCATATCTCCCGAACCATAAGATGAAGCCTTGACCATAACAAGTGCTTTAGTATTTGCTGGAATAAGCTCTTGGAAATAACGCAAATTTTGTTGAATTGCTCTCAAGTCAAATTCCACCCAAGTCTCATGTTTACGGTTTTTTAGTTGTTGCACTAATTCACTTAAACTAGAGCGAAAAGAACCTTTAAATAAGATAATTGCATTTGTTACCTCAAATAGCTCTTTGGGAAGTGTATTATTCTCAACAAGAAAAAATCCGTCTGGTTGATAACGATTTACCAATTCGATAATTTCTTCTTTTCTTTTTTCATTAACATGAGTCAAGTCTAGAACTACAATTTTTTTACTTTTTTCTTTAGAGGAAAACTGATATTCTAAAGCTTGTTCAAGTGCATCAATATCAATATTATAAGTATCATTGATAATTAAATTACCATTTTGACCTTCGAAAACCTCTTGTCTTCCAGAAAGGGAAATGAGTTTTGCCGACTTTTCAATAAGTTCTGTTTCTTCTATCCCAAAAAAAGCGGCTACTTCAAAACAAAGCGCTCTATTCTCAGGAAAGCTATCTTGAATACTTGGGATATTATTCCATTTTTGAGGCGATGTTGTAATGGTGTTTATTTTATTTCGACGAAAAGGAGATGCATAACTTTCTAAAATAAAAGTAAAATTGCAATGTTTAAACAGTTTTAAATGTTCGTTTAAATGTGATTTTTGGTCACTGAAATTTTCTGCATAATGATTTCCTAGTCCAGTAAACAAGCCAAGCGTTGGAGAAATCATTTCCTCTAGTCTATCCATTTCATTCGGCTCAGAAATATCTGCTTCAATAATTGCGAGTTCGTGTTCATCGGAAAGCTCAAGTAATGAAAGTGCCACCCCAAGCTGAGAATTAAAGCTTTTTGGTGTTCGTCCTATTTTATAGTTATCCTTTAATAAAAAATAAAGCCATTCTTTCACTGTTGTTTTTCCAAAACTACCTGTGATGGCCAAAACTGGAATTGAAAATTTATTTCTGTGATGCAGTGCCAGCTCTTGCAAAGCATATAGGCTGTCATCAACGAGAATCACATAAGCGTCTTCAGGCAATTGTATTGGAATCTCCACAATAAAACAACGAACACCTTTATCATAAGCATCTTGACAAAAACTATGACCGTGTTTATGAAGACCTTTTAACGCAAAAAAAGCAGCGTTTCTATTTGTGCCAATTTTACGTGAATCATATACCACCACATCAATTAGACTTTCATTTAACTGGATTATTTTCCCGTTAATGATTTGCGTTAATTCGTTTGTGGATAACTGTAACCTCACTAGTGTTTTATTTTATTGTAACAAACACGACACAATGGTTCATACTCATCTTTAGCTCCTAAAAAAACTTGGTCATCTTGTTTTGCCTTTCGATGAGAAAACTGAGCTGGAACACCACAAGAAACACAAATGGCATGTACTTTTGTAACATATTCAGCACACGACAACAAGTAAGGCATTGGGCCAAAAGGATTTCCTTTAAAGTCCATGTCCAGACCAGCGCAAATAACTCGAACCCCTTGATTGGCTAGGTCATTAGCAACCTTAACTATGTCTTGGTCAAAAAACTGTACCTCATCCAATGCAACAATCTTTTCATTTTTCCAATGTTGGTAAATTTCATTGGCACTTTCCACTTGTATAGCTTCAAATTTGGCACCGTTATGACTCATTACAAGTTCTTCGCTGTAACGATTGTCAATGCGTGGCTTAAAAAGTAACAGTTTTTGATTTGCAAATTCAGCTCTTCGCAATCGTCTAATTAACTCTTCGGTTTTTCCGGAAAACATGGAGCCACAAATAACCTCTATCCAACCGTGTGGTTTGCCGTCTTGTGGAAATTGTTCTAAAAACATAGTTGTTACTTCTTTTCACCAAAGGTACAGATTCAATAAAAAATGAAATAAATTTTGTAGAATAAGAAATCAAAAGTTATTCACGAAATTGTTACAAGGTTTGAAATATGGGGTGGGGTAAAATATTTACATTACGTAAAACCCTACTTCACAGGTACCGCATCAATAGAAAAAGATATAACATCTCCGATTTTATATTTTCGGTAATAGTCATACGCCAAAAACGCTGTTGAATCTGTTGCGATAGTTATCATATTTCCTCGAAGGCTAAAAGATGTTTTTAACACTTTACCAGAAAAATCATTTCCTTGAAATGAAATTTGTTCAGGACGCACAAAGCGGTCGTTAAATAAGGTATTTGGCCCCAATAAATCAGCAACATAGTTATTTGCAGGATAGTAATACAGTTTTTCTGGTGTATCAAACTGAACGATTTCACCATTTTGCAAAACCGCGACTTTATCTGCCAGTTCTAAAGCATCTTCAGGGTCGTGGGAAACCAAAATTATTGGGATGTTGATTTGTTGGTGCATTCGTTTTATTTCCTGACGTACTTTTCGACGTAAACTTTGGTCCAAATTAGAAAAAGGTTCGTCCATTAACAGAACTTTGGGGTTTACTGCTAATGCTCTTGCAATTGCTACACGTTGCTGTTGACCTCCAGATAAACTGTGCGGCAATTTAAATTGATGTTCTTCCAACTCAAATAATGCCAAAAGCTCATCTACTGTTTTGTTATTTTTCCTTTCCGTCTTTTTAATACCAAAGGAAATGTTCTTACGAATATTCAAATGAGGAAATAACGCATAATTTTGAAAAATAACTCCTACCCTTCTATCTTCCGGTTTTACAAAAGTGCTAGTATCCACCAAGGTTCTATCTCCGAGATTTACACTCCCTTTGTTTGGCGTTTCAAAACCGGCAATCACCCGCAATAAGGTTGATTTGCCAGAACCACTTTCACCCAACAAGGCTACAAATTCATTAGACTCAATATCCAAAGAACAGTTTTTCAGAACTTCTGATTTTCCAAATGACTTAGAGATATTATGAATCTTGAGCATTATTATTTTTCAATTTTGAATTTGAATCGTCAACTAGGAAAAGCACAACGATAGCGCCTACAAAAATAAGTAAAAGAGCATACGGAGAAGCATCTCTTATGGATTCAGATACTTTTGCCTTTTCATACGTTATTGTTGCTAAGGTATCAAAGTTGAATGGTTGCAACAAAAGTGTGATTGGTAATTCCTTTAGAATGTCCACTGTAACTATCGCCAAAGCAGTAAAAATAGCATTCTTAAGCAATGGTAAATACACCTTGATGAAAGTCAAAAAACTATTTTTACCTAAGCTTCTTCCAGCGTCTGGTAGAGTCGTTGAAATCCTATTAAATCCACTTTCAAGCGTATTGTATCCTACAGCCATAAACCGAATAACATAGGCAAACAAAATTAGAATCAAACTATCCATTAAGAAATAGTAAAAACTCTTTTCTTCTTCATCAAAAACTAATACGAAAGCCATTACAGCCACTGCTATTATAGCACCAGGGATGGCATAACCAATGTTTGAAATTGCGGAAAAAATTTTCGATAAATAACTTTTGTTTATGTACTGATTATACAGTAAAACTAGCACTAAAACTACGATAATCAATGCTGGTATAATCGCCAATTGAAAAGAATCAATAATAATAGATAGAAATTCTTGTGAAAAAATAACTTCCACTCGATTGGACGCAAGCCTGAGTAATTCTGCAACCGGAATAACAAAACCTAAAATAAAAGGAAGGGAAATCAAAAATGAAATAAAAATTGCTTTTCCCCCTTTAAGTTTTGGTAAGTCGGTGGGGGCATTGACCACAACAGAAGCAACGTTCCGTAAAGATTTTACCAAGTAATAAATTATGAAAATACTGGCAATTACTACAAAAAACAAAGCTGAAAGATAAACCGAACTGGTAAAATCCATTTGTTTCGCTTGAAAAATTCCTGCAGTAATAGTGTTTACGTTGTAATAACTCATTGCGCCAAAATCATTCAAGACTTCCATTGCAACTAATGCAAATCCACTAACTAATGCTGGAACGACCATAGGAAAACCAACTCTCCAAAACCGTTGCCAAACTCCAACTCCTATGGAAGCGGCCGCCTCATCAATGGATTTGTTTTTTATACTGAAAGAAACAAGTGCCGCCGAATAAACATAAGGAAATAAAGCGAAGCCAAGAAAAATCATCAACCAACCTTCTTTTAATACATCTATATTCCAACTGTACAACGTTTCTCTATCGTAAAAAATCTCAGCTAAGTCATAAAAAGACCCAGAAATAGAAAATATACTAGCATAAGCAAACCCCATAATATATGTAGGAATAGCGATTGGAAGCATAGAAGCTTTTCGCAAAAATTTACGAAGCGGAAATTCATAATTAGAGACAAAGTAAGCCGTTGGAAGTGCAAGAACAAGCGAAACTAGCCCTACTCCTAAAATCATCCGGATAGTGGTAAAGACCATATCTTTCAGCAAAAAGGACTTGATATGTAATACATTTTCGTCCTCACCAAACCGAAAACCTTCGAGTACAAAAAGTAAAGGAAAAAATAATAAACAAGCGATGATAAGAGCAATGATACTCCAAGAAAAATATGTATTTCTAACGCCGTTCTTCAATTACTTCCAACCTCCTTTATCAAATAATTTTATTGCAGCAGTATTTAGCTCTCCAATTCGGCTCAACTCAACGGTATCCTCGATAAAAGCTCCCCAAGCCAAAACATGTTTACTCACATTCACTTCAGGATGCACAGGATACTCAAAGTTCTCTTTAGCAAAAATACGTTGATTATCCGGGTGAAGTAAATATTTCAATAATAAGTAAGCATTTTCTGTATTTTTAGAATGCTTTATCAAGCCTGCTCCACTAATATTTACATGTGCTCCTCTCCCCTCTTGGTTTGGGTAAAAAACAACTACCGATTCGGCAGCCTCGCGTTCTATTTGGTCATCTGAATTTAGCATTTGACCAACATAATACGTGTTAACAAGAGCGACATCTGCTTTTCCTCCAAAAATTGCTTTTACTTGATCTCTATCATTTCCTTTTGGCGATTGATACATATTTTGCACCATACCTTTTACCCATTCCAAGGTCTTTTCTTCGCCATTAGCTGCTAGTAAACTTGCCAAGAGTGACTGATTATAAATATTTTCTTTGCTTCGAACAGCTATTCTGCCTTTCCATTTTTCATTTGCCAAATCTTCATAAGTTGATAGCTCTGATGCTTGAACACGGTCTTTGGAATAAACGATAACTCTTGCTCTTTTAGTCAGGCCAATCCAATAACCATCGGTATCTTTTAAATACTTTGGAACCGCTTCAAACCCTTTTATTTTTTGCATTTGCTGAAAGAATCCTAATTTTTTAGCTTGGTAAAGTCTTGCCGCATCGGTCGTAATTAAAATATCCGCTTTTGTTGCCGAACCTTCTTTTTCCAAACGAGACAATAAATCTTCAGATTTCGCCTTAACTACGTTTACTTTTATTCCAAATTCTTTTTCGAAATTTTTAAAAAGTGTGTCATCCACAGGGTAATGCCTGTCTGTATAAATATTGACCTCAGCATCAGAATTAGTTCTTTTTCCTCTATTGGAAAAGCATCCAACGAGTAAAGTGAGTGAAATCAATGCAAGTAAGATTCTCATAATTTTTAAATAGCCTGCAAAGATAATCCAGATATTCACATAAAACTATACCTAGAATTAGGTAGAAAACTTAATTTTGCAAAAAAAAGTTATGAGTAAGGATAATAAGAAGAAGGTTCAATTGCTAATTCAAGACATAGAAAAAGGCAACGAAGAACAAATTGTCAATGCTTTAAAATCCTTACAAGTTCATGGAGATATTTCAATTATAAAACCATTAATAATACGTTGGTCGCAAGGAGTATCTGAAAAAACAGAACAACAAATTTTGTCTTTCATCGGTGATATTAAAATATCCGATAGCGCAGCGCAAATCGTTGAATTTTTGGAGGATAATTCGTTTAAAAACATTCGTCAAAAGCTGCTCACTACAGTATGGAATAGCAAAGTAGATTACTCTGACTTTTTATCCAACTTTGTGGGAATTGCCGTTCACGGTGATTTCATGGAGGCCTTAGAATGTTTGACCATTATAGAAAATATGGAAGGTCCTTTTCAAGAATTTCAATTTCTAGATGCACAGGTTGAATTAAGTGATTTTGCTGAAATGAAAAATGTAACCGAACAAAAAAAGCAAATCATGAGTGAAATCGCTTTCATAATAAAAGATTTAGAGCAAAAACATATTGAGTTTTAGGGTGAAATAATCCACTACATTTAATCTCTGACGAGATGCACAAATCCTTGATAAACTTCTTTTTGCTGACTTGATTTAAAGACTATTTTATAAAAATAAACGCCTTCTGTTGCTCGCTCGTTAGAGGTTGTTCCGTTCCAGATGGGAGTAAACGTTTCTTCTTCTAAAGTAATGTTGTTTATTGTAAGTATTTCATTTCCCCAGCGATTAATAATGGAACAATCAAAACTACCCGCAATATTTGCTGTTATACCAAATAAATCATTTACCCCATCATTATTAGGCGTAAAGACATTTGGAATTTTCATGGTTAGTATTTCATCGTCTTCTAATTCTTCTTCCTCTTCTTCCTCCTCTTCCTCTTCAAAAGTAACAACTACATCTTCAGAAAATGTATCTGAACAACCTGATACTTCATCAAAAATCTCGTGAGTAATTATATAAACGCCTGGTTCAGTAAATAAAACATCCTGCATATCTTCTTGTAACTCTTCATTAATAAACCAAACTCCACCTTCGCTATTGGCGTT
>SKGS01000254.1 GCA_007117355.1 Lishizhenia sp. | reverse complement strand
GCAACAGCAATAGCACGTTGCAAATAACTTTTAGAAGCAGGAACTTTTACTATTCCGGCGTAAGTTCGAGGGTGTAATGTTATGTTCATATCACTTCTTTTTCTAGAGCAAGTAATTCTTCAAAAGAAACGCTGTTAATAGATATTTTACCTATCTCTTCAATAAAAATCATATCCAACGTATCTCCTTTCTTCTTTTTATCTTTCTTGACATAACGCGTTAGTTTTTCCATGTCAATAACAGATATATCTACAGGTAAACCTGCCGCTGATAGTAAATTACATACTTTATCTGAGGTTTGCTGTGTTAACTGATTGCGCTGGCAAGCAATTGAATTAGCGATAATCATTCCTAAACTTATTGCTTTTCCATGAGGGATTTTATAAGCTTTCTCAATAGCATGTCCAAAGGTGTGTCCATAATTCAAGGTCTTACGCAGGTGTTTTTCTGTGGGATCTTTTTCCACTATTTCACATTTGATGTTTGCCGATTTTTGAATAAGTTCACCAATAACCTCCTCTTCTAAAGATAGAATTTTAGTTAAGTTAGCTTCAATAAAATTAAAAAGCGCAGCACTTTGGATACAGGCATGCTTAATGGACTCTGCTAAACCATTAATTAACTCGTCTTTTGGAAGAGTGCTTAAAAATGAAGTAGCACAGAGTATCATCCAAGGTTGGTTGATCAACCCAATCATATTTTTATACTGTTGGGTGTTTACTCCATTTTTACCTCCTATCGCTGCATCAGTCATAGAAAGTAAGGTGGTTGGAACCAAAGTAAAGCGGATTCCACGCATGAAAACCGAAGCAATGAAACCCGTTAAATCGCACACTACACCACCCCCTACACCAACCAATTGGCTGTGTCTATCTAGTCCATGGTCGATAAGTTGCTCAATAATCACCTCCGCAAATGAGAGCGATTTTTGCGCTTCACCACTAGGAATAAGGATTACTTTTTGGTTTTCAAACAAATGACTCCAAAAAGTAAACACATTGTCATCGACTAAAAACACGGTCTGTCTTTCTTCCAAGTCTAACCATTTTACCGCATTTTGGTAACTGCTTTCTATGTGAATTGTCACGTCTAAATAGTTCAATTTTTCCATCTCTTTACTTACCATATTAAGTGAATATGTTTATGCCTCAGACTGTTGCGACAATCGATTTTGGTGTTCATTTTGAATACGGATACTTTCTATGTGAATCGCTTCAATATAGGTTTTTACAAATCGTTCACTTAACCCGTTTTCTTCCCCTTTTTGAATCACACGGTTTAAAATTTCATTGTATCGGTTCGATTGCAAGACAGTCACACTGTTTCTTTGTTTGATTTCTCCAATTTCTCTCGCAATAGCCATTCGATTTCCAATAACAGTAAGTAGCTCCTCGTCTAAATGATTAATTTGTTCTCGCAAATTTTCAAGCTGTTGGAGAAATGCAGCATCATCAGAATCTTGTCGTTTATAAATCAGTTTACCTAATAAACTGGCTAAATTAGCTGGTGTAACCTGTTGGCTTTTATCCGTTAACGCTATTTCAGGATTATAATGAGACTCTATGATTAAACCGTCAAAATCTAAATCAACGCTCTTTTGTGCTACCGCATGTAGTTTTGTCCTGTTACCACAAATGTGTGACGGGTCGCAAATCACAGGAAGATCAGGCAATAGTCTTTTCATTTCGATAGGAATTTGCCACAATGGAACGTTTCGATATTCCGTGTTACCGTAAGAAGAGAATCCTCTGTGAATCAATCCAATATCATCAATTCCGGCCGTTGCAATGCGTTCTACTGCACCCATCCATAATTTCAAATCTGGATTAATCGGATTTTTAATTAAGACGGTTTGCTTGGTTCCTTTTAAAGCATCTGCAATTTGCTGCACACTGAAAGGATTTACTGCTGTTCGTGCACCAATCCAAAGCACATCGACTTCAAAACTCAACGCATCTTCAACGTGCTTGGGAGTCGCTACTTCAACGGCTGTTTTTAACCCTGTCAGTTGTTTTGCTTTCAACAACCAAGGTAGTCCTTTGGTGCCAATTCCTTCAAAACCACCCGGATTTGTCCTCGGTTTCCAAATACCGGCGCGTAAAACATCTACTTTACCATATTGTGCCAGCTCGGTAGCTGTTGTAATTAATTGCTCCTCTGACTCAGCACTGCACGGACCCGCAATAACTACATTTTTTTTCTTAATTATACTTTGTTGATTCGTTGTTTCCATTTTTATTTTTTTTCTACTGCTTCACTTAACAGTTCACTTTTATAAATCCCAAGCACCATAAGGCTCTCCACAATTCCTTCTAATTCAGTCAAACACTTTTCAAATTCCTGCTTGTTATCAAATTCAAAATCAAAATGGAAAGGATACACATTCGATTTATAAGGTATAGGAAGACTTTGAATTTTACTCAAATTGAATCCGTATTTATTAATGACTTGGAGTACTTCACTTAATTTTCCTGGTTCATTATTGATTTGCATTGTTACAGACCCTTTGTTTGGATCGGAAACATAGTCTTTACCTTTACTCAAAATGTAAAACCTCGTGAAATTGGTTTGAACATCGGATACTTTTTCAGCTAGAATTTCTAAATCATAGGAATTGAGCAATGCTGCACCACCAATCACGGCCGTTTGTCCAGAAGTATCTTCCTCTACCAATTTTGCACAAGTTGCAGTATCCTTATACTCGCTAACTGCTATATGGTTATGGTCTGCCAAAAATATTTGACTTTGCCCTAAAGCCATGGGGTGGGAAACAACTTCTTTTATATCGGACAGTTTACTTCCTTTTTTTCCTAAAAGATGTAATTCAATCGGAAGATATGTTTCACCTATGATGTGTAAATTATACTGCTCAATTAATAAATAGTTCAGTAAAATACTACCTGCAACTTTGTTTTCTATGGCAATGATTCCATAATCTACTTCATTGTTTTCTATTTTTTGACACACTTCTTTGAAGGAACCACATTCATTAATTGTGATAGCTTCTCCAAAATATTTTTTTGCTGCTAGATCGTGAAAAGATGATACCGATCCTTGAATTGCGATTTCGTGATTTCTCATTTTACAATAATTTGATATTTTGTTTTTTTAATTCATTTAAGATTTGCTCTGGCCAAATACCACTTTGCACTTCTCCTACGTGTTTTTTCTTAAGTAGAAGCATAGTGATACGCGATTGACCTATTCCTCCTCCAATGGTATAGGGAAGCTCCTCGTTTATCAACTGTTGATGCCAAGGCAATTGAAGTCGGTTTTCGGTATTGGTCAGTTGTAACTGTAATTTTAACGCAGTTGCGTCAACACGGATACCCATCGAAGAAACTTCTATCGCTTTTCCTAGCGCATCGCTCCAAATTAAAATATCCCCATTTAATCCTTTTTTGTGATCAGATGTGGGTGTGCTCCAATCATCGTAATCAGGAGCTCTACCATCGTGTTTTTCACCATGAGCCAATGTGCCACCAATACCAATTAAGAAGACAGCCCCGTGTTCGCGCACAATTGCATTTTCTCGCTCTTTTGAACTTAATTCAGGATACAAGGAAAATAAATCCTCTGCATGAATAAAGGTAATCTCTTGAGGCAATTGGCTTTCTAATGAAGGATAGCGTTTCGCAATTTCACTTGCTGTTTCTAAAATACTTTGGTAGATAAGTTTAACCTCTTTTTGAAGGTAGGCTAAATTGCGATCAGATTTAGCAATCACCTTTTCCCAGTCCCATTGATCCACATAAATACTATGAAGCTCTGAGAATGATTCATCTGGTCGAAGTGCTTTCATATCGGTAACGATACCATTTCCAACAGGAGCTTCTAGTCTGGCAAGTTTTGCTCTTTTCCATTTTGCCAATGAATGTACTATTTCAATAGTTTCTTCAGGTATTTCCTTGACATTTACTGTTACCGGATGCTCAATACCATTTAAGTCATCATTCATTCCAGAACTTTTAGCAACCACGATAGGTGCCTCAACTTTGATTAAGTTTAAATGACGCTTTAAACTTTCCAAGAATGTTGTTTTTACTGTGGAAATCGCTATTTCGGTTTCCATTTCTGTTAAGTGCGTTTTATACGCTGTTTTTGTTTCCATTTTACTTTATTTTGACTTGAATTATTTGATTTATAATAAAAAAGCCCTGCTTCGGGCAGGGCTTTTATGCATACGACATAAATAAGTCCTTGCCTCAGGGAGGTGGTCCAAAGAAGAAATTATTAAAATTAGTATTGCTCATTTTCTTTTGTTTTTAGTTTTTTTGGTCAAAAAAAAAGCCTCTCAAATTTGAGAGGCCTTATAATTGTTTAACAATTTTATTCAATTATACACATAGCCTCCCACCTAGAATAAAGAAATTATTCCAGAAAAAATTAAAGAAGCTATTATATACTGTGTTCATATTTTTTAATTATCG
>SKGS01000096.1 GCA_007117355.1 Lishizhenia sp. | reverse complement strand
GTTCCCAACTATGAACTTATTCAACAAATTTTGATGCATCACTCCTTTGTTAAGGTGATTGAACCGGAATGGCTGAAGGAGGAAGTAAAGGAAAAGTTGAAAGCAAGTTTGAAGGGGTATTCATAAACTTTCGACCTCCAATACAGATTACCACTCCCTAAAAACCAACCCATCTCCTTCCACACGTGTAAACCGATCCATGTCATCATGATTGAACCGCTTTAATTGATTCAAAACAGTGGGACTATAAACTCCACTTTCACTGTATCCAGCGATAATTTTTATTTGCAAATACGTTGGTATGTGCGCCAAGAATGTAAGTATTATTTTAGCTTCCTCTTCGGTTGTATCGGCTGTGAAAAACAAGGCTAAATCGGGAATCACGACCATTTTAATGTCAAACATTTGCTTCTGTTTTTCGCAGTTGTACAAAAAGACCAATATATTGTTAACACGCTTTATAAACTGTAAATAAACAGGGCTATATAAGTTTTTTATCAATCTTTTTTTGACGAACTTCTCTTTCCCTATCCATTGGTTTCTATAAATTAATTTTGCGGTTTCTAATTTTGATTTATGGCAGTAAATGGCTCTACTTTGGTTGTCGTCTGCTTTATTTTCTAAGATTTCTTGAAAAAATTGTCCAAGATCCTTATCACACTTCATATGAAACAACTCAAACGTTTTGTGTTCTTGATCATTTATACTTTCTGAAATACTGAAGACCTCCTTTTTCATTTGTTCAATATCCTTGCTCAATAAACTCGAAATAAAATGTCGCTCATACTGTTTTTTACGCCATTTATCTTCATGAAACCAATCATAATCGGGTATAAATGTAATTTCCTCTTCTTTAGCTAATTTATTTAGTATGTCAGGACAAACAAAAAAACCATTTTCGGATATAAAAAACAGTGCTTTTTCCTGGTAAATCAGTTTTAAAATTCGGTCGTTTTCATGCTTGTAAAACGTTTCAGGACATGTTGCTTCAATATGCTGTCTTTTGATTAAATTACGGCTTATTCCGTCAATAAAATAAGTGTATTTGCCAATGTTTAAAAGTCTTTCCATATGATTTGTATTTAAATTATAGGCAAAGAACTAAACTGCAACCGACAAAATAAGTCGGAGTTAAAAAATCTAAATTAGTTTTGCGGTCTCTCACCAATTATTTTTTATCTACGACACCTTTTGTCGTACCTCTTCTTGAATATTTGCTCAAACTTTAAAAAATAAGATTATGAGCAAAGAATTATTAAAAATGAAAAGGTCTTTCGAGTCAAAAATCAGTACTTTAGACAAAGCAAAAGAACAACTAAAAAAAGAATTCGTAGGAATTGACTCTGCCATTGAGGAAGTAATTGATAATGTTAGGTCATGGTATACGCTTGGAAATCTTCAAAACAAACCCTGTGTTGTTAATCTTTGGGGCTTAACTGGAGTAGGGAAATCCTCATTGCTTTTACGATTATCTGAACTACTAAATATTACTGATAAAACATTTCGAGTTGACTTAGGAGAAAAAAAGAGTGAATACGCTATAAATAGTTCACTTGAAGAAATAGCAGACATTTCAGGAGATGAACAAATCATTATCATTTTAGACGAAATCCAGCACGCTCGAACATTAAAGGGAACTCTTTATAAAGAAGAAATTGAAAAGGACTCGAATCGTATTATTTGGGAATTGATAGATTCAGGTAGGATTTCCATTAACAAATGGGATTTTAAGATAAAGTTATTAATGAAATTCACCATATTAATTGAGAAGTTAATAGAAGATGGTATGCAAATACAAAAAGGTAAGGCTACAACTAAAAACGAATTATTTATAAAGGAACGAGATGAGGTATTGAATAATAAACCCAGCACCAACGCTAACGAAAATGAACTAGCTATTCCAGATGAATTTCATAAATTGATTTTAGATTACATTGATGAAAAATATCAAATCAAATATATAGCTGATGTAAGGTCTTACTTAAAAACACTGGATGAAGTGGAGACCCTTAAATTATTAAAGCATATTGTTCGTAATGCCCAAAAACCTTTAATAAAACACTTCAGAAAGGCGTTGGTTTTTGTCGTAGGCAACATTGATGAAGCGTATCGTTTTAACGGAAATTTCACTGCTGATATTTCCGCTGATGAATTTTATGAATTAAGCAAGAAAATCAATGTGCCAATTATAAAAAATGCACTTCGAGAGCGCTTTCGTGATGAACAAATTGCAAGATTGGGAAATTCACATATCATTTATCCGGCTTTCAATGAAAAGTCTTACCGAGAAATTATTCGCTTAAATTTAAATAACTACTTCAAACAGCTTGAGAAGGAATACAATATTAAATGGACTTATAACGATAGTTTAGTAGAGAAAATATACAGAGAAGGTGTCTATCCAGCTCAAGGCGCAAGACCTGTTTTCACAACAATTCATCAAATTGTTAAAGCGAAAACAGCATTGCTATTACAATCTATTTTAGTTAAAGAAAAACCCATTGATTTTATTAAGCTAAGTGTTAGTGATGAAAAGTTGATTGGCTCATTTTATTATGATAACACCAAGCTATGGGAGGAAGGTTTTGAAATTCCATCACATCTGGATAAACTAAGAAAGCCTAAAAAAGATGAAATGCAGGCCATCGTTGCTGTACACGAATCAGGACATGCTGTTTTACATGCTGCTCTGCTTCAACAATCACCTCAATGTATTACCTCAGTATCGAGCGATTCAAAAAGTGAAGGCTTTGTCTTTACCAGAGATAAAGCTGATTATACTCCAAAAAATGAGTTAATAAAGAAAGTAGCAATAAAGTTAGGTGGACTTGTAGCCGAAAAAATAGTATTTGGTGAAGAACATATAACGCTAGGTTCTGCATCTGATATTAGTAAGGTACATGATTTTTTAGGTTATGCCATTAAGCAGTCAGGAATGGGTAAAAAATATTACGGTTATGCATTATCAGAAAGCCAAGATACACATAGAATACATTCAATAAAAGATGCGGAAAATGAAATAAAAATCATTATCGATGAAGGAAAACTTCTTGCAGAAAAGACACTGATAACAGAGAAAAAAGTTTTGGTTAAACTAGCGATGGAGTTATCTCAACGTTCAAGAATCGAAAAAGAAGAATTTGAAAAACTGTATAATAAGTATGCAACATATAAAGTCGATTTTGATGAAGAATCAACTTTTTACCGCGATAGTATCAAGCGTGCTTTAAATCAGATTACAGTGAATAGTTCAATAATTCAAGAACGCGCTATAATCCTCAATAAGCATAATGAATTTGCTCAAAATGTATTAAACAGCTCACACAAAACAGATAATCATGGAAATCCTGAAATTGGTTAACCTAAAAGTTCAAAATGAGGAATACCACCACCGCCTCCGGCGGGAGGTGGTCTATTTTGAATCGTTTACTGAAGAATTGAAAGAAATTTATCAGTTAAAGAAAGAGGGGCATATTATTTTTTCATCCGATAGAGGACAATCGGGTTCATTATTCCTCTATTTGATGGGAGTAAACCTTATTGACCCCATCAGATTTAACATTCCATTTGAAGCAATGCTTTCAAATGAACAAATCATTCAAGGTATTCATTGCTATGGGGATCAAAAAGCAAGTAAGAAAGCAAAAACCATCAAATTATATGACCTTCAAGTGCTCTCCGATTTATATACTATATGTCAATACACGAGTATTAATATTGATGTTTTGAGTAAGAATTTGGTTCGGTCTAAAAATCTGGATCAATTCATTAAAGCACTTCCGTTTTCAGAAATGTTGTGTGCACGATCCTATATCTTGCAACAAATCCGACCTGCACTGTATCAGTGTGATTCAAAAGATTTTAATGATCTAGTCCAATACATTCACAGGGCTTACATTGAAGTATATCCAACACTAAAACATGATGAAACATTAATCGGAGAAATATACCAAGACCTAATGCTCGTAGTTTGGATTTGGACTTTTAAAAATTTAACTATTTGAACCTAAAAGTCCGTCATGTTTTGACGGAAGAGAGGTTTAGTTTTGCTTTAGTATTAATAATTAATAAACAAAAATTATGATTTTAGGTACAGTTAACATTATGCAAATAATCATGTTACTCGTTTTAGTAGCATTTACAGGCTATTATATCAGGAAAGCCATCAAGTATTTTAAGCATAAATCGAGCAAGGAGGATACCTTGGAGCAAAAAACGAATCAAGAAAACAAAATTCAAAATGAATCCAACCAACAAGCCGCTTCAAAAACAAAACCTAAACGAAGCGGTAGAGTCACTTTGGTTGTAATCATTATCATTCTTTTAGGTTTGACTCTTCCTTTCCATTACCTTCCAGACCATGGAAAAGTTTTAATGAAAGCGAATTTGACGTTTAAAAATACCATCGTCACGAATAGCGATATAGAAGCTATTGTGC
>SKGS01000253.1 GCA_007117355.1 Lishizhenia sp. | reverse complement strand
TAAATATTATTACTGCCAACCCATTTACAAACCCCAATATTACAGGTTGTGGAACAAGTCGCATAAGCTTACCTAGTCGCAAAACACCAACGATTATTTGTAATAAACCAGCGAGTATTACTGTAGCAAAAATATATTGGGTGATTTCGTCCATACCAATTTCTGGATTTTTTAATCTTAACTCACCAATAAGCCCAATAAAGATTACAGCTACTGCTCCCGTTGCTCCAGATATCATTCCGGGTCGCCCACCAAAAATTGCCGTGATAATTCCCATCACAAAGGCAGCGTAAAGACCAGTTAAAGGAGATAAACCTGCTAATAAAGCGAATGCTACAGCTTCTGGAACTAAGGCCAAGGCTACTGTTAAACCAGCTAAGACTTCTTTTTTATAATCTACTTTCTGATTTAAATCAAAAAGGTTAAAATATTTTATCATTGATTTAATTTTATAAATACATTAATGCTGTTTTGGTAGGTTGTATCTACTTAAAAAACGCATTATATCAGGGCGGACTAATCATTAACATAATTAAAAAATCTACTTTGAATTAAAAGTTTGCGAAGGTAATAAGTTTTTAGGATTAAACATGTATTTTGTGGGAGAGCTTGATATTCAGTCACGACAATTAGCTCAATTCATCATTGTCAATCTTGGTTAACGCAAAAATCACTAAATGATAACGGTGTTATTATTTTGGTTTTAGCCTCAGCATACGCATTGGTAAATGCCTTTGTTACACGGTGTTTTTTTTGAGTGTTCCATTTCATTTCAAATGCAGTGAGTTGATTTCTTTCTTTTTCTACATAATCTACCTCGCTTTGGTTGTAATTACGCCAAAAGTAGGACTCACGGTCTGGAGCGTGCCATGCGTTTATTTTCATGCGCTCACTAATGATAAAGTTTTCCCACAATTGCCCAACATCTTGACGTATGTTGACATCATCATAATTACCAATGACTGCATTTCTGATACCATTATCCCAAAAGAAGATTTTATTCATTTTGGAAACTTCTTTTCTTGGGTTTGTACTATATGCAGGCAAACGATAAATAACAAACGATTTTTCCAGTAAATCAATATATGTATCGATGGTTTCTGAACTCACGTTGAGTTGATTGGACAGTTCATGTATAGAAACTTCACTTCCTACTTGATAGGAAAGCAGTTTTAATAAATTGTCCAATAATTGTGGTTTCCGAATATCTTTCCAAACTAATACATCTTTGTAGAGGTATTGATTCGCCAAGTTACTCAATAGGATTTTTGCGTCATTGGGGTGTTTTACAATACCTGGGTAGTTGCCATATACTAAGTGAAATGGCAATTTTCCTTCGATTTCAAATGCGGATTTGTCGTTGTAAACCTCTGCTAGTGCAAATGGATACAAATGAAAAAGTAAATACCTACCCGTTAGGGGTTCAAAGATTTTTTCTGAAATATCCAATGCCGATGACCCTGTAGCGATAAATTGAACTTCTTTAAAGTTATCAGCCAATAGTTTAAGTAATAATCCTGCGTTTTCAATCCGTTGTACTTCGTCTATAATTACTGTTTTGTAATTTCCTACCACGTTTTGTAAGGCAGCTATGTCTAGCTCTGATAGGCGAGTTCGTACACGAGATTCATCGGCGTTGAGCCAAAGTGTGGTAGGAGCCTTGTATTCAAACATGTCTTCCAACATGGTCGTTTTTCCTACTTGACGTGCTCCTGTTACAACGAGTACTTTACCGCGATGTACCCATTTTTCGATTTCTGTTTGAACTATTCTTGCAACTACTTTCATAATACAAAAGTATGAATTTCTAGAATATAATCGAATAGTTAGTATTTATTTTTCGATTACAGTTTAAATATTAGTATGAATATTTAAGGTAGTTTTGTCGAGTGGTACATAAAAAAACCTAAACCTCTCGAAAGAGATTTAGGCTTTTCAGTGAATTGTTATTGTATACGGGATTAATTTCCTTTAATTTCAAATTCTGTTCTACGGTTTTCTTGACGACCGTCTGCAGTTGAATTTGATGCAATAGGTTTTGAAGAGCCATATCCTTGAGCTGTAAGGCGATTGGCAGCAATCCCTTTACTCGTAAGGTAGTTCACTACAGCTTGAGCTCTATCTTGTGATAACTTTTCGTTTAAGGAAGCAGAACCAGTATTGTCGGTATGTCCCGAAATTTCAACTTTCAAAGAAGGAACATCTTTCATCAACTTCACTAATCGATCTAACTCCGCATTTGATTCTTTGCGCAACGTTGCTTGACCGATGTCAAAGAAGATGTTTCGAAGTGCAATTTTACTTCCAACCGCAATGTTTTTAAGTTCTATTAGTTTGTTAATTAAGTTATAATCGCTTCCATCAGGGATATCGAAGTTCTCGGAATGAAATAAATACCCGTCAGCCTTGACTGCAATACCATAGTTTTTTCCTGCGGTTAGGGACAAAAGGAATTTCCCGGTTGCACTATTCGTAGTAAAACGTTCAATAATTCTGCCTGTAGCATTATCGGTGATTTCAATTTCAGCTTCAACAGCGTCTCGTGTCAAGGCGTCAATTGTATTTCCTTTGAACACAGTTAAGGATACTTTATTTACCTCTACGGTTTTTTCAATTTGTGGATCTTTTATAGGCATAGCTAAAGAAGCTAATAAGTAATCCTCAGTATCGATCAGAGGTTGCTTAGGTGGCCCCCAAAACGTGACTCGATAAATATCAAAACCTCCTTCACCACCAGCTCTGTTTGAAGCGATGTAAGCATATTTTTCGTTGGCCGTAGAAGCAAAGAAAAAATCGTCGTAAGGCGTGTTGATTGGGTAACCTAAATTTTTAGGTCTCGACCATGTTCCTTGTTCTTTTTTCGAAATAAAGATATCGTAACCTCCAATTGATTCATGCCCTTGCGAAGCTAAATACATGGTTTCACCGTCGATGTGCAAATACACAGGTCCATCATTGAATCGACTGTTAACTTCCGAAACCATTGTTGCAGCACCAAAGTTTTTTTCCATTTTGTTTCGCATTCCAGAATACATGATATTCATTCCGTTCGATCTGTTTTCATTATCACGCGAAAAATAGATATTGTATCCGTCATGGTTGTATGAAGCGTATTTCTCATTTGCTCGTGGAGAACTAATTTGACGCGCCATAATTTCTGGAAAACTCCAATTCGCCCCCTTTAATTCAGATTCGTAAATATCCGTTTGACCATCATTGTTTTTATGCATGAGCATTCGAGTTCCATCATAAGACAGGTTGTTTACAATGTCATCTTCTGCGGAGTTTACATTTCCTGGAAGCGGCTCTGGTTTTAACCAAACTCCATCTTTAAAATAAGAAACAAATACATCGTGATCGTACTGACTCACTTCATTTGGTTTGTTATTGTTAGGGCGGTTGGAGCTAAAAATAATTTCAGAACCATCCGTTGTGATTGAAGGAGCAATTTCATCAAACTCTGTGTTCAGCTCTTTCATATTGTCCACCCAAACGCGCTCTGGTTGTGACATGAATTTTTTGGCATTGTCACATTCCTTGTTGTGCATACTCACAAACTTGTTGAAGTTATCCGATTTACGGTAATTACTTTCGAACTGCTTGTATGCTTTTTTAGCTTCATCAAACTTTCCTTGCAACTGAAGCGATCTACCATAGTAGTAATAGAAGAAAGGATCGCATGAATCATCTAACTTTTTCGCTTTTTCAAGGTATTCAAAAGACAGATAAGGTTTCGTAGATTGTAAATAACAAACGCCAATTCTAAAGTTATTTAGGGCGTTATTTGGATTTAATTCTTGTCCGATTTGGAATTGTTCGAGTGCTTGATAAAAAAGAATTCCTGGGTTTTTTACTTCAAAAATAGCCTGTGTAGCTTGTTCGAAATACTCTTCTCCCTTATCAATTGCAGCTTTAGCTGCTTTAAACTCTTCGGTTTGATCTTTAAAGTTTGATCTTTTAAAGTCTACATTTTGTGCAAATACACCTGCTGATAAACAGAGTGAAGCTACTAATAATAGTGTTTTCGTTTTCATAGTTTGAGTTTTTTAGAATCCACAGTTTTGTGCGTAATACGTTTTTCCAAGTGCTGTACCAAGTTCTTGCGCTTTTGACCAGTCTTCACAAGCACCTTGCATATCTCTTAACATTTCTCTTGCCATACCTCGGTTCACATAGGCCGACCCGTAATTAGGGTCTAATTTAACCGCTTTGTCTGCTGCTGCACGAGCACCTTCGTAATCTTCCATTTTGAATTTTATCCCCGCCATATTAGACCAAGCAGGAGCATAATCTGGAGCAATTTGAGTACACTTTTCAAAATCTTTTAACGCATCATTTAATTTTCCTTGCTCCATTAATGTAGCACCTCTGTTGTTATAGGCTAAGTGAAATTTCGGATCCACTGAAATAGCACGATTAAAATCAGCTATTGCACCTTGATAATTTTTCATTCTTTTTTT
>SKGS01000259.1 GCA_007117355.1 Lishizhenia sp. | reverse complement strand
GATTTTGACGTTCCTTCAAAGTTGCCTTTTAGAGTTTCGCCTTATTTTACACTAAATAGATGGGATTACTTCAGGAGTTTTTCCACTTTTTTTGAAGATGTTAAGCCTTCTTTCTTAGTTCAAAATGAACTGTATTATGGAACTAAAATAAGCTTTCCAATAGGAAATAGATGGAAAGTCACAAGTGATTTTCGTGCTTTTGATTTAAGAGATGAATACTATCAGACCGAGGATTTTATCAGTACCGACACTGCGGATGTTACTAATTTTGATGGACAAACCTTTATTTTTTCATTAGAACGAAATAGTTTGAACAGAAAGCAATGGGCAAGCTCTGGAAGCTATCTTAAAGCCGAGTTTCGATTCGTGCAAGGAAGAGAACAGAGTGTTTCAGGAACAACGGCTCCAATCGAATACGATGTTAGAAAACTACACCAATGGATTAACTTGAAGGTTGAGGGACAATATTTTCCTGTTTCTAGAGGTTATTTCCGCCTAGGTGTTCATGGAAAAGGTGTATTTAATAGTCAATCGCTTTTTGCAAATTATACAGCTTCTATTCTTACTATGAGTGAGTTTTCTCCTCTTGCCGACGCAAAAACGTTTTTCTTAGAAGAGTATAGAGCGCCTCAATACATCGGAGCTGGTCTAAATCTAATATTCAGTTTAAATAATCGTGTAGATTTTCGGTTTGACCCATATGTGTTTCAACCTTTTAGAAGAATAGAAAGACAAGTGGGTGGAGCTTTTGGTTATTCAGACTTATTTGTGACTGGCTCGTATATGGCAGCTGCTTCTGTTATTTGGCATTCACCCGTCGGTCCGTTGCGTTTTACTACCAATTATTTTCCGAATCAAAGCACCCCGTTATCGGCTCAGTTGAGTTTTGGATACGTGTTATTTAATGAACGCGCAATTCGTTAGTGAAATGGAATTAATAAGTTCAAAACTACTACCAATAACCATTGCATTTATTATGATGGGAATTGGAATTAATTTGAAATGGAGCGACTTTAAACAAGTTTTTGCGGCTCCTAAAGGTATTCTTACAGGACTTTTTGCGCAACTCCTATTACTTCCGATAATAGCTTTTTCTTTAGCATTCATTTTTCCATTAAGTCCTGTTCAACAATTAGGGTTGATTTTACTAGCAGCATGCCCTGGAGGTACATCTTCCAATATTGTAACATTTATGTTAAAGGGAAGAGTAGCGCTTTCAGTTTCTATTACAGCCTTTAATAGTTTCATTATAATTGTTAGTATTCCATTGTATTTGTCCTTGGGAATGAAACTGTTTTTTGAATCAGAATCGAACGTAGAATTATCGTTTTTAAACACTTTTTCTGAAGTACTATTTACGGTATTGCTTCCAGTCTCTGCTGGGATGTTCATCAATTACTTTTCTAATTATGGTTTAACGAGACTCAAAAAAGCATTGGTGTACATTTTACCAGCCTTATTATTTATCGTTTTTGCTGTTGTACTTTTTACAGAACAGAATAATGGAGATACTTCGTTTAATGCTTATTTGAATTTAGTGCTACCAGCTATTTTACTGAATGTAGTAGCCTTACTTGTTGGATATTATGTCGCAAAGTTTGTAGGGATTGCACACAGAGGAAGGTTTACGATTGCCATAGAAATGGGGCTGCAAAACAGCGCCTTAGCAATTTTTTTAGCAGTTTCTGTTATTCAAATAGAAGGTTTAGCAATCATCCCAATAATTTATGGTGGATTCTCCTTCTTTTCTACCTGGTTTATCGCTTACCTTATGAAGCGCTTTTTGAAGTAGTTTAAGGTTTTTTCGTACAGTAAAGTGGTGGATTTCTTTCATTTAGTATCCTGCAAATAACAAAAACCTATATTTATAAACACATTAATATTCCACAATTAATAAAACCTGTATATTTGCAACAATGTTGCATTATATTAAGTATGAAAGAAAATAACACATTTATATTCGATGAACAAGGGGATGCTCATGTTTCTCATTCTATTGATACTCCCGTTGTAGAGGCTTACTTGAAAAGGAGTGATAACGAAAAAATTCATGAAATAGAGCATTATTTTGCAGAAATCATGAAAACGCTTGGCTTGGACTTGGAGGATGACAGTTTAAAAGGAACTCCTTATCGAGTTGCTAAAATGTTTGTCAATGAAATGTTTTCAGGTTTAACCGAAAAGAACAAACCATGTATTTCCATTTTTGAAAATAAGTACCAATACAATAAGTTGTTGATAGAAAAAGACATTCAATTATATTCAGCGTGTGAACACCATTTTCTCCCAATAATTGGAAAGGTTCATGTGGCTTATGTTTCATCGGGTAATGTGATTGGTCTGTCAAAAATCAATCGAATTGTTCAATATTACGCAAAAAGACCACAAGTTCAAGAGCGACTAACATTGCAGATATACAATGAATTACGTCAAGCATTAAATACCGACGATGTTTTCGTAATGGTGGATGCTCAGCATTTATGTGTTTCTATGCGTGGAGTTGAGGATACAACTAGCTCAACGATTACCATAGAATATGGTGGCTGTTTTTCGGAAGAAGACAAAAGAAAAGAATGTTTAACCTTAATACAAAAATCATGATACCATCGTCATTTGAAGAATGGGTAAATTGTATTACCATTAACTGCGGTATTCCTCTAGACTCGGCTTTCGCAGAAGGAAGATTGAGTGTTTTAGAAGATAAAAATCATTCTGAAACAAAGCTTTTTATTGAGAAATATGGAGAAAATCATTGGAAAAATATAATTAGTTGGTATAAACGTATTGCAAATAGTTAAGTTATGGAAGCGATTAAAAAATTACCTGTAACCGTTTTGAGCGGTTTTTTAGGTGCTGGAAAGACAACATTGTTAAACCATGTATTGCACAATAAGCAAGGTCTTAAAGTAGCTGTTATTGTTAACGACATGAGCGAGGTTAACATCGATGCTAAATTAGTTGAAAATGAAAACACTTTGTCGCGCACCGAAGAGAAGTTAGTTGAGATGAGCAATGGTTGTATATGTTGTACTTTAAGAGAAGATTTAATCGTTGAAGTAGAACGGTTAGCAAAAGAACAACGTTTCGATTACTTGCTCATAGAAAGTACAGGTATTTCTGAGCCTATTCCAGTGGCGCAAACCTTTACCTTTCAAAGTGAAGAAAACGATGTGGACTTGAGTCGCTTTAGCTACATTGACTGTATGGTAACAGTTGTCGATGGATACAACTTTTTCAAAGACTTTGCTTCTTCGGAGACTTTGCAGGACAGAGAATTAACCGACATGGATGAGGATTATCGAACAATCGTTAATTTACTTACTGACCAAATAGAATTTGCGAACGTGATTATCATTAACAAGATTGATTTAATTAATGAAGAGCAAGAGCAACTTTTAAGAAATGTAATTTTCAAACTCAACCCAAAGGCTAAAATAATTACCTCCTCTTTTTCTAAAGTTGACCCATCCGAGATACTGAATACTGGAATTTTTGATTACGATGAAGCTGAAGCAAGTGCCGGATGGATTGAGGAATTAAATAAAAAGGAACATACTCCTGAAACAGAAGAGTACGGTATTTCTTCTTTTGTTTTTAGGTCTGAAAAACCTTTTCATGCGAAACGCTTTTTTGATTATGTACATCATAAGTTCCCTTCAAACATCATTAGAAGTAAAGGATTGTTTTGGATTCATTCTCGTCCCGTTCAGGCGCTCACTTGGTCTCAAGCAGGAGGTTCATTAAGAGCAGATTCAGCTGGAGTTTGGTGGAGTAGTATGCCTTATAAACAACGTATTCAATATCCGAGTTTTGTTGATAATCAAGTGATAATCGAGGAAAATTGGAATCCGACTTTTGGAGACAGAAAAAATGAATTGGTCTTTATTGGTCAGGATATGGATAAAGTTAAAATCAATCAAGAACTACAAGAATGTTTAATGACAGAAGAAGAGCTGAACCACTATGATATTTCTAAACCGCAACACGATGAATGGCCAATGTATCGACATGACAGTTTAAATAATTGATAAGAATAAATTAGATATATGTATTTTTTTTGAGGTAAAGTAGCGGATATGCATTATAAATTAAAAGGGGATGTCGTTTTTGACACCCCCTTTAAAGTTTTCATTATCCCCAACTTGGGTAAATTTCATTACCTAATTTTTAACCCATTTTAAAGTTGAAACCGAGTCTCCATTATAAATACGAACGAAATACGCTCCATTCGGTAAATCACTCATGTTTAAATTAGTTCTCTCTGTTTCTAGTGCAGATGAATATACTTTTTGACCTGTTACAGAAGTTATTTCAAGAAAAGCATTCTTTCCAATATTGGATAGTTCTATAACAAATTCTCCTGAGGATGGGTTTGGATATAATTTAAAGTGGTTACCATCAAAAGATGTAACACTAACATCGTCACAATCCTCAACAACGATTGTCGTACTAGCACTATT
>SKGS01000257.1 GCA_007117355.1 Lishizhenia sp. | reverse complement strand
CTTCGACGTTGCTCAGCACAAGTACTCCGCACCGCAGATGACCTTATCACTTCATGCTTCCGCTTTGCTCGCAATTCCGTGATGGTCACTGCTAACGCTGATAAAACTTTGGATGTAAGGGTGTTCAAAGGGCTTTTTCCGAAAAGAAAACAATGCTTTCAACGTTTTCTTGCCATTATTAGCGAATTTCAGTTCACTCCATCTTCAAAAAAATATAAAGGCGCGTCCTCAATCGAAAAAACTTCTTTACAAGTATTTTATATTCTGACCGTTACATCATTTTTTTTTCTTGCAACAGAAATATCATTTTAAATGCGTTTGCCCTGATCTACCTATTCCTTTACTATGAATAATCAACCATATTTCTTAAATTCGTGGTGGATATGTTGAATAGAGAAAAAACTATTATTGAAGAAGAATCCAATTTGCTTTTTTATTGGGGTAAATTTTCTATCTCCATAAAAGACGAAATTTTAGAAAAACTAGAAAAAACAGTTAATCAAAAAGAACTCGAACTATCAAAAAGCATCAAAAAACGTGTTTATCACCTTTCTGTGGAACTACTTTTAAATAGCTATCACCACGCTATTTTACCCGAAGAAAATTTACTCCCTGAAAACCTACGTTCTATTCATTTTGGTTTGGGAAATAAAGAACAAACTGTCTCTATTTATTGTGGGAATTTCATCCCAAATGAACAAATTGAGAGCTTAACCAATCGTTTAAACTTTTTGAATTCATTGCCATTAGAAAAACTAAAAGAACTATATCAAACTACTTTGGCTAATGGTTCGTATTCAGTGCGCGGCACAGCTGGACTTGGATGGATAGATATAATCAAAAAAACAAAAAGTCCAATTCAGTTCAAAATGGTCGATTATGACAAACATTTTAGTTATTTTAGCGTAAAAATTTCATTAGAAAAATAATATGGATGAACTAATTATTTCCGGAACAATTAAAACGCCTGAAATTCATTTTGATTATCAATCAGGTAAGCTAGTTTTTCAAGGTAGGTCAATACCTGAAGATGCTATTGCGTTTTACACTCCAATACTCGATTGGATAAAAGGTTATATTAATCATCCTCAATCTACTACTCGCATTGAAGTTAAACTTGAATACTTCAATACTTCGTCTTCCAAATGTATTTTAGATATTTTAAAACTTCTAGAATCCATTCATGAAAATGGAACAACCATAACTGTGTATTGGTACTTTGAAGAGGATGACGAAGATATGCAAGAAGCAGGAGAAGATTATCAAGCAATTGTTCACCTGCCTTTTAAAATGATTGAAGTTGAAGAATTCTAATTGGACAATTGGTATTACTGGAGGTATCGGCTCTGGAAAAACTACTTTTTGCCAAGTTTTAGAAGTTTTAGGGTTTCCTGTATTCTACTCGGATTTAGAGGCTAAAAAGCTAATGATGGAAAATGAAGAAGTTCGATTCAAAGTCATTGAGTTATTTGGTAGTGAGGCTTATAACAAAAATGGTATAAACCGTAGCTTTTTAGCGAAACAAATTTTTTCCAATCCAGCGCTAAAAGATAAAATGAACGCCATCATTCATCCGGCTGTTCGAAATCATTTTTCCAAATGGAAAGCGTCTCAAAAAAGTGAATTAGTTTTCAATGAAGCCGCCATATTATTTGAAACTGGAAGTTATAAACATAACAATAAAAATGTTTTGGTTATAGCTGATGAATCTACAAGAATTAAACGAATAAAAATAAGAGACAACGCTTCTGATGAGGAAATTAAAAAAAGAATGGAGAACCAGTGGAAAGACGAGAAAAAAATTCCATTAGCAGATTTCATTATTCATAATAACGACGACGATTTATTATTGCCGCAGGCATTGGAGTTAATTCAAAAGCTTCAAGATTTGCGAACAAGTAGTTTACCCTCTAAGTAATCGAGCATTGCATACTTCACCCCTTCCCTACCAAAACCTGAATCTTTTATTCCCCCATAAGGCATATTATCTAATCGAAAAGTTGTAGCTAAATTATGTATCACTCCACCAACATGTAATTTTTCATACGCCCATGATAAGTTTTTATAACTATCTGTAAATATAGAAGCTTGTAACCCCCATCTACTATCATTTACTTTTTCAATAGCCTCGTCCAAGTTATTGAAAGACTCTAAAATAACAACAGGTCCAAAAACCTCTTCTTCTAAAATCTTGCAACCCTTTGGTACGTTTGTTAAAACAGTCGGTGTTACCAAGTTACCTTCTCTTTTTCCTCCACACATTAATTTAGCTCCAGCTTGAATAGCCTCGTTTATCCAAACCTCAACACGAATTGCATTTTGCTCATCAATCATCACACTAAAATCTGTATATTGATTTTCAGGAGAATCAATTTTTAACGACGCAGTTTTTTGCAGAAAAATTTCCTCAAAGGCTTTTCTTATCGCATGATGTACATATATACGTTGGGTATGAATACATACTTGACCCGAGTATGCAAAGGCTCCAATAATCAATTCGTTAACAGCATCTTCTACAACAGCATCAGAACATATTATTGCAGCTGCATTTCCTCCGAGTTCAAGCACAACCTTTTGTTTATGTGCCTTCTTCTTCATTTCCCAACCAACATCAGGAGAACCTGTAAATGAAAGCAAGTTTATGTCTGGATGACCTATCAAATGATTTCCATCCTCACGAGAACAATGTATAAGTTGGAAAGCCCCACTTGGCAAATCTGTCTTATCGATTATCTGATTCAAAAGCTCCATTGTCAGAGGGGTTTTTGAAGATGGTTTCAAAATTATTGGACAACCAGTTGCTATTGCAGGAGCTATTTTATGCACCGCTAGATTTAGTGGAAAATTGAATGGCGAAATACCAAAAACTATACCCACTGGAAAATACCTGTACTCACCAACCAAGTTTCGACCTTTTGCTGACCTATCTAAATCAAATATCTCCTGTGGCAATCTAGTGCACTCTTCTGAAGCAATTCGAAAAGTTTCAATGGCTCTCTCTACTTCTCCCTTTGCATATTTATGCGGCTTTGCACTTTCAGAAATCAATACATGAATAAACTCTGCTTTTCCTTCCTCTAACTGAAGAACTATATGATTCAAGATAGAAGCTCTTTCAAATCCTGAAAGAAGTCGCATTGAAGTCTTTGCTTGTTTTGCTAATTCTATTTTATTGGAAATAATAGGAATCGTGTCCAACTGAACTTCCCCAACAGGCTGATTTGTGTAGGGATTATATACTTTCATTTCAGCAAAATTGGACTAATAAATCAACCCATTAAGCAACCTTGTTAGGTTTGGTATAGAGAAACTTACTGATTTAGCCTCTACAATTGTTGAGGAGTTTTTTCTTTGCTGATCTTCTTGATTTAAGTGAGCTTGTTGAGCATTTGAAATTTCTTTCATGGTTAAAAATTTTGCTGAAAACTGACCATCATTTAAACTCTCTATTACTTCCAACAACTGTTTTTCGTCAATCAAATTACTATCAAAGTGAACAGAAATCGTATTTTCAGCATTGTTTTCGTCAAAATCAACATCTACTTGTGTTACGAATCCCGTTTCCAGTAGTCCCTTGCGAATTGAGCCTCCGCAACCCATTTTACAAGTCATTCCGCTTACAGCGAAATCTGCAATTACATCTGATTTGGGTTCTTTCACTTCATTTTCAGAGCAAGAAACTAAAACAAACAAGCTAATTATTGACAGGGTGTAAAACAATTTCATACTAATGATTTTATATTTTTTAGCAAATTGATGAATTAAACATAATTTCGTTCCCAAAAATACAACATTTGAATCAAAAGAAACAAAAGAATAAGAATAAATGAAATTAAAAAAACATATTGGTACTTTAGCCACATGAATAAAGAGTTAAAAAATTGGGGTATGTTGCTTCTACTGGCTTGTGTCTGGGGAAGTTCATTTATTCTTATGAAACGAGGAATGACCCATAAAGCAACAGGCGAAGAAATTTTCTCACCCAACCAAGTAGCAGCCATGCGCATGCTTTTAGCCTCTTTAGTCGTTTTACCAATTGGAATCAAATACATTAAAATTGCAAAAAGCGCAAAGATTATCTCTGGTCTTTTGGTCGTAGGATTTATAGGAAATTTTATTCCAGCTTTTTTATTCACCTATGCCGAAACAGAACTCTCGTCAGGCTATGCAGGAATGTTAAATAGTTGCACACCAATTTTTACATTGCTAATCGGTTACTTTATTTTTAAGCAACAATTAATAAGTACACAAGTCATTGGTGTTCTAATCGGTTCCGCAGGAATAGTTTGGTTGGTAAATGGTGTAGAAGTCGCAGATACAAGTGGCTCTTTATTACATGTTCTTGCGGTCGTTTTAGCTACCCTTTTTTATGCAATGAGTGTAAATACTATTAAAAATGTTTTGCACCAACTTAAACCTATACAGATTACTTCTGTATCATTAACTTTTACCTTTATACCAGCTCTGATTTTATTTCTGAGTTTTGACACAACCTCCGTAATCGTTCATAATCCTCATGCATTGGAAGCATTGGGCTACATTTCAATATTAGCAATTGTTGGAACCTCCCTTTCAGTAATAGTATTTAACCAATTGATTGCTAATAGTTCCGCTCTTTTTGCAAGTACAGTTACTTATTTTATTCCAATCGTCGCTTTATTTATTGGTATATGGGATGGCGAACAATTTTACATCCAGCAACTTTTGGCATTACTAGTTGTCTTGTCAGGAGTTTACATTGCAAATGTTTTGGCTAGAAGGAACTTGAAAAAGGTTAAGTAACATCTAAAATAAATGTTTTTGGTAAATTCTAGCTGAAAATGAATCCATTTTTATAATTTTACGTTTATGCAACGAGTAATGATTAAAAGTTTGTTATAAATTTGTTAATAGAGTAATTCAGGCACAAAAATTGATTTCAGATAGATAAAACAAAAATTATGAAAAATTTAATGACCCTTTCAAAAACAATCTTACTTTCCGTTTTTATGTTAACATTCATTGGCACCAAATCATTTGCGCAAAATGACGAGGATTATGAAGAGTTACTAATTCTTAAAGCCGATCAAAATTGGGAGAAGTTAATCCGTCAAGCGGAGAAAATGACAAATAAAACTAAATATAAAAATGATCCAATGCCTTATTACTATTTAGCATACGGATTATATCAAATTTCATTTATTGGAGACCGCGATGATTCATACAAAAACGCCTATAAAGACGCTTTAACTGCTGTAGGTAAAATGGGTAGAAAAGATAGTGATGGTGCTGTATTAGAAGAGTATGAAGAGTTTTTCAATGAACTTAAGTATTCTCTTTATGAAATTATTGTGAACGAAATCGAAGCTGATGAATACAGAAGAGCTTTCGGATGGGTTATGAAAATCTATAAATTCGATAGAGAGCACATAGGTGGAAAATACCTTGAAGGTGCATGTAGATACAGAAATGGCGACAAAGGTACAGCTCGTGTAAAATGGAAAGATGGTTTAGAATTATTAAAAGCATTAGAAGACACAAGTGAACTTATGGAAGCTGACTTAGCATTTATCAAACTTGGACTGTATGAATCTGCAAAAGCACAAAAAGAAAGTCGCCAGATTGATGCTGCTAGAGAAATCATGAATTTAGGTCAAAAATTCTTCGATAGCGATGAAGAATGGGGAAGATGGTATAAAGAAATAATGGGATAAAGAAATATTTCCTTTTGAAAAAGCTGTCATTATTGACAGCTTTTTTTGTGTGTTATAAAAACAAATTATTCACAAGATTTCTATACTCGCTCAAATAATGCCACTGCTTCAATATGACTTGTATGTGGAAATTGATCTACTAAACTTATTTTTTTCATCGTATAACCAGCAGATATTAGTGTTTCAGCATCTCTGGCTTGAGTGGAAGGATTACAACTAATATAAACAATTCGTTTTGCCGAAAGACTAATAACTTTAAGAAGTGTTTTTGGAGCTATTCCAGCGCGCGGTGGATCTAGTACTAAAGTCTTTATTTTCCCTTTATAGTTTGGGAAATTATACAAAAACTTACCAACGTCCGAAGCTATAAATTCTACATTCGAAAGATTATTTTTTAGCGCATTTCGCTTAGCATCTTCTATGGCTTCTTCCACAATATCAACACCTACAATTTGTACTGAAGGATTTTTAACCGCTAATAATTGCCCTATTGTTCCTGTTCCACAAAACAAGTCCATAACGACTTCGTTATCTAGGGTATTCCCTTCATCAAAAACGTAATCAATCGCTTTTGTGTAGAGTAATTCTGCACTCTTCGGATTAGTTTGGAAAAAGCTTTCCATTGAAATCTCAAATCTAAGGCCTAACAAATGTTCTTCAACTACATTTTTTCCAAAAACTAAATGTGTTGCACCATTTTCTATTTTAGCTCTATCAGCAACATTATCATTAATTGTGTGTTGAAATCCTGCAATTCGATGACCAAAGTGTTTTTGTAAAAAATCTCCAACTTCCTGAATTTTGAAACGATCTTTACCTTGAGAAGACGTAACTAAGTTTATCAATAACTTATCTTCATAAAATGATTTCCGAACGACTATATGACGAAAAAAGCCTTCTTTTCTAGGTGGATGCCATGCAGGTAAACCTGTGTCTTTTAAAAATTCACGGAAGGTCTTTATAAAAGTTTCCCATTCTACATCAAACATACCAGAAGGTTTGTTTAAACTTTCAACTTTCCACCAAGTACCTCGGCGCTTGAATCCTAAAGCAAATGCATCATCCTTTTCCGAGTCTGTTTCTAGTTCATGTTCAATAGAAGAAAAGGAGTACTCCATTTTATTTCTATAGAAATAGTGTGATGGAGAAGAAATCATTTCATCAAAGAGTTCCTTTATATTTTTAATGTTCCCAAGCTTTCTATAGACATGAAGTGTAACTTCTTTTTTATAATTCTCTTGAATTTCAACGGGCACAAAAATAAATGGAGCACCACTTATTTCTTGATAATCATTCATTTTCTCCATTGGAGAACGCTCTAATACAGATAGCAAGTTACATTCAGCATGTTTTTTTCGCTTTTTAGTAACTCGCACAAGAACTTTTTGTCCCGGAAAAGCATTTTGTACAAATAATACATAATCTCCTTTTTCAGAAGATAATCGTGCAATGCCTTTTCCTCCAAATGCAAAATCGGAAATAGTTACCTCCAGCTCTTCTCCTCTATTTACCACAAAAAAAATTTTTCTCGTTTGATACTAATTACAATAAACCTCGAATAATACCTTTCTCGCTTGAGTTAATAAAGTCAATTACCAGTTGCTTTATTTCTGAGTTTGGTAATTCTTCATTCAAGGCGTTCAACCCTTTGGAAATGTTATTGTTTTGAACAAATAGAATTCTATAGATATTTTCAATTAGTTTAATATCCTCTTCGGAGAACTGTCTTCTTCTCAAACCAACGGCATTTATCCCCGCATAGCTCAGCGGTTCTCGTGCAGCTCTTACAAATGGCGGTACGTTTTTACGAACCAGTGAAGCACCAGCAATAAAAGAATGTGCTCCGATATGCATAAATTGCTGTGCAGCAACTTTTCCCTCTAAAATGGCGTAGTCGTCAATACGAACATGACCAGATAATCCTGTATAATTAGCAAGAATAACATTGTTCCCTATAATGCAATCATGTGCAACGTGAACATACCCCATCAAAAGACAATTATCCCCAACAGTTGTTTTCATTTTATCCGTCGTTCCTCTGTGAATAGTAACACATTCACGAATTTTTGTGTTATTACCAATTTCACAGGTGGTGTATTCACCCGCATATTTTAAATCTTGAGGAATAGCACCAATTACTGAACCCGGATAAATCTCACAATCGCTGCCGATTCGAGTCCCTGGATAAATTGTCACATTTGGACCAATCTTAGTCCTATCGCCAATTATCACATCATCGTAAATTGAACTGAATGGCTCAATAACAACATCTTTTCCTAGGGTTGCATCAGAGGAAACAGAAGCCAAGGTACTTATCATATTATTCTTTATCTTTAACAACTTGCGCTAACATTTCAGCCTCAACAGCAAGAACTCCATTTATATAGCCCTTTCCAGCCATATTTACTAACCCACGACGTATTGGGGACATCAAAGTCAATTCAAAAACAACAGTATCCCCAGGGATTATCTTTCTTTTGAACTTAACATTATCAATTTTCATGAAGTATGTAGAATACAAATGTGGGTCTTCTACTTTACTCAATGCAAAAATACCGCCGCATTGTGCCATGGCTTCAATTTGCAAAACACCAGGGAATACGGGGTTATTTGGGAAATGACCTTGAAACATAGGTTCATTTCGTGTAATATTTTTAACCCCGACAATTGATTCATCACCGATTTCCATAATCTTATCAACTAATAAAAATGGATACCTGTGTGGTAACATTCTTTCTATATCATTGATATCATATAAAGGTTCTTTTTCTAAGTCAAAATATCGAGGTGCTTTTTCTTGCTTTTTAATTTGTTCTTTTAGAATTTTTGCAAACCTTGTATTTCCAGAGTGCCCAGGTCGAGCACCAAGAATATGAGCTTTAATTGGTCTTCCGACAAGAGCTAAATCTCCAACTATATCCAAGAGTTTGTGCCTTGCTGGTTCATTTTCGTATTTTAATTGATAGTTGTTTAACGTTCCAATACCTTTAATATCCACCTTAAGACCTTCCTTACCTAGGAGTTTTGCTAATCTATCTAACTCCTCTTGCTCTACATTGTCGCGTTCAACAAGCACAATTGCATTATCTAAGTCTCCCCCTTTAATTAAATTATTCTTTGCGAGCACTTCTAACTCTCGAAGAAAAACAAAGGTCTTACACTTTGAAATATGATCTTTAAATTCAGAAATTTTGTACATGCTAGCATGCTGCGTTCCTAAGACAGGAGAGTTATAATCTACCATCACGGTAATTCTATACTCTTTATCAGGAACAGCTAAAATTTCAATTCCTTTGTCAACATCTTCCCAAGGAATGTTTTCATCCAGCACAAAAAAGTTTCTTTCTGCCTTTTGTTCTTCATAGCCTACACTTTCAATAGCCTGAACAAAAGGCCAAGAGCTTCCATCCATGATTGGGATTTCTGGACCATTTATCTTTATCAATGCATTATCCACTTGCATACCGTACAAAGCAGCAAGAACATGCTCTGTGGTATAAACACGAGCACCTTTAAATTCTAATGTTGTCCCACGTTCTGTAGAAACAACTAAATCCGCATCCGCTGGAATTATTGGTTCTCCTTCAATATCTACTCGCTGAAACTTATAACCATGATTTTCAGGAGCTGGACATAACTCTAATGTTACTTTTTCACCAGTATGCAAGCCTACACCTTGTACACTTACAGAGGTTTTTAACGTTCTTTGAAACTCTTTCATAAGTATTTAAAATATCAAGCTACTTTGATATTATTTTTTGTTCTAATTCTCTTAACTTTTCTAATATGTACGGCAATTTCCTAAAGCCAAAGTAAGACTTTTTGAAATCTTCAATAGGAATTCCTGGAGAACCCATTAAGGTTTTCCCACTTGTTTTAATATTCCCAGGAATACCCGTTTGTGCAACAATCTGCGTTTTATCAGCTATTTTAATGTGACCACTAATTCCAGCTTGACCTCCAATTAAAACATGTTTTCCTATTTTTGTAGAACCCGCAACGCCAGATTGAGCAGCCATGGCTGAATTGCTTCCTATTTCCACATTGTGAGCAACTTGAACCAAATTATCAATTTTCACTCCTTTTCTCAAAATAGTAGAACCCAGCGTTGCTCTATCAATAGTGGAGTTAGCTCCAATTTCTACAAAATCTTCTAATACTACATTACCAATTTGTGGAACTTTTTGAAAAACACCATTTTCATCTGGGGCAAAACCAAAACCATCTGCACCAATAACAGCTCCGGCATGAATAACACAGTTTTTCCCAATCTTGCAATCATGATATATAGTAACGTTTGGGTAAACGATTGAATCATCGCCAATATGAACATTATCACCTATATAAGCATTAGGGTAAATATATACTCTATCGCCAATCACAGCAGTTTTACCAATATACGCACCCGCATCTATATAAACATCATCACCTAAATTGGCTGTATCGTCTATCGCTGCTCGGGAATCGATTTTAGGTTCTTTCTGTCTTAATTTATTGTATATTTCCAAAAGTTGAGCAAAGCAAGCATAAGCATCTCTAACTCTAACTAAAGTAATATGTTCTGGTAATTCTTTTTTTAACTCAAACATTTCATTTACAATAACAATACTTGCCTTTGTTTTGTAAATAAAATCATCATACTTTGGATTTGCTAAAAACGTAAGTGTTTGAGGCAGACTATCATCTATTTTAGACAATCCTTTAATAACAATAGATTCATCACCTTCTACTCTACCTTCTAACGCTTCTGCTATTTGTTTTGCGGTTAATTCCATCAGTCAAAAATATAAATAGTTCTTAAATGAGACACTTCATTCATTAAATATTATCAACAGTTTATTGTTGCTGGTAAAGTTAATTTAAAAACCTATTCGAGGGTAACATAAATAAAACTTTTCAACAGGCTTAGATAAAGCTGAAATATTCAAGTTGTCAGAAGCTTTACTAACTTCGACAATATCTCCATTTTTCATCAATAAATTAATACCTTCATGAAGTTCATTGTATGCGTTATTCTTTAAACTATTAGTTGAAATAAAATAATCTAACTCATTGTTTTTCAAATTTAAATTATTTTTAACATTATGCTTAATTTTCTGTATTTTTTCTTCTATAAATAATGTATTTCCTATTTCAATCTTAAACAGCCTTCTATTGATAATCCTTTTACTTATTTCCGACAATACCTTATCCTTTTCAAATTGCCAAACTTTAATTGCACCAAGAATATCAACATCATCAAGTTGTGCAAATTTATCTAATAACTCACTATTATTTTTAAAATCGTGCAAAGTATAGTCGTTTTCTAGAAAAAATTGAAATGCTGGACTAGCAAAGAGCTTCGTTCCTTCTTTTGTTAAATACTTTGCCCTTCTCAACACGGAAGATAACATAACTTCTGAAGCTACTACCGTTTTGTGCATATAAACTTGCCAATACATTAATCGTCGGGCTACTAAGAATTTTTCAACGGAATAAATTCCTTTCTGCTCAACCACTAATTCATTATTATTCACATTAAGCATTTCAATAATACGATCACTTCCTATAACCCCTTCTGATACACCTGTATAAAAACTATCTCTGTTCAAATAATCCATTCTATCCATATCCAATTGCCCTGAAACCAACTGATGTAAAAATGTTTTAGGATAATTATTGGTAAAAATTTGAATTGCTAAATCTAGCTTTCCATCAAATTCTAGGGATAGACGTTTCATGAAACAAAGCGATATTTCTTCATGACTGACTCCTTTAACAATTTCATGCTCTAAAGTGTGACTAAAAGGACCATGTCCAATATCGTGTAACAAAATAGCAATTAAAACAGCTGTTTCTTCATTTTCAGAAATTTCATTTCCTTTTCTTCGTAATACATGAATGGCTTTTGACATTAAATGCGTTGCCCCAAGCGCATGATGAAAACGTGTATGTAAAGCTCCAGGATATACTAGATGCGACATCCCCAACTGTTTAATTCTTCTTAAACGCTGATAATATGGGTGCTCTATAATATCAAAAAGAATGTCATTTGGTAAAGAAATAAATCCATATACAGGATCATTAATAATTTTCTTTTTGTTATATTCACTCGAAATTGGATACAAAATAATATCTTTAAAATTACTTTTGTAAAACTATAAAAAAAACATAGCATGCAGGCAAAAATTCTTTGGGCAGATGATGAAATTGACTTACTAAAACCTCATGTTCTTTTCCTTGAACAAAAAGGATATTCAGTGGAAACTGTTAATAGCGGAACAGAAGCTGTTGAGAAATGCCTTGATAATTACTATGATATCATTTTCCTAGATGAAAATATGCCAGGTATTTCTGGTTTGGAAGCATTAATGAGAATAAAAGAAACTAGGCCTTTAGTTCCTATCGTAATGATTACTAAAAGTGAAGAAGAGAATATTATGGAGGAAGCTATCGGTGGTAAAATTGCCGATTATCTTATTAAGCCAGTTAATCCTAATCAGATATTACTCAGTATTAAAAAGAATTTAGACCATACAACGTTGGTTTCCAACAAAACGAACTCTATGTACCAACAAGAGTTTCGTCAAATTGGTATGGAGTTAAACAATAATTTAGATTACGAAGACTGGACTAATCTATATAAAAAGCTTGTGTTTTGGGATATTCAACTTCAAAACATTGAAGACCAAGGAATGAAAGAGGTTATCGAAATGCAGAAAAAGGAGGCTAATCAACAGTTTTGTAAGTTTGTAGAAAAAAATTATGGATATTGGCTAAACTCTAACGATTCTCCTCAGTTGATTCATACACTTTTTAAAAATAAAATTGCACCTCATTTATCCGAGCCAATTTTTCTAGTGGTAATTGACAATTTAAGGTTTGACCAATGGCAGGTTATTCGTCCACAATTGAGTAAATTCTTTCATTTTGAACAAGAAGAAATTGTTTATTCTATTCTTCCAACTGCAACTCATTATGCAAGAAATGCCTTTTTTGCTGGATTGTTACCATCAGAAATTCAAAAGAAATATCCTCAATATTGGGCAAATGAAGAAGATGAGGGAGGGAAAAATAATTTTGAAAAAGAATTACTTGAAACACAACTCAAAAGGCTTGGTAAAAACTGTAAATTAGGATATCACAAAATAACGAACCTCGATGCTGGAAAAAAACTTAATGAACAATTTAATCAGTTGTTATCGAATGACTTAAATGTTATCGTTTACAACTTTGTTGATATGCTTTCTCACGCTAGAACAGATATGAAAGTAATTCGAGAGTTAGCGGATGATGAAGCTGCATATAGGTCATTGACAGAGAGCTGGTTCGAGCATTCTCCACTGCAAGAAATTCTTAAGAAAATAGCAAAAACAGGACAAAAAGTTGTTATTACAACTGATCATGGTACAGTTAAAGTATCTGATGCTGTAAAAGTTATTGGTCCAAAATCAACAAATTCTAATCTTAGATATAAAATAGGTAAACAATTAGATTACAAACAGAAAGAAGTTTTTGAAGTGAAAAATCCAGACGATTTATTCTTACCAAAATCAAATATTTCTGACGCTTACATTTTCTGCACGAATAATGACTTTTTTGTTTACCCAAATAATTACAATCACTACCTCAAATATTATAAAAATACATTTCAACATGGAGGAGTGTCATTAGAGGAAATGTTAATTCCATACATCGAGTTGATTCCTAAGAAATGAAAGAGCAATACGAGGCTGCAAGTTTAGAAGATTTGGTACTAATTAGTACTCAGTTTCTAGCATCCACTAAAGGTAAAATGGTTTTTGCATTTAAAGGTGAAATGGGTGCTGGTAAAACAACAATAATCACATTTTTATTAAGAGCCATGGGAATTACCGATATTCAAGGCTCTCCTACGTATGGATATGTAAACGAATATGCATCACCTTATTTTGGTAGAATATATCACTTTGACTTGTATCGTATAGAAAGCGAAGATGAAGCCTATGATATTGGTATTGAAGAATATTTGTATCAAGAAGAAGGTATTGTTTTTATTGAGTGGGCTGAAAATATTAAAAACCTTTTACCAGAAAACACCGTATGGGTAACTATTGAAAGAAAGGGTAACGAAAATCGACTAATAACTGTTGAATATGATGACTGATCCAGAAATAATAAAAAGCTTAATGAAAGAAGGGCATTTACTTCCACAGGAAGAAATGTTAGAGATTGTCAAAAAACAAGGTAGTCTTAATATTGGGATTCCTCGGGAGACTACTTTTCAGGAGCATCGTGTTGCATTAGTTCCAGAAGCTGTTTCTTTGTTAGTCGCAAATGGTCACCGAGTAAAAATAGAAACTAAGGCTGGCGAAAATGCTCATTTTACGGATAGAGATTATTCTGAAGTAGGAGCTCAAATCGTTTATGAAACGAAGGAAATTTTTCAATGTGATATAATTTTAAAAGTTTCTCCCCTGACAGAGGAAGAGGTTGGAATGATGGGTATGAATCAGACCTTGATTTCAGCTTTACAGATAACCATGCAACCTAAGAAAATTTTACAGCAACTTTCAGCAAAGAAAGTCACTGCAATCGCTTGGGAATATATAAAAGACTCTGATGGGCACTTCCCTATTGTAAGAGCAATGGGTGAAATTGCAGGAAACACCTCCATATTAATCGCTGCCGAATTACTTAGTAATTTTTCAGACGGAAAAGGTGTTATGTTTGGTGGTATTGCAGGAGTTCAACCAACAGAAGTTGTGATTCTTGGAGCTGGAACAGTTGGCGAATATGCCACTAGAGCTGCAATTGGTCTTGGAAGTTCTGTAAAAGTATTTGATAATTCCCTTTCTCGATTAAGAAGATTACAACAAAGCACGGGACAACGAATGTACACCTCAATAATTCAACCAAAAGTATTATCCAAAGCTTTAATGCGAGCTGACGTTGTTATTGGTGCTATTCGTTCGAACATTGGTAAAACTCCTTGCATCGTTACTGAAGAAATGGTTTCTAATATGAAGCCAGGATCTGTTATTATAGATGTTAGTATAGATCAAGGAGGTTGTTTTGAAACGAGCGAAGTCACAAATCATATCGAACCAACTTTTGAGAAATTCGGAGTTACACATTATTGTGTACCAAATATAGCTTCAAGAGTTAGTCGAACAGCATCATTTGCAATTTCAAATATTTTTTCACCTATCATTTTATCTATGGGAGAACTTGGCACGTGTAAAGATCTTATAAAAAAAGACGCTGGTTTTAGAGGCGGTGTTTATATGTATAAGGGTAATCTTACTAGCCCCATTTTAGGTAAGGTGTTCAATCTTAACTATAAAGATATTGAGTTTTTGTTAATGGGTATTTAAGTTGGTGAGTTTAGCTTTTTTAGTTATCAATGACTCATTTAATCGAAATTTTAGTTTCTGGGCTGCTAATAATCTCTGTATTTATTGGAGGGATTAGAGTCTATCTTTTTCGTAAACAAAACGAAGGTCTTGCTTTTGGACTACTCAGTGTTCTTTCTTTATTATTTGGTGGTTACCTATACTTATATAATGGCATTTTATTAACATACTCAGAAGAAAATCTGGAATTAGTTAACAACGAACTTCTTTTCAAGTTAGGTTTAATAACATTATTAACGGGACTATTGTATTGCATTATATCCATTTTTAGACTCCTTATTTGGAATATCCAGAAGCTCAAAAGCTAGTTCCAATTGATTACGAATTATGGATTTTCACTAATCCCAATGATTAATTAAAACAAAAAAAGCCCTATTGCTATGTGCAATAGGGCTTTTTTAAAAAGTGGCGTCGACTTACTCTCCCACCCTCAAAAGGGCAGTACCATCAGCGCAAGCAGTCTTAACTTCTCT
>SKGS01000170.1 GCA_007117355.1 Lishizhenia sp. | reverse complement strand
GTGAAGTTGAATGAGGAATCGATTAAAGAGTGGAGTAGGTAAGTGGTAGAAATGGACTTTTATATATGGGGCTTCCAATAAGAATAGCCCCATTTTTGGTTTTTAAAGAGGATGTTTTTTTAGGGAATTTTAAAATACTCTTCATTTTCACCATATTTTTTTTCAAATAGTTGGCTTTTACTATCATTAGAAAAGAAAAAAACACTAGTTTCTCTAGATTAGCCTGAACTTCAAAGTTAAATCCATTATTCTTAAAACTTTTAACTTAATACATCATCCCAAACAACCACAATGGTATTTTTTTACCAAAACCTATTTCAATTTCATCGGATACGACATATGCGTTTGCTAAGTCTTGAATTTGTTTTTGTGTTTTATTTTTTCCTCCAATTTCAAAAATGTATTTTTCATTCACCTTAAAGTCTCCTTTTTGAGGGTATGTTACTTTTTCATGTTGAGTTAACTGATTGTAAAAAAATGTTTCTCGTTCACTACCAACATTCGTTTCTGAAATACTTAATGCATGTTTTAGATTGGTATTGTTTAGAAAGATTTTATCCGGTTTCTGAAGTTGTTTGTTTCCCTTGGCATCACTACGCAACAAGGCAATTAATTGAGCTTCTTCTAATAGCTGCATATATTTTAGTAATGTCCGATGGTCTGTTACGTTTACTAAAGTTGCTAATTTACTCATGTTTGGAACATAAGGAACAGATGAGCTAATTGCGCCGAGCAATCGTTTTAGTTGCTCTCGGGCATTTTGTGATATCGTTGCTGTGTATGGTAAGTCTGCATCTATAATTAAATTAACAACATCCTGCAATTGACGGCAATATACTGATTCATTTCCAGAATAAAAAGGGTAAAAACCATGTTTTAAATACGCTTTAAAATGTTGCAGTGGCCTGATTTTGTCAGTAATGTCCATCGCTATCTCTTCATGGTTTTGTAGTAGGTCTTCTAATGTTAAAATGGCAAACTCACCAATAGAATTAAGCGCTAAATACTCTCGAAACGAAAGTCCATTCATGAGGTATGTTGCTTTTCTTCGACTCAAATCTCCTTTACCTTTAAATAAATGTAAAATCGAAGAACCCGAATAAACAATTTTCAACGCTGGAAATGAATCGTATATGTTTTTAAGTTCTAAAGACCAATCCGAATCCTTGTTTTTTGATGGATAACGGTGTACTTCGTCTAAAAACAAATGTGTTCCACCATATTTTGTAAATTCATCCACAAAATCAAAAAGATGCTGAGAAAAGAAATAAGGTAAATCTAATGAAGCATAAACAACTTTTGCGCCTGTCATTTTTAACTCATGAGCCTTTTGAAGTAAAAGCGTAGTTTTTCCAACCCCTCTGCTGCCCCTCACTTCAACTAACCGTTGTGAC
This sequence comes from Lishizhenia sp., assembly GCA_007117355.1. Classification (GTDB taxonomy): domain Bacteria; phylum Bacteroidota; class Bacteroidia; order Flavobacteriales_D; family Crocinitomicaceae; genus CSBr16-161. The sequence goes on along the minus strand of SKGS01000170.1, from coordinate 3,076 downwards.
CAATCAATTTTATCCATCAGCCCTCTTTGGAACGACTGATTTACATTGCTTATAAGACGGTTACTAAGATTTATAACTGCATCCATTTTGCTTTTTTTCTTCAAAAGTACAAAACATTGTAATAAATTACAATATTAACACCTAAAAAATTGTAATGCATTACAATTTTTACCCTCTGTTTTTTGTAATGTACTACAATTTTATGTTGTACTACTGGTTTTAATTAAATCAAACGGATTTAAACCAAAAAACCTTGTCAAATAACTGTCAAGGTTTTTCATAAAGTAAGTGTATCACTTCGTTGGATGATCATTGCTACTTTCCTTTCGATGATTTGAACCTTTCCCTTTTTTATGGTGATGCTTTTTCATCTTTTCCTTACGTTTAGCACGCTCTTCCTCTTCAAATGCTTTCCAAGCCTCTGAAAGCTTTTCGTCATTTAGCGCAGCTTTTACTTTTTCATCTTTTTTGGCTTTGTTTTCTTTCCAAAGTTCTTTTTTTCGTGCTTTTTCAGCTTCACGTTGTGCTTTCATTTCTTCGTGATGTGCCAGTAACGATTTTTTTAAGGCTTCTTTCTGTGCTTCCGTCATTTGGGTACTTTCCACAAAACGTTCTACTTTTGCTTCAACTTTTTTCTCTGGATTCCAATCTTTCTTAGCGTGGTCTCCTCTTTGTGCTATTGTTCCAAACGTTATCAACGTTAGAGCTAGCATACTTAAAATTCCTTTTGCTTTCATATCTTTTAATTTTATTGATTACACTTCAAATATAAAGCCACTTATTGCCAGTATCAACTAGAATCTACCAAATCGGTTTTTTTATCGATGGTTGAGGGGAGTTAACAAAAGTTTCATTCCGCAGAATACCTCCCAATCTTTTCATTAAAAATATCTTTATAAGATTCAGAAACGGGTAGGGGTTCATTTTTAATATATACTCGCATGCGCTCGATACTTTCAATGGCGTTGAGATTAATGATATAGGAACGATGGATCCGCAAAAAGTTTTCCGGTAATACCTCCTCAATTTTTGTGAGACTCATTAAAGTCAGGATTGGTTTGGGTTGAGAATTAATGTGAATTTTTAGGTAATCTTTCATCGACTCGATGTATTGAATAGCGTTAAATTCAATTTTTATAAGTTTGTATTCCGACTTTACGAAAATGAAGTCTTGTTCGTTTTTTGGAACTGTTTGGGTTTCATTTTCTGATAAAATAAGTTGCTGTGCTTTTAAAGTCGCTTGAAGAAATTCATCATAATCAAAAGGTTTGAGGAGGTAACCGATGGCATTAACTTTATATCCTTCGATGGCATATTGCTCAAAAGCAGTTGTGAAAATAATACGTGCTTTATTTTGAATTATTTTCGATAGCTCTATCCCTGTTAAGTCGGGCATTTGGATGTCTAAGAAAATCAAATCAACGGAATTGTCTTGCAGAAAGTCCAACACTTCAAAAGCATTTTTACAACGTTTTTTTAGTTCTAAAAATGGCGTTTTTTTGATATATCCCACCAATAAATCAAGTGCCAATGGTTCGTCATCAACAATGATGCAGCTAATTTTCTTCATGTGCTAGAGTTTTATCATTAATTTGGAAACAAACGTATTGTCGTCTGCTGTCTGCTGAAATTCGTAGCTGTTAGGGTAAAGAATTTCCAACCGTTTTTTGAGGTTCGCAATTCCAATTCCTGAACCAGCTTGGTCTTTTTCGTCTTTTTCGTAGTTGGAATTACTGACAATGAATAGCAGTATCGTTTCTTTTTCCCATTTCGCTTCAACGTGAATGAATGATTTATTCGTGGCACTGATTCCATGTTTAAACGCATTTTCTACTAAGGGAATAAAAAGTAAAGGAGCAACTTTGTGATGTGATTTATCTAGCTCAAGATTGGTGGTTATTTCAACATCCCCTGCAATTCGGATTTTCATTAAATCGATGTATTTTTTGATGAAATTCAATTCTTGTTCTAGCGTAACTTGATCACTTTGAGTAGTGTAAAGTAAGTAACGCATCAATTTTGACAACCCATGAATCGTCGTTTTGGCTTTTTCAGGTGCTGAATCTGTAAGCGAATAAATATTGTTTAAGGTATTGAGAAAGAAATGCGGTTGAATTTGATATTTGAGGTGTTGTAGTTCTGCCGAGAGTTGTTCATTTTGCTCTTTTTCTCGTTGAATTTCTTGGAGTTGTTTTTGTTTGATGATTCTAAACGCAATACTCCCTACAATGGAAAGGATAAAAGTAAATGAGTAGCGCATGATGGCATAATACTGTAAGGAAGCATTTCTCCCTTTCCTTTTCTTTCGGGAAGCTTCAATAAACAGCTCTTGGAAATATTCAATAGAAAAGATGAACAGTAAAATCAATAAGAGGTTGATACCAATGAACCCCACATAGTTTTTCTTTAAAAAGAGAGACTTAACCAACCACAAGTAGTTGACATAAAATAGTACTAGTGAAAATACAATTGGTGTCCAAGTTCGGTAAAGCATCCGTGAATTTTTCGGACTGTCACCCGAGAAAAACAAAAAAGGAATGAACAGAATCAATCCCCAGATTAATAGATGAAGTAGAAATTCTGTTTTTTTGTTTGAAACCATATTACACAAATCTAGGATAAATATGGTGGAGAACAAACCAATAGAAAAATGAAATCTACCGAATGGAAGATTTTATCGATGGAAGGGGAGATGTGTGATTCTCAGAATTTACCCCACCATATCCTTCAACCACTCACTAAACAATGCTTCATCAATATCTGCCATAGTTTTCAATTTCACATGACGCATTGTTTTCCCTGTTCCTTCCAATTTCTCAGTTGGATTTTTGATTTTTTCAAATTGGGAAAAGCCAAAATTCACATGGTTTTTATTCGCTACCAAATAGGCAAAATCTTTTTTGTGACTATACACGGGGCGACTCCATTTAAATTCTTCTACTGCATCAGGTACAACAGAAAATAGGAGTGCTCTGATTTTTGTCATAATGGCTTTGTGCTCTTCCGGAGCACTTTCAATATAATTGGTTACTTCTTTATTCATCATAAGTCGGATAATTCGATTGCGTTGTGCGTT